>CAZMJG010000072.1:0-4957 GCA_964566675.1 uncultured Gammaproteobacteria bacterium
CCACCCGCTCCCAATAATTTGGCGAGCCGCGCTCCCCACTTCAACTGCGGAGAGCTAAACATAGTATATGAGTATTATTACTCCTTGCCTCGCGCGGAAAGGGGATATAAACAGAGTATCTCCCTTCCTTCAAGGATGCGGGTAACCGCATTCCATGCTTTTGTTTCCCGCTTCTCGTGGGGGCTCGCAGCCACATCCGACCTCCGTCTCCTGTGGCTTCTGTCGGCTCGCTGGGCCGGCCAGGCTACAGTGCCAAGAACTGTTGGCACAGCTATGCTTCTTTTAGCCGCAGGCGCTTTGACCGGAATGTTTAAAATAATTGGCTAAGATTACTTCTTTTTAACAATTATGCGCTTATCAAGTTTTGGCAAAATATAAATTGCCTTTAACACATGATTAATAATATCAAGTGCATACCCAAGCCTGTCAATAGGCATGGTTTTTATTTCATGTGCTGAAGTATTCCCGATTTCTCTTAATTTGTCGAGTATTGGGAGTTCGTTTTTCGATATCAGTCCTTCTTCTTGAAGTCTTATAATTCGCTTCTGTAAATCCCTAGCCTCTATTTTCTGATCTATACAAATTGATTCAACAAGCATCCGCAGTCCGATTCCGGCCAATAATGCTGAATCACTTTCAAAAACACCTTCCACCTGACTATATAAGTTAGCAATTTTTGTTGGCAGCATATCTAAATCCTCGTCTTTCATAAAGTTGTATTCGCTTGGCCAGTTTCTTTTTGGGTAATTGGTATCATAGTAATCAGGTTTTCCTTCTTCATCAATCCAAAAGTCGCCAGATTCCCTGCAGAGAAAAGATATAGAGTTGCACCCGGCACACTCAAGCATCATGTAATCAAGAATTTCCTTTGATACTTTGCCGTTTTCGGCTTCAATTTTGGTAATTCGTCGCTTACTATGTAAGGCAATATGGTTAGTGTCATTCGCACATGAATTGCAATGCGTTATTACTGTCTTGGGCATTACTTTTATTATAAATATACTGATTTCCTTTCCCCCGGCACTCACGGCAAAGATATTTCCTACTCACATTAACGTCAGGCAAGGTCTGCACTCCACGAAGTTCCGTTTGCCCACGGTTTCAGCACAAAAATCTCCACCAATAGGGAGGTAGTATTTTCATTCTGAAAACCTTGTCTTCCTTCCTACGCTCCATTTCGGTTGCCTATTGCCGGGCGAAATCTCATGTTCCGGTTCATTTCATTAAAATATACATATACCATGACACACTCGACACGTCTTAGTACCACCATGCGCCTTTCATGGAGCATTCAGAAGAATCGTAACCTTACCCGTTCCAAAGCCTTAACATCTGCTTGGGCTATCACCAATCATGCAGATGTAACCGTGCAGTTTCTCGTAAAGAAGCATAGCCATGACCGCTATCCAAACAGGGTAAACCCACACGAACTCACTCTATTCCGTTAGATTCATTCACCTATAAATATACACACTATGATGATTATTGGACGGGTAACTAAAGATACAACCGTTACCACACTCAAAGACGACAGGAAGGTAGTAAACTTCACCATTGCCTTAAATGACCGCTACAAGAAGAAAGGCACAGATACATGGGAAGATGTTGTAACCTATGTACGATGTTCCTATTGGATTACGCCTGATGTAGCCAAACGCTTGACCAAGGGAACCCTTGTAGAACTGACTGGCCGTATATCAGTCAATGCCTATACTGATATGAAAGGGGAAGCCAGAGGCTCCTTAAACTACCATGTGGATGGTATCAAAATTCATCATCAGGGAAAGGCCACAGCACCCAAAAAAGTAGAGGAACCGGTAGAGGATTTACCATTTTGATGCTTCAAAGCCCGGAAAGCTGCCGAACTGTGAGGGTTCGGCAGCTTGGGTTGTTGTTTGCAAATTGAAAATATCAAGAATGGGTTATCCATAAGTGCTTTGGTTGTTAAGACAAAAAAAAGAAAACCCATAGCGTTGTTTGGCTATGAGTTCTAATCAATTTTGGCTCTTTATAATCTGTTTTTATCATAACGATAAACCCACAGATTATTACAATCGTCATGAACTTCCAATATAGCGAAATGAGAAAGTTCAGGCATAACGCTAATCATATCTTTTATAACACCTCCAAGAGTAGCTTTTGCTGAAAAAGTGGCTTCTTTAATGCCGCCTTGCCAACTCCAGCCATAAACCTTGAAAACCACATTGAATTGGCAAAATCGACATCGATATCCTTTTGCCAGTATGGTTGAAGATGTAGTTACAAAAGCATCTTGATCATAAGGATTTCCCAAGGGATTGTACTGTCCACGATAAATACATGAACATGGTACTTTCCGCTGTTTAATAAGCTGCTTAGCAAATCTTGAAAGAGCTTCGATACCCAGCTTTGTGATTGAAAGCATATGAACGGAATGGTTTTTTTGTATCGTCATATAGCACCATACTATATCCGTACCAGCAGACCGAGACCAACTGCTGTGTTGAGTTCGCTAACGCCTTGAACTCGTTTGGGTCTCCCATATTATTTCTCTTGGGTGAATCGGATAGCATACGAGGCGCCGGGTGGTGCCTTAAAGGTGCCACTGGCAGCTTATATCTCTTCAAATACGCCAAAAGTTATAAATGCGTAATTGGATTAAAGGGTAGTCGTAGTGCTAGGAAATAACTTTATGGTTCAATCATAGCATGTAACGAATTAAATGTCAAGTCCGGCAAATGGGTTATAAAAAAGTCCCTATGTTAAAAATAAGTTTATGAATTATGCATTTTAGCTCTGTCATCTATAGCAAGCCTTTTCTTTTTTCCCCAGCTAAAGCGGCTGTTATTATTTCTACCCGTCTGAGATATCCGTTGTGTGCATTTAATTTTTTTATCATATCTCGTTCTTCCTGTATAATCTGCCTAATATTTTCGATTTTACCCCATAAACCATGTTTAGTGAATATTATTTTTTCCGCACTTGTAAATTCCAAGCCATCTGCAAGCCTTCGTACAATTAATTCAAGTACTTCTTTCGGACAACTGTCTTTGAAATTTGAAGTAGGGCGTTTCTGAAATCGCGATGAGGATTCAGTAATTTCGGGAATATTAGAAGATGCAGTGTTGCTTGCCTGGTGTTTCCAATCAGAATGATTTTTTATAGGATTTCCGCCTTTCATAGTTTCCTGGATTTCATCTATGCGTACACGGAATTGTGGAAAACAATAAATATAGCTTTCTGCACCTGTAAGTGGATAACTAATTAAAACCTTGTGCGCAATTGACTCAAGTATGTCTTGTGGGCAACCCTCTTTAAAATTAGATGCAAGGAGTTTCTGAAATCGCGGGGAGGATTCTTCAAGTGTTAATGGTGTAGATGTTACAACTCTAGGTGATTTTAAAATAGACTTAGTTTCTGTGTTATTTGGCACTACATTTGTTTTAGTGGAGGTCTTTTGCGCTTTTATTACTGCATTGTTAATTTTATGATTTAAAGTTTCCTGTATTTTTTTCTCTAGGTCTTCCATTTTAAGAATACCTGTTATTAAACGCATATTAATAAGTGCTTTTGTTATACGGTCCTCGTGCAATTCACCTAGTTTATAATGTGCTATGTGATTTCGTACAACATAAATTTCATTAAACCATGTAGGTAGGTCATAAGCATCCTTGTCGAAATAAGGGAATAAGATATTTCTATTATTACTGGCAAATGGTCTTAAATGTAGATAGTCAATATGCATCATTGGAGAATGCCCACTTCTGACGTTTTTCTTCCAAATCGACTTTTGATTAATTTCAAGGGAATCACAGAATTTACTGGTCCATCTATCGCCGTAGTAATCTCTCATTATTCTGCTTATAAAGCCTCTCATTTCTCCAATGAAAAGCTCAAATACGATACCTAAATCATCTTTTTTGAAAGTTTCAACCATTAATTTACTTTTTAAGTCTAGTTTTATATTAAAGATACATCTGATATAATTTATGCGTATGCTTTGCAATTCTTTCTTTCAAAGACTTTGGCGAAAGAACTTTAATCCTCGAACCAAATGAGAGAATCAATTTTTCAAGTTCAAGATTTGGTATCACCCTGATGCTGGTTTCATAGCCATCAGAAACTTTTCTAATCTGCTTTTGGGTGTGGTGTATTGGCTTAGTTTGGATATATGCCGCCTGTTCAGTATCAAGAATGAGAAGTTTTACTTCAACAATCGGCTGGTCAAATTTTGTTACACCAATAAAATCATCGAAGTATTCATTCCAGCTTATTCTGGAAGAGATATACTTTCTCTTTACTTCATCTACTGCCTTTATACGATCAAGTGCTAAGTTTTGTATCGGATGTTCTCTTTCAGGACTATGCCCAAACAGAAACCATCGTGAATTATACTGTTTGAGATAATATGGATGTATTTCAAGAACATACGGCTCAGGGCTTTTAAAATCCTGATATTCAACACCTAACACCCGTTTATTCACAATCGCATTAAACAAGGGAAGCAGATGATGGCTGCCTACATACTCCTGATTGCTTTCAAATGAAACCACCTCGGTTTCGGTTTTCACCAACCCCAATTTTGCTTCAATCATCGGAATGATTTCATTCACCCATTCAGATTGAGGTGTACCACTAAAGCGGGTTAATACTGAAATGGCCGATTTTAACTTGCTGATTTCACTTTCTGTGAGCGGATGGTTATTAATTGAATGTGTGGGGTCAGCGTACCGGAGGTACACTTTTTTGCCTTCCCGAATCCTTTCGATTTCACTTGTATAGACCCGGTATTCAATGTCTTTTAGGTCCTCGTAAAATTGTATTTTCCCAACCCCGGCTTCTAAAGACTTGGCGTTGCCAAAATATCCTTCCTGTAAGGCTATATTAACCTCATCCAAAATATCAGTCCACGTCCATCTACGGCTACGATTTCTCAAACATTTATCAATCACCTGGTATCGAAGTATTGCATTTTTAT
>CAZMJG010000072.1:4967-5473 GCA_964566675.1 uncultured Gammaproteobacteria bacterium
GCACCCAAATATATGACAGTTGGGAATACAAATAACAGACATTCATCATTAGTTCAGATAGGGTGAACTCTTGCGGTTAAGCATATCTTTTTTTACGAGTTCAGCTAGCGAGAACTTGATACCCTCATTTTTGAAAAAGAGTGCCCGTAATACACGCATTCACTGAATTTTCACCCCCAAAAAATCACCCATGTCAGTTGCAACAGCCAACATTCTCTCCAAACTGAAAAAGGACTTACAGGATGTTTTAACCCGTACCGGAAAGTCACTTGGGTACTACACCTTGGAGAAAGGGAATGTAATCGGTACAGGCATTGATACCCTTGAAAAACTCCTGACGTATTCGCAAACAAAGGCACACAAAAAGGAGATTACTACCCTTCTTTCAAAATATCGAAATGCGGAAAAGAGCCTCACAAGCAGCGAATATCGTAAGGAACAGTTAGCTAAACTCATTCCGGCATACCTTAAAGAATCATAGGCCATAAATCCGTCCGTCAGTCCAA
>CAZMJG010000073.1:0-5427 GCA_964566675.1 uncultured Gammaproteobacteria bacterium
GGTCCGAAGTATCGAAAAGGTTTAAAGGAGAGATATTGAAGATGAAGATATTGTTTAATGTCAAAAAAAGAGTGGTTGTGAGTGTTACGATCGTTGATATAGGAAGTATTAATTATAAAATCTATTCTATCTCGGAGATTATGAAACAAAAGATAAACAACTTTCTTAATCTATAGATGTGTATCCCGCTAGACCGCGCTTACGCATTGGTAAGCTTCGGAAGAGCAATATTAATGAAGTATTAAAGATGATTCCAATGATTCCTGAGTGCACTCTGTCTTCCTTTTCCGAAAGACTGTTGTTCTGAAATTTCTATCCGAAAGATTTTTCCTGTTCTTAGTATTCCTGCCGCTCCTATGATGATCGTCCTGATGCTGGATGTCGAGATGCTAAGAGTAGGTACACACACATTCTCTTTTTTATAGACAATTATTTTTTTCGTAAGATCCGCCGCAAAGGGACTGAAAAGGCGGAGCCGTACCAAGGCGGATAGGAGATGATAAATGAAAAAAATAGAGGTCTTAAAATGGACGAGGGGAATGAGGTGAAAAATGAGATTGATCAAATTTCGTATTTGCGGAGGTTTGTCCTTTATACCAAATTTCGCGATGAGAAAAAGTAGTTGCGGACTCAATAAAATTTGGCTTGAAGTATGCTGTCCGATGCGTAAGACGAAACGAAAGTGGTCTGACCGCTACAAATGGGTTGGCGAGCCGCTATTGAGATCCTAATGCTTTGTGTGGTTTTCGGGAAAAAATCGCAGCGAGGTTTTGGGGTACCGTGCACAGTACGTTATCTTTTTTGGCTGGGTAAGCCAGCAATAATGGCAGATGAAGAGATAGGATGCTTGCAAAAGATGCTTGCAGCTTCGACCATGAGTATGTTTCCATTCGCAAGTTTGAGGTCAATGACAGGATCAAAATAAAGGGTGGTGTTCTTGATTCCTTAGAAGGGGAAGTAGAGGCGAGACGCGGCAACAAGCTAGAGGTTTTTATGAAAGCATTGCAGACAGTAGTGTTTTTGGTGTGAGGATAGCCTATGGCAAGAAGGGTATCAAGGAAAACCTAACATAAGTTAACAAAAATTATATAAATGAATAATCCCAGAATTACAGTTATCGGCCTAGGTTATGTAGGACTACCGCTGGCAGTAGAATTTGCAAAGAAATACCCCGTTACCGGGTTCGATATTAATCGATCGCGCGTTAGTGAATTAAAGAAAGGGCATGACCGGACCCTGGAAGTGAGTGATGAGGCATTGAATGCCGTATTAGTAGACGAAGTTGGAGTCGAAGGACTTTTCTTTGCGAGTGATCTCGAGAGTATCGCGGGTTCCAATTATTATATAGTTACTGTCCCCACACCGGTAGACAAATATAATCGTCCTGATCTTACTCCTCTTTACAAAGCCAGTGAAACCGTGGCGAAGGTGCTAAAGTTAGGTGATATTGTAATATATGAATCCACTGTATACCCTGGAGTTACAGAGGAGGAATGTGTGCCGATGCTGGAAAAGGTATCAGGGTTAAGATATAATTTAGATTTTTTCGCCGGTTATTCTCCTGAGCGGATCAACCCAGGGGATAAAGAGCATACTGTTGCTAAGATACTGAAAGTAACATCGGGCTCTAATGAGGAAACTGCAGAAAAGGTAGATAGCCTCTATCGTTCCGTAATCACCGCTGGTACGCACAAAGCGACTAGTATAAGGGTAGCCGAAGCAGCAAAGGTAATTGAAAATGCTCAGCGGGACATTAACATCGCTTTTGTTAATGAGCTGGCTAAAATTTTTAATAGGCTTGGGATCGATACCGACGATGTGCTACAGGCAGCCAGCACAAAATGGAATTTTTTGAAATTTAAACCCGGACTAGTGGGTGGACATTGCATAGGAGTGGATCCTTACTATCTAGCTCAAAAAGCACAGGAAGCGGGTTACCATCCCGAAATTATTTTAGCCGGTCGTCGGCTGAACGATGGTATGGGTGAATATGTGGCTCATGAGGTAGTACGGCTGATGGTTAAGAAAGATATTCCTGTTAAAAATGCAAAAATTCTGGTATTGGGTATCACTTTTAAGGAGAATTGTCCAGATGTACGTAACACCAAGGTAGTCGATATCTTATCGGCTTTGATGAGCTATGATGCCCAAATTACCATATACGATCCGTGGGCATCGTCAGCGGAAGTAAAACATGAGTACGGTTGGGACTGTATTAATCAGTTGCCAGGAGTCACCGGTTTCGACGCGGTTATTCTTGCGGTGGCTCATAAGGAATTCGAGACTTTAGATTTAGCCAACCTTTGTAAAGAAAACAAGGTAATTTATGATGTAAAAGGGGTGTTACCGAAAGAGCTAATAGACGCAAGATTGTAAGAAAATGAAAAAAATTCTCGTTACCGGCGGTGCCGGCTTCATTGGCTCCAACCTGACGGAGTATTTTTTAAATAGGGGCTATAAAGTAACTGTTCTGGATAATTTTTCAACTGGTTATCGTCGTAATATAGAACAGCATGAGAGAAATCCTCACTTTGTACTTATAGAGGGAGATATTCGAGATATAGATGATTGCCGAAAATCAGTGAAAGGAGTAGACTATGTATTGCATCAGGCTGCTCTTGGGTCGGTACCTCGTTCTATTAAAGATCCTATTACGAGTAACGATGTAAATGTATCGGGATTTCTGAATATGCTCGTAGCTGCGCGGGACGAGGGTATTAAAAGATTTATCTATGCGGCCTCTTCTTCTACTTATGGAGATTCAGAAAGCCTCCCTAAAGTAGAGGATAAAATAGGGAAACCGCTTTCTCCCTACGCTATTACTAAGTATGTAAATGAGCTATATGCGGAAATTTTCTCCAAAACATATGGAATGGAAACAATCGGTTTGCGCTATTTCAATGTATTTGGCCGTCGACAGGATCCCAATGGCGCGTATGCAGCGGTTATTCCAAAATTTGTCATGCAGTTTATGAGGTATGAATCTCCAGTCATTAATGGAACAGGTGATTATTCGAGAGATTTTACATATATCGATAATGTGATTCAGATGAATGAACTAGCGATGCTCACTACTAATTTGAATGCAGTCAATACGATTTATAATACTGCAGTAGGAGAACGTACTACTTTGAGTCAATTAATAGGATATATTAAAGAAATACTAGTAGAATACGACCCCTTGGTGTCGGAAGTAAAGATAGTTTATGGTCCTAATCGACAGGGAGATATTCCGCATTCGTTAGCCTCAATTGAAAAAGCTCAAAAGTTTCTGAGTTATAAACCTACTCACTCTATGGGCGAAGGATTGAAAGAAGCTGTTCGATGGTACTTTCGAAATTTAAAAAAAAATCCCAAGCAGTAAACAAAAACGTCTGAATCTTCGAAGAAATTAGATATGTGATCAATTCC
This sequence comes from uncultured Gammaproteobacteria bacterium, assembly GCA_964566675.1. Lineage (GTDB taxonomy): Bacteria > Patescibacteriota > Microgenomatia > UBA1406 > GWC2-37-13 > CAZMJG01. The sequence continues at coordinate 3,412 of CAZMJG010000073.1, forward strand.
TAATTTCGATCCTTTTATAGTATTTATGTAAATATGCTAAACCTGATAATAAACAATTATTTATGGAGAAGTATATAAAAGAGGCTAGTGGATTATAGGGATTTGGATAACCTGTAAAGGCTAATTTATACATTGTAACTGCATTGAACTAGTAAATATTTAATTTTTAATCGGGTTACTCTTTTGAATAGCCTTTACTTTTTTAGAATATGTCAAAAGTTGCCTTAATTACTGGGGTTACAGGACAAGATGGAGCCTATCTGAGTGAATTATTGTTGCGGAAAGGTTATATTGTTCACGGAATAAAACGCAGGACTTCTCTATTAAATACCCACCGCATTGATCATCTATATCAAGATCCCCATGAAGGAAATGCTCGATTCGTTCTACATCACGGTGATTTGACAGATTCAATGAATCTAACAAGATTAATTCACGAGATACAGCCTGATGAGATATATAATCTAGCAGCAATGAGTCATGTAAAGGTAAGTTTTGAAGAGCCTGAGTATACGGCGAATGCAGATGGAGTGGGTACGCTCCGGCTTTTGGAGGCTATAAGGCTTTTAGGTTTGTCCGGAAAAACTCGTATATATCAGGCCTCTACATCGGAATTGTACGGTTTGGTACAGGAGGTTCCCCAATCTGAAACGACGCCATTCTATCCACGCTCTCCGTATGCCGTTGCAAAGCTCTACGCTTATTGGATCACAGTAAATTATCGAGAAGCATATGGTTTATTTGCATGCAATGGAATCCTTTTCAATCATGAATCACCTTTACGTGGTGAAACTTTTGTAACACGCAAAATAACGCGAGCTGCCGCTAAAATCGTGTTAGGCTTGCAGGAAGTTATCTATATGGGAAATATCGATGCTATGCGAGACTGGGGGCACGCACGAGATTATGTAGAGGCTATGTATCTAATCCTACAACAGAATCAGCCTGAGGACTTTGTTATTGCCACCGGTATAACGACAAAAGTGCGAGAATTTCTCTACAAGGCATTTCACTGGCTAGGTATTACTTTAGAGTATAAAGGCAAGGGAGTCGATGAGGTTGGTGTTATATCTGCCATCGACTGGGATAGGCTAAGTTATTTGGAGATTGCAGAAGCAAAATATTTTGATATTGGAAAGGTCATATTGAAAATTGATCCTCGGTATTATAGGCCGACTGAGGTAGATCTATTAATCGGAGACTCGTCGAAAGCAAGAGAAAAATTGGGATGGGAGCCAACTTGTTCGGTAGATAGCCTAATCGATGATATGATGAGTTCGGATTTAAAGATTTTTAAAATGGAGAAGCTTCTTCGTTTGGAAGGGCTTACCTCAACAATAAATAGGTTTGAGTGAGAATGTTTTTGTAATTGTAACAATCAGCTTACCTTTATAAATAATAAAAGCTCAAATCTTTTAGGCATTTAGCATAGCGTATATAAGTAATCTTTGGATTATACACTATTTAATCAATGGGTGGTTTATTTACTTTAAAGTACTTTTCTATATGAAAATTTTATGGACTACAAATGCTCCTTTAAATTACATAAGAAATAGATACGAATTTTTAGATAATAAGAGGGGACATTGGCTTAGTGCGCTCTTTGATGAGATTCTATCTGAAACCTTTGATGACTTTATAGTAGTGCATTTTTCAACTAAGGTGAAGGTTGATATAATTCATAACGATGGACGAACTACATATTTTGTCGCTAAATGCAGAAAATTTGCTATTTTAGACAATTTCTCTCTCGAAAGAAAAAAATTTGAATTGATTTTGGAGAAGTTTTCTCCGGACTTAATTCATATCCATGGTACGGAAGACTTTTATGGTTTAGTTACAGCTAAAGCCAAATATCGTGATAAAACTATAGTGTCAATTCAGGGGCTTAGATTTAAAATTTGGGAGAAGTATTTTTCGGATTTTCCAGTTTATAAGTATCTTCTCTATTCACTAGTTTCTTTTTCATTTATCTCTTTTTCAAGTCTGTATTTGTGGTATTTAAGTATGAGAAAT
>CAZMJG010000074.1:0-5367 GCA_964566675.1 uncultured Gammaproteobacteria bacterium
CTACAAAATCATCAGTTTTTCCATAATTGGAAAAACTAGCTTTCTTATCATCATATGTGGTGGCAATAACAGAGAATACCATATCTGTTTTTGTGTACTGGGCCGGGTAAACAAAAGACATCAAAGCACTATCGTTTCCTGCAGCTGCAACTGAAATGATACCCATGCGTTCGGCAGTAGAAAACATCTCTTCCATAAGCAAATCACTAGCGCCAATTTTATAACTATGATTTATCACTTCAATATTGAGCCCTTTGCTTTTTTGATTTATAGCATATGCCATAGATTTGATCACATTTGATTCCCAGCCTTTCCTATCATCATTCAAAGCCTTTAATACCATAATCTTGCAGTTAGGACAGATTCCAGCTATCCCTTGAGCATTATTCCACTGGGCTGCAATAATACCTGCGACATGTGTTCCATGGTTATTGGTACTGTCTCCATCTAATGTGCCACCTGAGCCGGCAGGGAAGCCATGATCATCGTCGATGATGCCATTTCTGTCATCATCGACTCCTTTAGTACCATTTTTTTCGGCAAAATTGGTCCACATCATGTTTTTAAGCTCTGGATGGGTCCATTCCACTCCTGTATCAAGTACGCCAACAACTATTTCATTATTGTTGCCTTGATCCCAGCCAGCCTCCATTTCAATTTGTTTCAAACCCCATTGCCTTGGAAAATCCGAGTCGTTGGGAGTAACGAGAAATGTTATTTGTTTATCAGGAACTGCTTCCATGATATTGCTATTGGCTTTGAGTTTGGAAATAGTCCTTGCGGTGTAGGTATCAGGACTTACAGTAGTCGCCGCATTTCGTGCTGAGCTTGACAGAGATTTAAAATCTTTTAAGAGTTTATCTGATGTCAGAATATAGAAATCATTATATAGTTTTTCAACAGTAGCATCGGAATAGCCGGAGATGGAACGTATAGTGCTTTGAGACGGTACATATCCTTTTTTAGCTGCAAATAGTAAACGGCCCGCAGCATATGAGGACTCGGTAGATGCAGCTGCGCGAGAAGCCGTGTCATTTGTTGTTGTAATAGATATAAAAGAAAGCCAGAATATGCCAATAACTGCAAGACCAATAATGAGGAGTATGGCTGGCTTTTTAAAATGAGAATCAAGGCTATTCTTACGTCTTACCATATGATATGTTCACTATAAAATGTTTAGAGCAGATATGCAACTAAAAGAGTGTGTATATAAGATGCACGGATTAGAAAAAGATTCCTCCTGTCGGCGTAATGACAGATCCAGAGCGGGGAGTAGGAGTGGGTGTTTTGGTAGGGGTATTTTGGAATGTAATTCTGATTTCAGTAGGAACTGCAATTTGAGTTCCCGCTGTATTATAAGGGATGACTTGGAACATATATTGTCCGGACGTTGAAATATTGGTGGCAAACCAGGTGCTAAAAGAATACACGCCATTTTGAATGGAAAAGTTTGTAATTTTTTGGGTTGCAATAGGTGAAGATGTCCCAATGGGAGAGTTATATATGCGTAGCTCAATATACCCGGTTTGAGATGCCGATATTCCCGTAATTTTTCCTCCAACGGGGAGAGTAAGAGGTGTCGTATTGTATGTAAATACAGAACTGGGATTAGTAAGCGTGATGGTATAGTCGGTTTTGGGAGTAGGTGTTGCCGTGGGTTTTGTACCTGGAGTAGTGATTTTGGTTGGTGACGGGAGGACAGGTGTAGCCGTTGCGGGAATGGGCGTGGCAGTCGGTTGGGTAATGCCAAAATCTGCAATAAGTTTTGAAATCGCACGTCCGGCGTGAATTCGCCCGAAACCCAGCTGCCCCTTATATTGTGCAAGTTGCTTATCATCGACATTATCTGTCGTAGAAGAAAGGATTGATTTTATTTGCGCATAAGTCAAATCTTGTTTGAGGCTAAACATCAGTCCAATGAGGCCGGTGACATGTGGCGCGGCCATAGAAGTACCTTCAAGTCGTATGCTGCCGGTTGTATTTTTAAGCGAAATAATACCACTTGCACCGTTATCTGTGCCCGGTGCGGCAAAGTCTACTACATAATCTTTCATTCCGTAGTTTGAATACCCCGCAAGGACCCCATCTCGGGTTACTGCGACAACCGTGAAAACAAGATCTTCATTGGTGAAAAGGGCTGGATATTGTGTTGTCACTTGATGTTCATTACCGGCTGATACGATAGACACGATTCCAGCATTTTTTAAATCAGTAAATGTCTGCTTCATAAGGGCAAGTGAATCGCGGTTGAGAGAGGTGTAGGCGAATCCATAGCTATGATTTATAGCCACAATGTTGACACCACGGTTTTTCTGTAGTATGGCATAAGAGGCTGCTGCAATAGTGTTGGATAAACTTGCATTATTTTGGCTATCTGCTGACTTGAGCGACATAATGCGACATTGTGGACATACGCCCGCGATTTCTTTTCCATTATTAAATTCAGCTCCAATAATGCCTGCTACATGAGTTCCATGCATAAAATTATCTGAACTATTTAAACCTTCCTCAAAGTAGCCGTAGATATCGTCTTTATACCCATTGCCATCATCATCTACACCTCCAGCTCCATTTTTTTCGGCTATATTTACCCACATACGATTTGCTAGATCAGGATTGACTGTATTTGTCCCAGGGGCTGTAATACCAGAATCAAGTACGCCAATTACTACTTCTTTGCCGTTTTGTGTTTTATCCCAGGCTTGTTCCATGCCCATGTTGTCAAAATAGGGCTTTTGAGCTATATAATATTCATCATTAGGTACCACATGATAACGTGCAATTGCGTCTGCTTCAGCCACAAGAAAATTGGTATTACTTTTGAGTTTGGTGATAGTCCCGGCAGTATACTTATCGGGAGAGGTAGAGGTTGATATTGAGCGTGAAGTGCTACTGAGGCTTCTAAATTGGCTTGCCAGTTTGGACGATTTTATAAGATAGATATCTTTATGAAGTCGTTTTACGCTCGCATCCGACAAACTAGTAAGCGAGCGAATAGTATTTTGATTTGGGGTATAACCACTCTTGACTTTGATAATAATTTGTCCTGGTACATAACTAGCTGAAGCAAAATTTGCGGCCCGTGAGGCTGTGTCATTTTTGGTAGTAATAGATATAAAAGAAAGCCAAAATATGCCAATAACTGTAAGACCAATAATGAGGAGTATGGCTGGTTTTTTAAAATGAGAATCAAGATTGTTTTTACTTCTTGCCATATGATATACCTACTATAGTTCGTAAATATAGAGATTGCAATATTGTTTTACTTAAACGATACAGCACCGTTGTTATATATTGTTTTTACCTGAGCGGGAGAAAGAGCATAATTATAAAATCTTACATCATCAGCGTAGCCATTACTATATGAGGTCCAATCTCCCTCACGTCCAATATAGAACGCAGTTGTGGAATTCGCTGCTGAGGTTGTAGGGAATGTGCCAGTCACTCCTTCAAACGGACGGTATTTGCCGTCAATATAGGCCTTGACGCGCGAAGCAGCGGCAAGTGAGCCATCGAACACAAGCACATAATGATGCCACTCAGCATCTGCCAATGTTATCTCACCATCTGCATAGCTGCCGTTGGCAAAACCAAAGTATACTTTGCCATCACTATATGGTTCTATAAAAATAATATCTGTTCCATCTGTTTTTTCTTTACTAATTGACATGGTAGTCCCAACAGCTCCTCGTTTTAACCATCCGGCGACACTGAGTTGGCTTGCTCCATTTAAAGCAGGAAAGGTTCCTGCAGTCAAATAATCGTCTACACCGTCAAAGTATAAAGCCGAATTGACTTTGCCTGTAGCACCATTTTTCCATGCATGAGAAGAAGTACCTACGCATGTCCCGGCAGATGTATTTGTGCCACTTCCCCCGATTGTTATAGTGCCATTATATCCCAGAGCAACTCCATTGGCATTGAGAGCTGAATTATAGGCGGTGGTTCCTTGACATTCGTCGAGTTTGTAATGTACAAGGGGAGCACCTTTATTATATTCCCAAGCAATCTGAGCAGGTGTTCTTGTGTAAGTAAATAATTTTAAATCATCTATGAGTCCATCATAATAAAAAGGACTACCAGAACCAAAATTTCTTCGTCCAATTTCAAATGCACCGCTTCCCGCATAATCTCCAGTTGCAGTATCATTGGCGACCAAGACGCCATCCAAATATAGTCGTCGATCATTAGTGGATGCATTGTAAGTACCTGCCCAATAATGCCAATTTGTATCGGTATATGTTGCCGAGGTAGCTAAATCATCATTTCGGAAACCGAAAATAAATAGATTATTACTTGCCCGATAGCCGACATGCAGACCTAAATCAGTTGTCGTATTACCCTGACTGAAGATATCAATATCATCAGCACTGGCAGTCCTGCGTTTTGTCCACAAACCAAATGAGAAATTGGAGTTTGCTAAACTAACACCACTTGCAATACTAAGATAGTCATTTGTTCCATCAAAATCAAGAGCGCTACCCATTTTACCAGGAATCCAATCAGTTTCAGTCATACTGCCGTTCATAGTGGCATTCTTACCAGATGTTGACATGTCATTGACTGTTGAAGTGCCTGAATTTTGATCAAAAGAGAAATGTAAAATAGGATCACTACATGTTGTAGTATCTCCCGGTATACAGTATTCTCGCGAGGCTGAATTATCTGATGTCGTACCATCTGAAGTAGTTGAGGTAGAGCCAAATACCACTGCTTTGCCTTGGTTGTAATCTACGTATATTTGCTCTGGAGTTAATGCTGCGGTATATACTTTCAGCTCATCAAGAGATCCTACAAAATCGGTACAACATGGTGGATTTCCTATCCCCGGTGTAGCAGTACTTTGCATATCTGCAAAATCGGTTGTAGTCACGGTGCCTGCTAGTTTGCCATCGATATAACAGGTGAATTTTGTTTGAGTGTTATCATAGACTCCTGCAATATAATGCCATTGGTTATCATTTATGGTAATGGTTCCACAGGTGGACTCCGTATTCCCACCGGAATCACCTACTAAAAAGCCAATTTTCCCACCATGTAATCCAAAGCGATAGCCATCTCCTGATGAAGCATTTCCTATCGTATACATTTGAGAAGCTGAAGATGTGGTTTTGATCCAATGGCTAATAGTAAATGTTTCATCGAGTGTGACAGCCGATATCGATACATTATCCAGCGTGCCATCAAAACTGAGAGCCTTACCAAATTTACCAGCATTGGTCCAGGTAGGAGCAGCTGTGCCGCTGGCCAATGTTCCGGCACTGAGGTTTATAGAAGAATCATTGGCGCTGGTGCCATATCCTTCATCAAATTTGTAGTATCGAGCTTGTGAGCCCGCAGGAGAGCTTCCTAAAGGATGTCCAGCAT
>CAZMJG010000075.1:0-5301 GCA_964566675.1 uncultured Gammaproteobacteria bacterium
CTGGTTTTTGGTCAAGAGACAACGCAACCTCTACCCGCTGGATCTTCAGCTCCGACTTCTAAAGCTGAGTCTGCTACTGATATCCCCAAAACGATAGTTATAGCCGAAGGATTAGATACTCCTTGGTCTATTGTTTTTCTTCCAAATAAAAATCTGCTGGTCACTGAAAGACCAGGACGAGTAAGGCTTATTCGTGAGAATACCCTCGTTCCTCAGCCAGTAGCCACCCTTTCAAATGTTTACGAGATTGGTGAAGGTGGACTTCTTGGGATTGCGCTGCATCCAGATTTTGACAACAATCATTATGTGTATTTGTACTATACCTATAGTGCAAATGGTGACAATACTCTGAATCGAGTTGTCCGGATGACATATAAGGACGGTATATTAAATAACGAAGAAATCATCATTGATGCAATCCCTGGAGCCTCAAACCACAATGGTGGTCGGATTGCGTTTGGCCCCGATAACTATCTGTATATCACGACCGGGGATGCGCAAGAACCTTCTCTTGCTCAAGATAAAAATTCGCTGGCAGGTAAAATCTTACGGGTGACTGATAAGGGTAAACCAGCTCCGGGAAATCCTTTTAATAATCGTGTTTATTCTTATGGTCATCGAAATCCACAAGGAATAACTTGGGATAATGAAGGCCGTCTTTGGGCGACAGAGCATGGCCGATCGGGTATTCAATCAGGACTTGATGAACTCAATAGTATTGTAAGCGGGGGCAATTATGGCTGGCCGGAAATACAGGGAAATGAAACTCGACAAGGTATGAAAACGGCTCAAACAAATTCCGGAAATTCCACATGGGCGCCTGCTGGCATAGCTTATCATGAGAATATCCTTTACTTCGGCGGATTACGTGGAAAAAGCATATACACAGTAGATTTAAAAGATGGGAATGCTGATAAGTTACATCAAGTTTTAAATGGAGAGTATGGAAGAATTCGCGAAGTAAAAAAAGGTCCCGATAATATGCTTTATATAACTACGAGTAACCGCGATGGTCGGGGTGTACCCGCAGGCACAGATGATAGGATAATTCGTATCAATCCCCAACTTATTTCACCATAATTTACCTGAGATATTTTGCGACTATATCGATAAGATCCTGTGTGTCAAATGGCTTTGCTAAAAATGCTTCTGCCCCGCATGCAGTAGCACCATCTTTTGCGCTTGGATGTGCCGAAATCATAATGATAGGAATACCTTTGATATCTTCAGTCTTTTTTAAAATCCGACAAATATCTCGCCCATCTTTCCCCGATATAAGGACATCTAAAAGGATCAGATCGGGTTTAAATGAAGTGACTTTTTCAAAGATTTCATCACCTTTCAAGGTCGTTTCCACCATATATCCTTCATCTTCTAAGACTAAACAAACAGCATCTAAAATACTTTCATCATCATCAACGATCAATATCTTTTTTGTCATATTATTTATTTTGTATTATTGGCAGACTAAAATAAAATGTTGATCCTTTACCTTTTTCACTTTCAACCCATATTTGTCCTTGATGTCGGAGCACTATTTCTTTAGAGATATATAATCCCATTCCAAAACCAGGAAAAGTTTTTTCAGTATCGTCTGTTACTTGATACAATCTTTCAAAGATTTTATCTTGTTGGCTCTTGGCAATACCAATACCAAAATCTTGCACACCAACAATGATATCGTTCTTATCTTTCTGCACAGATACTTCTATCGATTCTTTTCCTGCTGAATATTTTATGGCATTGGTAATCAAATTTGTAAGGACTTGATACATACGAAATTTATCAGCACATACACTGAGCGCTTCTCGCTTATTAAAAATAATTTTTTGTTTTTTGGCTGTAGCTTGCAAAACCTCAATTGTTTCTTCTATAAGACTATCTATTCTGAAATTTTCTTTGTTAAAGCTCAACTTTCCGGTCTGTAGGCGTGAGACATCTAAAAGATCTTCCACGAGTTTCTGTAATCTTTTTGTCTGTGTTTTTATATTCAGCAACGTTTTTTCTGCTTTTTCATCATGATAAATTTTGATTCTTGACATGAGTACATCTACATACAGCTTCATACTAGTGATTGGAGTTTTAAGTTCATGTGAAGCCATATTCACAAAATCATCTTTACGTTTTTCTAGCTCCTTCTGGTCTGTTACATCTACGATAATTGACGCCGCTGCAATGGTATTGTTAGCCTTGTTATGTACGGGTGCCGCATTTACTTGAAGGTATCTATGCACTCCTTTTTCTCTTTCTATAATAAATTCTTTTCCAACAACAGGCTTCCCAGTCTTCAAAGTTTGCGCCAACACACTCTCAGATGGTGCCACAGGTCGACCATCTGCAAATGATGACGGCACTATTTGATCTTCACCCGCTTTAAAACCGAGTGGGAATTTTTTGCCGATAATTTTTTCTATTTGTTTATTTGCTTGAACGACTACTCCTTTAGCATCAGTTATAATAACGCCTACAGGCAACTGTTGAATGATTGTTTGTAAGCGACGCTTTTCATCCGCCTCCCGTTCAATAAGAGTATCTATTGTTTCTTTAAGCCAGCCTACAATACCTGCTAACAAAAAATACAAAAAGCCTAAGACAAACGTTGTCTCTATAGCGGACTCTAATTGATCTCCCGAATAGTGTCGCGAATAAATAATATAGAAGTAATATCCAATAGTGATTGTCGCAGCAATAAATCCGCCTCGAGTTCCATCGCGAAAAGCAAAATAGATAATCAGCGCTATAAAGACAAAAATCGCAAATAAACCCACCGCAGCTGGATTGTGCAGTACCTTATAAACGAAAACCTCCACAATCACGGCACAAAGTGACGTTACAATAAAAGGGAAAAAATAGGAATAATTTCTATTCCCTAATCTCTCAATTGGATTTAGATACGAAATGATTTTTTTCATGCATTATATCAATCTATTTTATCAGAAATAAGCATCATTGCCTTGATCCTCTGTTAGAAACCAGTAAGAAAATACAAAAATAGTTTTACGTATTACGTATATAATTACGTAGTTTACCGGGAGCAATTACCACTTACAAATATTTCATCTTAATGTAATATTTGATACAGTGTTAATATGTGGAATCGGTTCTTCAAGTATATAAGTAGTATTCTTTTTCTTCTAATTATCTTTTTTTATTCCTTTGCCGCATATGTAAATGCAGCTCTGCCGGGCGCACATTCTTCAACAGTATCAGGAGATGTATTTCTCGGTGGTGATTACATTGAACTTGGCATTAGTAAATATGGATCTTTTGGTACTGATCAAAACAAACCTGCTGGATTCTATGGCACGGCAGCACGAAATCAAATAGGTATGAGTAGTGACTTAGACGGTTTTAATAATGGCACTGATTGGCGGATGGACTTTTTTATGCCTGGAACACAGGAAGAAAGATGGTCAATTGGATACAAAATTGGTGGTTCTGCTACAACAGCTGCCAATGCTCGAAGAAATAGCGCTACACAGATTACAAATAACACAGTAACTGATCAGTCCAGTGGCGACTTATTGCAAGCCACAAGTGTAGGATCATATGGATCGAATTTGCAGATTACACAAGTAATCTCATTTAATAAAGGAGATAAATTTTTTAAAAATGTAGTAACTCTAGAAAATATCAGTGGATCAAACACTCTTGATAATGTACGATACATGAGATCGTTTGATCCCGATAATACGGTAGATAAAAATGGTAGTTATACAACTCGCAATGCTATCTTATATACTTTTGCGAATGGCGACGGTAAGGCTGTTGTTCAAGCTGATACTTCTAATACTGATGCTGACCCTGTATATACTGGGACGGGCGGCGCAAGCGGTGGCACTCGCTCCCCGATTCTCTTTTATAGCAATGATTCCCGTGCACGAGTTGGTTATCATTCCAGCTTAACCCCGGGCAATGTATATACTGCTGCTGTCTATGATTCTGTTCCATCTCAAGGTTCTGCAGAAAACAGAGATGGCGCAATATCTATCACCGTAGATGTAGGGACACTCAATGTAGGCACTACCTCAACCTTTGTTTACTATACTAGTCTAGATAATCGTGATTTTGCCGAAGTTATTGCGGATATTGAAGAAGAAATTAGCGCAACACCCACTGCGACACCTACACCCACGCCATCCAACGCCAATCCTAATACTCCTAGTACTCTTGGCCCTACCGCACAAGTAAACGGAAGCGCAAGTAATACAACTCAGCCACTTCTATCCTTCTCTTTAAGTGACCCAGATGGATCAGATACCGTAAAATATAGAATTCAAGTAGATGACACGTCTGATTTTTCAACACCCCTCATAGACTACACCTCAGTACTGGCTTCACAAGGGGCTCGATCTTTTACGGTCGGTCAAAATACTTCAGGGGGGACTTATGCAGTGGGCTCTGCATCTCAAACGCTGAGTAACAGCAATTATTACTGGCGAGTAAAAGCTATTGATAATAGTAATGCTGAATCAAGTTATGCCACAGCTAATAGTGGTAGTGTTGCCTTTATTATAAATACAAATACACCTGGATTATCTAGTATATCTTCAAATACTACCACCAATTCTGCAACGGTGACGTGGACAACAGATGAACAAACATCCTCACTTATTGAGTATGGACTGGTGCCTAGTTATGGCTTTACAACTGCAGAAACAGATACTTCTCCGCGCGTCACGAGTCATAGTGTTACAATACTTGATTTGAAACAGTGTGCCCGATATTTTTATCGTGTTAAATCAAAAAATAATGCGGGAACCGAAACAGTGTCCTCGCAGATGACGTTCACAACCACAGGCTGCGTTGCTTCGGTAATTGAGCGAGGTTCCGAATCCAATATAGATGAGACTACTGGAGGCACGGTGGAACTTACCAATGATACATCACGTGCTTCAATTACTATACCTACCAACTTTGCCGATGATTCTGCTTCTTTCCAGTTGAATAAAATTGAAAATAATAATCTACCTCCTGCACCAACCGAAAAGACAGTCGCTGGCAATAATGTCTATGATCTCATTGCCGTAAAAAGCGATAATACTCAGCTTACCTCATTCAATCAACCGATTACTTTCTAAATTATTTACGGCAATGATTTAGAATCAAATTATCGAGAAGATACACTAAACGTATACACACTAGTTGATGGTAACTGGCAACAAGTAACATGTTCCCATGAAATGGGGACCAATTCATTTACATGTACACTTAATCATTTCTCTTTGTACGTATTGTTTGGAATACCATTAAATTCTTCAAGCTCGAGTACTTCTTCTTCAAATGCAAATGGTGGCAGTT
>CAZMJG010000076.1:0-5213 GCA_964566675.1 uncultured Gammaproteobacteria bacterium
CAAAATGGGTTCATTTCCAGTAGATATTTATAAACAACCAATTCAGTTCATTTTTACATTCATTATCCCCATTGGCATCATGCTCACCATACCCGTCAAAGGACTGTTGGGTTCACTCACCACACAGATATATCTTATTAGTTTTATCACGGCAGCGGCAATACTCGGCGGTTCATTACTTTTTTGGCAATATGCTCTGAGGAGATACCAAAGCTGGGGAGGGTAAATACGAGCAAAGATAGTTGTCCCGTTCGCTATAATATGAAAGCATGATCAACGTCCACAATCTCACCAAAACATACAAATCTCACCTGAAAACAGGCAATATCCTCAAAGATATCTTCGATCGCACATACAAAACAAGCACTGCCATTCGCAACATTTCTTTTCATGTAGAAAAAGGAGAATTTGTCGGTTTCATAGGCCCCAATGGAGCAGGGAAGACCACCACCATGAAAATTCTCTCCGGTATTTTATATCCCACCTCTGGAACGGTCGAAATAAGTAGCTATACTCCCTTTGAGAAAAAGAAAGACTATCTGAAACAAATTGCTTTTCTCATGGGTCAAAAAAATCAGCTCCTATGGGAATTACCCGCTACTGATTCATTTTTACTCAACAAAGAAATATATGAAGTTTCAGATAGCCTCTACAAAAAAAATCTTGGCCGTCTGGTCGAACTTCTGAAAGTATCAGACATTCTAAGTCGCCCTGTCAAGACACTTTCACTTGGTCAGCGGATGCGGATGGAGCTTATTGCAGCTCTACTGCATAACCCTCAGATTCTGTTTCTGGATGAACCCACCATCGGGCTAGATATTTTCGCACAAGAGACCATTGTGTCCTTTTTGAGGGAATATCAGACCGAGACACAGGCAACTATCATTCTTACATCTCACTATATGCAAGATGTACAACGCTTGGCCAAGCGAATTATTATGATAGATCAGGGGGAGATAGTATACGATGGGGGTCTCCAAAAACTCGTTGACACCTATTCTCAAACTAAAAAGATTGTCATTACTTTAGAAAAAGATATACGCCTAGAGACACTTTCATTACCCAAAGAGGTGACAGTCGACTATCAGTATCCCATCCTCAAACTTTCCATGAAAAAAACCTCTATTGCAAAGTGGCTTCCCAGCATTTTAGAAAAGACTTACTATAGCGATCTCACTATAGAAAATGAGCCTCTTGAAGATATCGTAAAAAAACGGTTCACTCGTTGAGTTTTTATTTCTTTTCGTAATACAGTGTGACGACTGTGGTGATAGTTTGAGTACCTGCTTCAACAGATGTACCATTGCCGCCACCACCCATTGGCAGTGCCGATTTTTCCATTGCATACATCGGGACAACAGTGGAGCTCGGGGAGTACTCAACTACATTTACTACTTTGCCAAGTTTTATATCGAGATCTTTGGCTAGTTTTTGTGCTTGTTCTTTGGCGTTTGCTATAGCTTTTTCCCGTGCTTCTACACGATATTTGGCGGGATTTTCGACTTCAAATCGTGTACCTTGTACTTGGTTGGCTCCAGCAGCTGTTGCTTGCGCTATCACATCAGATACTTGCTCAGCTTTCTGAGTCTTGATAGTGATGGTGATATTGCCGCTGTATCCAGCCATGGTTTCCTTTCCAGAATCATAGTCATAGGCGGGGTAGATAGAGTAGTTTGATGTTTTAATATTTTTTTTCGGTATTCCCATTTTGCTCATGGCAGCAATGATGGCATTGTTTTTAGTACCTATTTCAAGTTGAGCGGCTTCTACAGTCTTGGCCCGACTTACAGTGATTCCGACATCTACATATGCCATATCTGGCACTACTTCTACTTTTCCTTCTCCTATCACAGACATTTCAGAAGATCTGTTGGTGGTTGTGACCGAGATTGGGATGTGTAAATTGAGCGCGGACATTATGCCGACCGCGATGAGCAGGGTTAAAAGTATCGCAATTATATTTTTCATATGTATTTATTATGACAAAATATATAAAAAAAATAAAGAAGTATTTAGAAACATTGCAAGCATGTATTCATTCAATACAACTACTGACTCATATCATCCCAAACTTGCTTGTCCCGAAGTATTTTGATTAAACAAAAATGGCTTCATAGTTTACATTGCTGGGTTGGGGAGAATCGTATCTTCGTATTATGCCTAATTGCATATTAGCAATATACACAGGCTGTAAACTAAAGGAGATATAGGGTGAAATTTGTGACACTATCGCGTTTAAACTATCACCCTCAAAATTCAGTTGATGTAACAATGCAACAATATCTGTTATCGTAAGAAGTTCACATTTATCCCTCAATCCTAGTTCTTCCATTTTTGGTTCTCTTGCAGTGAATAGCTCCTCAGGGCCAGGATTATAAAACGAATTCTCAACAACGACATATCGAGGATGTTGAGTAGCAGTACCACACATGGCAAACAAAAAATCAGATTTACAAACTGCTTCTTTTTTTGATGTATCTATAATGGTTCGATAACTTATTCCACGAGGATTTTCATTTCCTTTCATTATATATGTTGGACTGACTTGAAAATTTCCAAAACGTAAATCTACAGCATTCAAGTTTTTATATTCTCTAATAAAATAATTTCTTTCCATATGGCGATTATAACCTATAACAATCGTGAGTCAAGTGATATGAATATTATGAGGATTTTTTGTAGATACGTAGCACCGGGTGATCAAATACAGTCCATGTCTCTTCCGCCGACTCATCGGGGAATTCGATGAGTTTAATGCCCCCTATTTCAATACGTGGATACGAGGTAAATTCAGCTACTTGAGTATACCCAGATTTGCCTGAGAAAAGATCGGTATAGTATGTATTTAGCGTAGGATAACGAGCTTCATATGAGCGGCAGACATCACTTTCGTAGCCTGTCAGGACGCTTATTTTTTTGATATTTCCATTCACATTTCTAAAGCAGGTATGGTTATAAAAGACACGTCGAGAAGGCACAAATATATACTGTGCTTCCCTCAAATGATTTACGAAACTCGTTTGTAAGGGAGCCTCCTGATCGAGATCATAATGATTAAAAGAAATATAATTGTAATATTTACCTTCATACTCCTGTTTGCTTACTATATCGCTTGGAATTGGTGTGTCTACCACATTTGCAGTTTCAGATAAAATATACGAATTAACGGGAATATTCTTATAAATCCACTGTGAAGCTACAAAACGGACATCAGGAGAAGTATAAATAGAAAGATAAGCGATGCCTGGTATGACGATCGCACCTACAATGATACAGGCCAGTATAGCAATCATAGAGCGCGCAGCACGATCAAAACGGTCTGACAGAAGTTGCACTAAGTATAATATTCCCAACAAGGTGATAGCGGGGAATACAGGCGACAAAAAACGTGCCCATTTGGCATAAATGATCATTGTCGGAATTAAAAATATGATGATCTGTAAACGTAGAAAATTAAATACCTTGGTAAAAGGTAAAAATATAAAGGCCAGAACTGCAATCAAAAATAACGGTCCACCAAGTGTATACGGCAAGATTTTGACTAACTGAAAAATAAACGGTACTGTGTATTCAAATTGGCGTGTATAAAATGCCCTATAGGTACCTAGTCCTACTGAAGATTCATAATTCATCGATCCCATAAAATCCGTCCAGGCAATGAGATTGTAGGGAGAAGTGATTATAAAAAAAACGATGGCGATTGCCACCATCTGGAGTGCGCCAAAAACCAATTTTATAAAAGGTCGTAGCTGCATGCCCTCAAAAACTTTAAAAACAAGAGCAGTCGACGGTATAGCTACAAATATAATAGCCGATACTTTAGTACCAAGAGCCATTCCCAGCAGCATGCCACTCATAGAAACAAATGTACGCAGACTTATTCGATACATTATAAACTTCACTGCATAGTATAAAAGTAGCGCGTAAAACATCATTAAAAGCGATTCTGTAGTACCAAAATGTGCAAATTGTATAAACCCTGGTATAAATATCACGATAAGAAACATGAGGTAGTAAATATAAGCATCGATCTTTTCAAAAATGGCCTGCATCGTTCTGACGAGTACAAAAGCAGCCACAACCGAAGCCGCGGCAGAGAGTATGCGCAGGGCAAGAGTAGCATCCTCAAAGGTAATTTGCCATGAAAAACTACGGATAAAACCCATGATATGAGCCAGAATGCTTCCTAAATAGATAGAAAGCTGACCATACGCAAAAAAATGCGGATGGAGACAACTGGGGCTTGTGATATCGCTACAGTTGAGTTCAAGTATTGCTACTGCAATATTTCGTTCATCCGGATGCATAGGATAAGGCAAACCCCAATCGAGTCCTACAAATCGTGTATATACCAAGATTATAAAAAGGCAACACATTACCAAGTAATGGACCAAATGACTTTTTTTCATGTAAGGATCTTCATCAGACAACTGGCAATTTTCATATTACAATTTACCATGTAACTACGGCATTTACATTTACGGCTTGATTTTTCAACGTTTTCCAACTATTATATGATTTTACAAATTACCGTATATTAAGCATACTAAAATCGTACGATATTTGAAGACCTATGTCACACTATGAATTTACTTTTCTCGTTGATGATGCAGAAGCATTAAAAAAACTTGAAGATATACTTATTTCGTTTTCTGGTAAAAAGAATCAGGAAAAACCATGGGGTAAAAGACTTTTTACCTATCCAATTGATAAAAAAACAGCTGCCGAATATTATACGTGGGAAATTGAGCTTGATCAGACAAACGTAGATAAATTTAAAACTAAACTTAATTACGAAAATCTTCTGATTCGATATTTATTACTCAGTAAAGAGCAATAATTACTATTTTCCGTGTATTTAGACTATGTCAAGCAGATCAATCAATAAAGTAGTGCTTCTTGGAAATCTTACTCGTGATCCCGAATTAAAATACACTCCTGCAGGTACTGCTGTTTGTACGTTTGGTATAGCAACCAATCGAGCCTGGACTACTACCGATGGCCAAACAAAAGAGGAAGCTCAATACCATCGCATTGTCGCTTGGCAAAAACTTGCTGAACTATGTAGCAAATTACTGACCAAAGGAAGAAAAGTCTATTTAGAGGGTCGTATTACCTATCGAGATTATACGGATAAAAATGGTCAGCCTCGTCATATTACCGAAATCGTACTAGATGATTTTATAGTGTTTGGAGATGGCAAAAAAAATGAA
>CAZMJG010000077.1:0-4777 GCA_964566675.1 uncultured Gammaproteobacteria bacterium
TGCTCATTTTATATATCTATCTCGATATCAAACTGCGTAAAAAACTGAAAGTAGAGACCAAACTCATCAACATGCCATTTCTCCTCGTGCAGTGGTATTTGCTGCCTGTAGTATCGTTTGTACTGTCTGCGCTACCGGCACTAGATGCCCATACAAGACTTCTTATCGGGAAAAAACTGACATATAAGGTGACAGAGAAGGTGTAAAAGAATTAAACAGAAAATATATAACTTTTGTTTGGTACAGCCGACCCTCGAATATATTTTGGGTTTTGAATGTTATCTTCTATTTTACTTCTCAGAACTCCTATTCTTTTGCGAAGGCGTGCCTTCATTTTATGTTGTTCCTGTCCTGAAACAGTATCTAGATTCACTCCATACATACGTTGAATCATTTCTTCATAAGATAGATCCTTCCCACTATTATCTTGCATATATGTCAACAATGCTAAATCATCTGGCGATAAAGAAGCTAGCTGTTCTCCTCCTTGACCATACACCTGTCCTGTTGTGAGATCTATCTGACGTTCTGACAAATCTAATACGCCACGAGAGGCATCGGAAGATTCATAGACGTAACCATGATCTGTCACAGCTCGTATTCTTCCCTCCATCGATGGGAGTCTATCTTTAAGCACATGGATTTTTTGTTTATAGAAAGCAGTTTCTTCTGCGGATAAAGTAGCTATATCGACACCCCATAAGTGATTTGCAATATCCCCATAGTTGACAACCGCGTGATCAGATCCTTGCAGCAAATCCAATAATCTCTGCCCCAATCCATAATCGTATGATTGACGTTGTGTTTCATCGCCAGACTGAGTCCTCCCCGCCATTTCATCTGACATGGTATCAGAATATGCTGAGAGCTGCTGTGGTTCATATTCTGATATTGGTACCCCTCCCGCTTCCCGATCTATAGTATCCTGATCTACCGCATCCTGATTTTCCGAAGGTTTATTATGATATATCTCAAATTCCATATTATTGATGAAAATTATATTTTCACACCAGCCACCATTTAAAATAAAGTTAGCATTTTTTTCACTGCATCCTGAGCAAAACCGGGAGCACAATAACCCGGCGATGTATATAAAAATATAGCATCATAGTTTTGCGCAGACATCCCGGATTCACGAAGCCATTTAAAATAACTCTGTGTCGTTTCGTCTTCTAGTCCGTAATTTCCACTACTTCCCTTGATAGAACAAAAGTAACTCAATTGATCGAGATCAAAGGACAAGACATGAGGACTGTCATCTATGCGGTGAAATGGTTTTTCATAGTTAAAAGGGTTTATTTTTGATCCCCAGTTAGGCATAGATATCACAGAAAGATGATTAAAGTTTCTAATATTTGCCATATTACTCATATAGAGTAGTGATGCAGCCTGGCCACAATCGATAGTACGGCATGCTTGCGCAATATCCGCCATGGTATGAAGGTGTGAAAAGGTACGTATACCATTTCTATCCATATTGTCATCTGGATGTTCATCTATCCAGTCGATCCACGGCTTTTCATTCCGTAGTATATCTAAACTAATAAGCTGACCTATATGACCGGCCAGTTTCTGATGATGATCAGAGACAATGATAGGAATACCATTACTTCCTCTCAACAGATAATCCGAAGCCAAGGTTGCTTCTTCATCTACAAATTCAATATCATCATAAGTTTTTGCATCAACTAGGTTATAAGTTCTATCATTTTTATTTGCATCTTGAATACGTAAGGTACGCTCCTCACTACCACTTGTTGCGTGTCTCAAATATTGTCCAGTATTGACTCTTTTTGCAGGTAAAGGCTCTACTTGTAATGGCTTCTCTTCCACATGGACATTTTCGGCTAGACGAAAATCTAAATCACTAAAGATTGGAATACGAGCATCCTCTCCTCCCGTATAAAATAATGGTTTACATCCAACATGCTCACCAGTTGCCATAGCTAGCTGCCATTGATCCCAATGATATAGTATCAAATCGCCTTTTCTGATGGATTCGGGCTCGGGCTCAACATTCAGATCCTTTTGAGCAAGTATCGGCAACAGCGGTTCTTTATCAAAATCTCGCCAATAATTATTACCCATACGCGATAGACTCTCGAAGGGTTTTACTACACTTCTTATTGCAGTGGCTAAAGCAGCAGATTCATCAAGCGTAAGGGGGGCAACGTTTTCACTTGCTTCTGACTCCTTATAAGCTTCCGTCACTGCTATCTCTTCCTCTATAAGAGGAGCGAGATAAGCCTCAGTTTCCGGAGCTTCCCGACTGGGCAAAATGGTACACATATCTTCATCAGTCCCAATTATTGGCTCTGAACTGTGATGTATAGGAGACTCTTCAATTAGCATGTTTAAATACTGTGTTTAAAATAATGAAATGCCCAAGTGAGACAACTCACTTTTGTGATCTTCCAGTCTTGGAGCGGATTTTTTAGTTTTGTTCGGAGACATTTTCCTATTTATCACATGGTAATTTCTTTGAAAGTACTCATACTGATCATTGAGAAAAGCTGTCAAAAAATTTAATCCCGGGGCAAGCGCCGCAATATGTCTCTCTCTTGCCGGATCTACTTGTGGATTACGTACTGTTTGCATCTGTCCTACATGATTGATCGATTTATATCCGAGAAATAGCTGCATGGTATCTTGAATATTGTTTAGAGAATGCAAAATATTTTGAGCAATACTATCAAGCTTAAATTCCTTGCCACTGGGCACAATACCCGGGAGTTTCTCCATAAACCTCGCATGACTTAATAAAATATATGGTAAAAAATCAATATCGGATACTTCTGCGTCCCGATCTCTCTCTTGATGATCTGAAGCGGGCAATATAGATTCGGCCACATTGAATTCGGAAGGATATGGGAAATGAAGTTCCTTAGGATTTGCAATATATTCCCGGGCTCTTGCATCTACAAGCCATTTCGTCATCCGACTATATAACTCATTTTTCTGTGTCGGATCTACATGACCCTCATCTACCAAATACTGCATAGTCTTTTCTCGTGAAAGACGTATGGCACCTTGGCGTAACAATGTAGATTCTAGTTGGATAGCATTCCCTTGCGTAAGACGCGCAAGAGATTCATAATCAGGTACTTGCGTGGCCAGATCTGTACATAAACGCAAAATAATATACGCATTATTTGCAGGTTCACCAACACCGGTGACAGCAGGGTATTTTAATAGAGGATATAGATTTTTATAGTAGTCATAAGGATATTTATTACGTGCTTCATTATAATCACCGCGAATGACTTCATTACTCGGCCAACGGACAGTGCGTTGTCGCTGTACTATTTCATTAAAAGGATACTTAGGTCCCTCGTGTAAGATGGTTTCTAAGTCAAATGGGACACTATTATAAAAATATGTGTAAGCCTGAGCGCCGTCTGCATTTACTTGATTTATATATTCAGGAGGGAAAAACTCACTCGATATCTCAGTGTATTTGCTTATAAAAAGTTGAGGCTCTCCGGTAAGCTCCGCCAATGGCAAGCCGCGCTCACGAACGATTCGGGCATGCTCAGGCAAAGGTGCTTGAGCATGGAGCCTTTCTTCAACTTGCTGACGTTTGGCCGTATAGTAATCCCAAGGCAATTCTGTCGCGACAACTACCTCATCTGTTTCACCAATCGATTCAGCGTCAGGTCCTTCGGGATGATCTAAAGGATAAGCTAAAATTTCTTTAGAATCACGAATAGGCAATATTGTACCTAGCTCTCTATCGTCTGGCTGTGCCTGTACTGCATTTTGGTTAGGAATAGATGCTAGTTCCATATATTATTTACATTAATCACGTTTATCTGCTCCTAATTTTTCCTGAGCTAAAACCAATAACGCATCTACGACATTCAAATCCCCCATTTCAATTTGCCTACTTAATTCCTCAGAAGTTATGCCTATACCTTGATTCGCTAATTTTGGCAGTATTTGGGCTAGCTCACTGGCGTGCGGTGAGCTTAAAGCCGCATACATAGCATCTACATCATTAAACCTCATTAGATTAAGAACATATTGGGGAAGCAATCCTTTATCACGTAGATTGCTGAACCCATTTGCTAGTTGCCGTATCGGTTTGGAATCATAGGCTTTAACTTTCAATTGTTGTTCTAAATATGTTCTAGCTTGTTCCAATGCCTTTTTTCTCGTACTTCCAAAATGGCAGGCAACTCCCGCGGTGGCTACTTCTGGATTA
This sequence comes from uncultured Gammaproteobacteria bacterium, assembly GCA_964566675.1. Taxonomy (GTDB): domain Bacteria; phylum Patescibacteriota; class Microgenomatia; order UBA1406; family GWC2-37-13; genus CAZMJG01. The sequence goes on from CAZMJG010000077.1 coordinate 4,205, forward strand.
TATACTTCATCGGTTATGTCAAAAGCAGCATACATCCCTGTCTGTTTATCTTGAATTACCATAAAATCTGCCGAGGCTGCCAACTGAGGATGTTCTCTCCCTGTTTGAAGAGCTACTTCTCTAAATAGATAAGTAGCGGGCTTATCTGGTACAAATCTACTCATATCTTGATCAGTCGTCAAATCTTTACTCAATTTTCCTATCGCAGACATTGATTCTCCATATAATAACTCTTGAGGAGATATGCCTGTTTCTTCTAGTTCTGCTGCATTATCATGGCCCAGAAACGGTTGTTGCCTAAAGGAGAGCCGTTCTTTCATATATGCTTCTTTGAAACGGCCAGCTAAAGTAGCGGTCTCATGTTGCATAGCAGCAATATCCTCGGGTGTGGGGCCACTGGCAACTTCTACTGCCATTTCCTCTTCAAACCCATAGGCTTGCCTTTCTTGCGGTTCTGGGAAATTAATGGGAGTAGACTCCTCTGGTGGCTGTTGTGGCTGTTGTACTTGTCCTCTACCGTCATTTTCAGGAGCGTAATTAGGTTCTAGTTCCATAGTTGTAATTATAAACTTA
>CAZMJG010000078.1:0-4743 GCA_964566675.1 uncultured Gammaproteobacteria bacterium
ACACCCATTATAGAAAATATTTTAAAAACTACGACAGCAATCATACCAGCAATAAAAGGTCTAAAATTTACTTTTGTAAAACTTTCTTTATCGAAAGCTATACTTATCTTGAAGTTAGAGAAGTTCATAGATTGGTTTTTCTGAAATTCTAATATCGGCAATTTTAGTACCAAATTTTTGGCGGATTATATCCCACATTTCGGTACTATTTCCTTCAAATCCGATTGCCCAGATGCCTACACCAAGCAATCCTTTTTCTTTTGCTAAATCATATTTTGCACCCAGTGAACGCGGATCATCCATATACACCATCCTCCAAGTGTCGGTAGCAGGCATATAATAGGCCTTCCAACCTACTTGTCCTACATCATCCCAACCAGTTTTATAGGCAGTTGCATCTGAACGATTGGGATGCACATGCTCTTTTACATTATTGTATGTTTGTATAATTCCTTGTCGGCCCAAATAATACCAGGAGACAGTTTCTGCCTTAAAAGATGGCTCATAAACTTCAAAATTCAGGCCATACCAGGGAGTTCCAAGGATTAATTTATGTGCCGGCATAACAGTCAAAAAATCATCTATCGCAGTAGAAATATCATACCAGTATTTACCCTCTTTATAGCCGCCCAAAGGCGCAGTAGGCATGGCTATTTCCGAAGAGCTAACTGCAAAATCATAGCCCATCATAAAGATACCATCAGTCACTTGGGCAACTTCCCCAATATCCTGGACTTTAGGATATTTCACACTCGAGGCATACACAGATACGGTAACTTTTGAGGAAGAGACTTCAGCATGCATTTTATTGGTCATTGATGCCGCAAATTTGGTAAATTTTTCTCGATAATCATCTCCGGCGTCACCTTCATACTCAATGTCTATATTAATACCGTCAATACCTCTCTTTTTTACAAGCTCGACAGATTGATCAATAATACGTTGCTGCGCTTGAGGATTATCAAGAAGCGCCCTGATATGGCTATTATCCATCAATGTAAGAGTCAGTACTACCCGCACTCCATTTTTATGAGCTTTTCGAAATATTTGCGTCGCCTCATCACTAATAAATGCTTCATAGCCGGCATCATTTTTGAGTATTTCTCCAGAAGGATCTATTTTTATATCAAAATATGCGAGTGTAGTAAGCGCTTCATAATCAATCGTGTGAGTATTATCAAAATTCCAATGTGGCAAAAAACCAAACACCTCATGTTGATAATCTTTTACTTCATTTTCCTTCAATGACTTCAAAGGGATAAATGCAGAAGCGATAGGTGAAATAATATTCTTTTGTATTGGCTGATAAAAAATTGCATAAAGAAAAATAGCCCACGCCATACCAAGTCCAATATAACCAAATGTTTCTGTACGGGTAAATTTCATGTAAAGTTTCAAATTAAATAACGTGACAAAATATCCACGGATTACGATGTCATTGATGTTGCAAGCAGATTATGAACAAAAGTATTCTGAAACTATATCAACCCTCAAATCATATGTCAACCTTCCATTAAAGAAATGTAAAAGCTATGTAAGATACTGTCTCAACAATCCATAATAACAAGGCTTTACTCATTTGCCGTTCATCAAATTCTATTCTTACTTTACCCAATTGGATTGTTATAATAGTACAGGAGTATCATGAAAGCTAAAAAATTAAGTAGTATACTCGTTTCTTACAGATATGCAACGTGTAATCATTATAAACAAACCTGTCGGATGTACACCTTTTGAGTCTATACAACAACTTAAAGAAAGTCATCCAGAATATAAATATATAAAACTCGGATATGCAGGGCGCTTAGATCCCATGGCCGAGGGAGTACTCGTTGTGTTGGTCGGTGAGGAGAATAAAAAAAGAAAAGAATATGAACAGTTACCCAAACAATATACCTTTGAAATATTATTCGGTATTTCCACAGACACATATGATATTATGGGACTTCCCAAAGCGACAGTAAATAATTTCAGTCATATAAATATAGCTACTCTCTCTCAAGAACTCAGGAATTATATTGGTTCTTGGAATCAACCCTACCCACCATATTCCTCTCCTCGTATACAAGGCAAGCCTCTCTTTTATTGGGCTCGGCATAATGCGCTAGATCAAATTCAGATCCCTTCAAAGAAAGTTACTGTTCAAGACATACGCATTATAGATTTTTGTCAGATAAAAACTGCAGATATCCTCTCATATATTACAAACCGTATTGCTCGGGTGTCCGGGGATTTTAGACAACAAAAAATACTCACTACGTGGGAGCAATTAGTGTCCACGCTTCCTGCTCATCTTCCAAAGGCACGTATAGAAATCACGTGCTCAAGTGGATTGTATGTGCGATCTTTGGCGCATGAAATCGGTCAAACATTTGACACGTCGGCGCTCGCCTTTTCCATTACTCGCACCTCTGTGGGAGAATTTGTTCTCAAAGATGCTCTTGAGCTTATGGATACATCAGCACAAAAAGGATAGCGCTCATAATCAAAGAACTAACCAAATAATAGCTACTATCTATAAATGCAAGTTTTTTTGATTTTCCTTGATATTGACTATTAACGACTGTTGAAGTAAATGTAAACCCTAACCATAGCATGCTACCGAGGAGTAATGCCTCACGTATGTGTTGCACTTCTACTTCCGTCATGACATATTGTAAAACGACAGCCATAGTAAATGCAGCAAGGGCACTTAACCCATAGAGGATATTCATTTCATCTTGTTTGTCGCTATAAAATGGCCGGTTAGCTAATTTTGCCCAGATATTGCCAAACAACAAAGGCGAATACCACATCATACCGAGTATCAAATGAGCGATGACACAAAGAACTATAGCTCCAATTATAATCATATAGAGATATCTCCTTTCATAGAAAGTAACATTTTGTCTTAATATATACTAAAATGGGAGCTATATGCAAGAACTATTTCGCAAGTTTTCACAAAAGACATCAGTCGTCACAGGTACACCCTGGTCTTTCATTTTATCCTTATCAATTATAGTTGTATGGGGTATTACGGGACCTTATTTTGGATACTCAGATACTTGGCAATTAGTAATTAATACGGGCACTACCATAATCACATTTCTTATGGTATTTCTTATTCAGAATACACAGAATCGTGAAGCGCGAGCGACTCAGTTAAAGCTAGATGAACTTATCCGTTCTGTGCGAGGTGCAAGGAATAAACTAATAGAACTTGAAGATATGAGTGATGAAGACTTAAATAAATTTACGAACGAATTTCACGAGCTTGTACAAAAAGAAGTAACCCGCCGTAAAAATGCTACTCACTAAATTTTAATATAGTGATATATAAAAAACCCCGCCGTATCTGCTTGCATCTAGATAATTAGCGGGGGCCTCGTTCATCCTAAATCTGGATAGATTGAGGTATAGTTAATCTACCAAACCTATGTTTAAATACCGTAAGAGTCTCTCGGGCCCTTCTTACATTACTCTTATGGTCCTTTGATTACTACTTCATTATCTCTCCATATACTGTTCTTATCAACATTTGATTAGCAGTTTAATAAACGAAATATATAAGTTTATAAAAAGATTGGGGGTGAAAAAATATATGGGTATTTTATTATGGCTCTTATTAGGACTTGTAGCTGGATGGCTTGCTTCAGTAATCATGGGCACAAATTCACAACAAGGAATGCTTATGGATATCATTCTCGGTGTGGTAGGAGCATTTGCTGGTGGATTACTAATGAATATTTTTGGCCAAGCAGGGGTATCTGGATTTAATCTATACAGTCTGTTTGTAGCAACCCTCGGTGCAGTTGCTTTAATTTGGCTCGGTCGTATGCTTAGAACCACCACATAACTTGGTCGCAGTAAAGGTAAGAGGAGTGTACTTATACACTCCTCTTTTTTTTGCTTCCTATTCATCTTTTCGCATATTACAATATACTATGGCAGTTTCTTCACGTTATAAAAATACTATTTGGACAAATCATGTATTAGAACGCCTCGATGATCGCAATATTCCTCAAGAACTTGCTTGGAAGACACTTCGCTTTCCTGATCTTGAACAAAAAGGAAAGAAATCAAGCACTAAAGAATTTGTCAAAAAATTTGGTGCCACAACTGTTACTGTCATAGCAACTCAAAATGATAAAAAAGAATGGATTATAATGTCTTGTTGGGCCCATCCTCCCTTCCCTGGATCAATTGACATAGCAAAGAAAAAAGCTTATTTACAATATAAACAGAGCTCTCTACAAGGTAAAATATGGATACGCATTAAACAAATGTTAGGTTTATACACACAATTTTAATTATGATTACATCCAGAGGTCTCATACGAAATATTGAATACCGGGGGCATATGGAAGCCTTTCTTATTTCAGCAATTGCAGCCATACTGGGCATACGTCTTTTTCTGAATCTTACTCATTATCCGACAATTGGCGGTAATTTTTTTCATATATCTCATATGCTCTGGGGAGGGCTACTCATGTCCATTGCCATGGGAATGATGCTTATTTTTCTAGATAATGAAATAAAAAGAATTTCAGCTATTATAGGTGGCTTAGGTTTTGGGACATTTATAGATGAAATAGGTAAATTTATTACGAGTGATAACAATTATTTCTACAAACCTTCATTTGCACTTATGTATATGACCTTTGTGCTTATATATCTCATGCTGCATCTTATGAATCGTAAAAAAGAATTTTCCAAAAAAGAATATCTAATAAATAGTATTGAGATTATGAAAGATGCAGT
>CAZMJG010000079.1:0-4730 GCA_964566675.1 uncultured Gammaproteobacteria bacterium
AAAGTTGCAATAAGTATAGCGATTACTCCTGACATGTATTTAGTATCGTGCATTTTATATAAACTATCAAGATTAATTAGCTATATAACCAAATTTTCAATAGTTAAATATTGATTTCTATGTCAACCCGAAACAAGTTCCAGATTTCTAGATGCTCAATCAAGTTCAGCATGACAATATTACAAATCTAAAAAAGTTAACTTTTCTTTTTATGTAGATATACTGTGAGCTCGCCTAGGATGCCAGTTACAATTATCTGTATTCCCAAAATAATGAGAAAGGTGGCGTATTGTAACGCAGGTCTTCTGTAGAGAAGTATCCCTTCAAATATTCGCTGATAAGTGATGATGGCCAAAGTAAAAAAGCCCACTCCTGCAAATACACTCCCAATACTCCCAAAAAAATGTAGTGGCTGTTCGGCAAATTTATACAAAAAATACGCAGAACCCATATCTATGAGCCCAATAAAAAGTTTCTTAGCGCCATACTTCGATTTACCATGCAATCGGGGGCGATTGTGTACAGGTACTTCTGAAACCTTGTAACCTTCATAAAATGCAGCCAATGGAAAAAATCTAAAATTATTGCCATAAATTGCAATATCATCCAAAAGTTTTCGACGAAATATTTTAAACCCACAGTTTATATCTGTAAAAGGGGAGTGAAGGTAGCGTTTCAAAAACCACCTAGCACTTTTGGAATATATTTTCACAAGCGTTGTATCCTGTCTATCAAAACGTACACCATTTACCAAATCATATCCCTCATCTATCTTGTCTAGGAATGTGCGTAAATCGGCCGGATCATCCTGTAAATCAGCATCCATAAATACAATCAAATCTCCACTAGATTCACGTAAGCCAGCGTTGAGTGCTTTGCCTTTCCCCATCTGGCGCCCCATTTTTACTAAGTTACTATTTTCATGAGACAAATATTCCTTGATGCCTGGCCTGTAGTCATCCAGAGAGCCATCATCCACGAGCACAATTTCATAGGGCATTTCTTTCAGCACCGACTCTTGTTCTAGTGATTTCAGCAGCTCCGGCAAATTTTCCGCCTCATTATGAAAGGGTATTATGATCGATAATTTTTGTGAGTGTTTCATTTATATAGGTGGTAATACTCGTTTATATACTTCCAGACCATCTTTATTATATATTTTTACATATCTTTTGTCACCCTTGAGCTGAGCATAGGCTGGTATGGTTTGTTTTTTCAAAAAACCGTATTGTACTTCATATGTATCTATGAGCACATAATCAGCCCGTGTATATTTCCAAGAAAAATCATAAAAGTATCTGCGGGAGGTAAAATGTGGGGCCAAATGGCCAGTAGTTGAAACTTTTATACTATCATCTTGTAGATATTCTCTCCAATATCTCATATCATCTACCATTGGCGGCATAGGAGACCAAGGGAATGAATCAGCCTTCTGTGCCCATGGTAAAGAGCTTGTTGTATACGATGCAATAAAAGCTGGTATAAGTATATATATAAGAAGGAGTGCAAAAGACAGGTTTTTTCCTGTCAATTTTTTCCACCAGTGGGAAAAATTATTGACACCATAGACAGCAGCTATAAATATAAAAGCGTCGATTACCGTATGATAGTGAAAATACGTATTTCTCATATTTCCATTGGCAGATAAAAGTACCACGCCCCACTCAGGAAGTGCAATCAGCAATTGTAGTGGAGCAAATATACTTATATACCAAAGGGGAGCTAATAATTCATGCACATAACTAAACGACTCCATACGAAATACAACCGGGAATATACTCAATGGAGCGTCACTAATGTAAGAATAGTAATCCGTTCCGAAATGTTCGCCACCGCGGAATCCCGGGATGATAACCTTTAGAGAAAGGATTACCCATATCACACTAAAAATACCCAGTAATAATGCATAAGTTACTTGCGTTTTGTTATGCAAAAATTTCTTCAAAAACTTTGATTGTAAATCATGGATAGAGCTGGGAATGAAGGATAACATTTGCAACAATGTATAAAAAGCAAAAAATCCAGTCACCAGTCCAACTTGTTCCTTCGAAAAAATTGCAAATATGGCAAACAAAAAACTCCAAAAATATTTTTTAATCAACCAAAAATAATACATGCCCAAAAGAAATAGTGGCGCCAGAGTTACCGCATGAAATTCAAAAGCAACCGCTTTCTGTAAAGGAGGGTAGAGGAGATAAGATAATCCAAGTGCCAAACCTATCCAACCGGCCTTATCCGCCATAGTCTTGCGAACCCAGCCAAAGGAGGCGTTAGGTTGGTCATTGTGTAAAACCAAAACTTTTTCCGCCATAAGAAATATAAAAAGTGCGCCCAAGGCTACCCCAAGTGCCTGGACGACAAGTAAAGTCTCAGGACCATCATGAATAAAATAAAAAGGTGCCAAAAAGGCAAGCAGGATATCATTATGTACAGACATACGTTTTACCTGCAGATCAGTATCATGTGGATCTGTAAGCTCAAGAATGCGGGAAAAATCGCCGGTGCGCAACGACATATAGGTGTTGTGTACGGTTTGATGCATGATGCCGAGGTCAAAATAGTGAGCATACATCTTCTCATTGCGGAGGATCGTGAAATAGGAAAAATAGATACTGTAGACGATGATACAAGCTCCAAGGAGCAGGAACGGAAGCTCTTTTCGTATAAATACAAGCATAGGTATATTATACAAGACAAGCACATCGTCTATTTGACTTAAATAATAACCTATAGTATAATATCACTGTGAAATATACTCCTGAAAGTCTAAAAAACTGGCAGAAACATCCTCAGATAGCAGGAATTGTTGAAAAATCGCTCAAATTTGAGCCCACCAATGTCGCCCTTGCGGGCTGGCTAGTATATTTGGCGATTGATCCATCCTTACAAGAACTCACCCAGAACCCTCAAGCTGTTCCTATGCTTAAAGATTTACGTGTGATTGTAAATGCGATAGATGATGATGTTGATACTGCAGGCACTGAAGACATACTTAAGCAGAAAGTTCACTTAGGTCCTGAACCTTCACCTTTCCTAGAACACATACTACGTAAACCAGAACGGGTACAAATATTCGATACATTTATTGAAAAGGGTATGATAAAACAACCCGATCTTTATAGTTTTGGCAATGTACTCTGTAGCTTAGTCTGGCAGGAAGCGTATTTTGCCGAAATGTATAAAAGAACGCCACATCCCGACCTTAGACTCTTTATGGCTGAGCAACATTTCCGTCTTGATGGCGCTTCATTAGCTCTCTATACACATTTTCTTAGACAAAATCCCCAAATATCAGAAGGAGTGCTTGATTATGAAAAAATTGCAGAAGTGTATCCTCATACAGTACTTTCAGGTAGAGCCATACAAATACTAGATGATCAGAAAGACTTCTTGCAAGATATTCATCAGGAAAAACAAACCGGACGAATAACACCCAACTATTTTCTGGCGCTCCTAGATAAAGCAGGTATTTTAAATAGTCCTGAATTTCAAGCTTATTTTCATGATTTGCCACACAGAAGAATTTCATTTGACGAATTGCCATCCAATGTACAGGAGGTAATGAGTACTGCGAAATCCTCTCATTTTAATGATGTATCTGATATGCTGCCTTTTACCTCACGTGTTACGTACACTACATTCTGGAACACCGTCAACGTCATAGGCTTTAATAATGTGGCCGAATAGTATTACTTGACACATACTATCACTCCTTATTTCCACTATGAAACTTCTCATGCACTTCCTTCAAACGAACATTGGTGACATGGGTATAGATTTGGGTTGTCGCAATATTCTTATGTCCCAGCATTTCCTGCACTGAGCGAAGATCAGCACCGTGTGAAAGAAGATCGGTTGCATATGAGTGCCGAAGTACGTGAGGCCCAATTTTAAACAAGATATTTGCTTTCTTGCGATATTTATCAATCAGTCGTTCGATAGACCGCACCGACAAACGTAATTTTTCCTCAGAAAGATCTTTATCTGTATTAGGACCAGAATAGCGTATAAAGAGGGGAGAGTAAGGGTCACGTCTGGCGTCTGTATATTGTTGCAAACACTCTGTTGCTTTTTTAGACAAAAATACAACGCGCGCCTTTCCACCTTTCCCGATAACCCCAAATTCACCAGCCTTTGTGTTAACCTGATCTCTGTCTAGTTTGGCAAGCTCCGAAACACGAAGTCCTGTCGAAAAAAGTACCTGGAGTATCGCCATATCTCGAAGTCCCATCTCATCTATCGTATCTACAGAATCAAATAACCGTTGCAAATCCTCAGGGCTCAAAAACTTTATAGTTCGATCTCGACGCTTCCCAAGTTCTATCATTTCCGGAGAAATCACTTTTTTCTTCTGCTTAAGTAGATATCGGAACATACTCCGTAAAGCAACCAAAAAATAATTTTGCGTTTGCTGCTTCAACTCTCCTTTATATATATTCTTATAGTTTCGCGACAAGTACAGGCGGAAATCTCGTACATCTTCAGCCGTTATGTCTTCTACTTCAATTTCATCTCTCTTTTTTACACCATGGATCCAGTCCTTGAAAAAGGTAAGATAGTACGAATACATACGTACTGTTTTCTGTGAAAGATTTTTATCCAGCTCACAATATTCCAAGAATCTCATTACAGCTTCTGAGAGTGTCATACATTTTATATTAAACGACGTCTAGCGACTTGTAAAGTGTCATACTTCATCTTACTGTTAACCAACATAACTGCAATCAAAA
>CAZMJG010000080.1:0-4718 GCA_964566675.1 uncultured Gammaproteobacteria bacterium
TTAATACACCACCGGCGGCGTGATGTAGGTAGGTGTCGGTGTGGCTGTCGGCGTAGGCGACATATAGACAGGGTATGTGGGGAATGGGGTAAAAGTGGGGGTAATCACAGCCTCTATATTGTAGGAAATACAACTATATCCTTTTTTAAACGTGATAGGAGGATTAGAATAATAATCACTGCTAATATTGGAGGATTCACTGCTATCGGTCGAGAACTGCGTACACAACGAATAAAAAGTAGGTGAATCTTTCATATATGTATATGGTTGCTTTGTCTCAGGATCCAATAAAGTAAGCATAGGTATCTTCGATAACTTCTCTAATGAGATCGGAAGAGAGCCGTTGACACGATAATGATCTTCAATATGGTATTTGAGACTATTAAAATCTGCAATCCTCTGACGATCAAAATTGATTTTTTTTTGCTGATTCGGTGAGCCCATCATATTAAAACTTACTACCACCAAAATAAGACAAAAAATACCAAGTCCAATAATAAAACCTATATATTTATTCATAGTTTCGATCCTCCCGTACTTGATACAAGTAATAGGCAAAAATAGAGCCACTTACTCCCAAAATAGTCAAAATTCTCAGTACAAAATTCATAGTAATGTTGCCATTTAAAAACGAATAGATTGCATTGATAATATAGCCCAACATAATAATAAACGTAACCACTAAGGTGAAATATATAAGAAACTTACGTGACTTCAGTGATCGTAATTGTGGATTGGAGAGCGTACGCTTGGTGACCCGATAAAAGAAAAAAGAAAACACAGGATAAGAAACAATCATTGCCGATATATACCCCCGCAGCATAGAATTTTGCCATTGGGAAGACCATACGTCTGAATAACTACTCAAATCATCTATATTGGTAAACCAATGATCTACAAACATGAGCAAAGTAAGCGTAATAGATATGGAAAGGACATAGAGACCAATAAAAAGAAGAATATGCTCAAAGGCATCCCACATACTTCCTTTGATAACCGATTTTTTTACTTCCATATCAAAAGTGGGTGAAGGAGCGGGGGGCAAATCATCGACTGATGAATCAAGGAGTGCCTGTGCTTTATTTTTATCCCAACCTGATTCAAGCAGTTTCTCCAATATACGAGTATCGGGTACTTTTTGTGTGCGAAGCTTTGCGATATATGCCACGACTTCTGAAGATGCCATATTTACAATATAACAAAAAAGATAAATAGACACAAGAACAATCCAAAACACACCCACAAATTTCAGCTTCCTGCTACAATAAAGCAGTATGAGAGACCAGATACCCATTGAGGCACTTCCTCGCACCAGTGGACTCACCATAAAACGACTCAAAAGCCTCGGAGTAGAGACCTATGAAGACCTCGCGCACTACTACCCCAGTAGGTACGAAGACTACAGTGTGGTATCTACCATAGCCCGTGCCCAACCTGGGGAGACGGTGACCCTCAAAGGCACCCTCACCACCTTCACGAGCAATCGCACCAAGCGAGGGCTCGCTATGCAAAAAGCACTCCTCACCGATGCCACCGGCCGTATAGACCTCGTGTGGTACAACCAACCTTACTTGGCCAATATGCTCGTGCCGCCGATTGAAGTGGCGGTCGCAGGTGAAATAGAAATCTTTGGAAAGGGCAAAACCATGAGACCGAAAGAATACGAAATCCTGCCTTCATCCGATACGCCCACACAACATACCGGGCGACTTGTACCCGTATACCCACAGACCTATGGTCTGTCTTCCAAAACAATTCGTGAAAAAATCGGGAGTGTCCTGGCATATATCGCAGAGGCCGGGGACACCAGCGACTATCTGCCTGAAGAAATTCAAACCATGCACAGGCTGCTGAGCGAAAACACAGCCTTACACCAGATCCATTTTCCCAAAACAATGGCCGAGGTAGAAGCCGCCAGACAGCGCTTGGGATTTGATGAGCTTTTTATAAAACTTCTCTCCTCGCGACTGGTACGCAAGCAATGGGAAGAAGAAACCGTGACTCATGCCTTTAAACTAGATAAAAAAATAAAAACCAAGATAAACACCTTTATAAAAAGTCTTCCTTTCAGCCTCACCGCAGGCCAACAAAAAGCAGTCGATGAAATACTGGCAGACTTGGGTAAAACCACGCCTATGAACCGATTTTTGCAAGGAGATGTCGGATCGGGGAAGACAGTGGTGAGCGCCATAGCAGGCTATGTAGCCCATCTCAATGGCTTTCAGAGCCTCTATATGGCCCCTACCGAAATACTCGCTCTCCAGCACTATAGCACATTGATCAAATTTTTTGAACCTTTAGGACTGCGTATCGGCCTTCAGACTGGGGCGCACAAGACATTCACCAAAAAAAATCAGTCCACAAGCGATTACCATATAGTGGTCGGCACCCATGCACTCATCACGAGCTCCCTCAACTTTGATAAAGTCGGGTTTGTCGTGATAGACGAGCAGCACCGATTTGGTGTGAAGCAACGGGCACTACTAAAACAAAAAGGTATGGATCCTCACCTTCTCACCATGACCGCCACCCCCATACCGCGTACCGTATCACTCACCCTCTATAGTGAGCTAGACCTCTCGGTGATCGACGAGATGCCCAAGGGGAGACTGCCCATAAAAACCCATGTGGTACCCCATGCCAAGCGCATGAGCGGCTATGAATGGATAAAAAAACAAATAGATACATACGGCATACAGGTATACATTATCTGCCCATTGGTCGAGGAGTCAGAGTCGGAGACCATGACCTCTATAAAAGCCGCCACCAAAGAATTTGAGACGCTGCGGGATAAAATATTTAAAAAACATAAAGTCGCCTTGCTCCATGGCAAGATGAAGCCCAAGGAAAAAGAAGAAATCATGCGTGAATACAAAGAAAAGAAATACGACATATTGGTCTCTACATCGGTCGTGGAGGTAGGCATCGATGTACCCAATGCGACAGTCATGATCATCGAGGGAGCCGAGCGCTTTGGGCTGGCGCAACTCCACCAGCTGCGAGGCCGTGTGGGCCGAGGAGACAAGCAATCATATTGTTTTCTTTTTACAAGCGATAAAGATACCAAAAGCACAAGCCGCCTCAACTTTTTTGCAAAAACTACCTCCGGTATGAAGCTCGCCGAATTTGACCTCCGCATACGCGGGCCCGGTGATATATATGGCACCCAGCAAAGCGGCTACTCAGATCTCAAGATCGCAAGCATCACCGACTACCCGCTTATTAAAAAGGTAAAAGACAGTGTAGATTTCTTTGAAAAAAAATACAATGAAAAAAAATACCCACTTATAAAAAAACGTCTTGATCAGTACCAGATAGACCAGGTAAGCCGAGATTAGCAGATATAAAACAATCAAGAATGCGTGAAGATAATTATTCAGTTGTTACCCGTGATATTGTCATCCCGAACTTGATTCGGGATCCAGGAACGCTCTCGCCTGATACTGAAATGAGTTCAGCATGGCAAATTTTGGAAACAACTGAATTGTTACTCGTGAGGATATTGTAATATAAACTTCTACGTGGTATCATTTCAGTTGTAATTTACCCTGTTAGGTATTAGTTTTTATATATGGCACCACTTCCAAAAAGAAAACATTCAACAGCCCGAAAAGGAAGACGAGTTTCTGTACGTAAGGCAGAGACAACACTTCCTGAACTCATCATATGTCTAAACTGTGGAAAAAAGAAACTTCCACATAGAGTATGTAAATACTGTAATAAATAATTATTGCGTAGCTTGTAGCTGGTAGTCAGTAGCTTGTAGGTAACTACAATACATAAAACGATTACTACAAGCTACCAGCTACCGACTACCAGCTTAGAATGCTATGAACGATCCCCGACATGAACGGCGTGTAAAAATAGTACAGAATATCTACGCACATCTCTTTTATACTCCTGATCAAAAAGTAATACCTCCATATAAAGAAGTTAAAGACATCTCACAGGAAATCCTAGACCAGTCGAGTACTATCGATGCCTATATCGCGACTCACGCTCCCAAATATCCAGTCGATAAAATATCCAAAATTGATTTAAGCATACTGCGTCTGGCTATTTATGAAATACTCATCGATAAAAAGGAACCTGAAAAAGTAATAATAAATGAAGCGGTAGAACTGGCCAAAGAGCTAGGAAATGACCGCTCGTACGCATTTATCAATGCAGTTCTAGGTGCTATATTACAAGCAGTTACCAATGAAGAACCTTCTCAGAATGAATAATATACTTTCCCAGCTTGAAAACGCTATTGATATACAGTTTAAAAATAAACAACTCCTGCAAAACGTATTTGTACATCGATCTTATCTAAACGAACATCGCACTTTTGAACTTCCGTCAAACGAAAAATTTGAATTTTTAGGAGATAGTGTGCTATCACTTGCCACGTCGATCTATCTTTATCATAATTATCCCGATTTAGGCGAGGGTGACTACACCGATATCAAGGCATCTATTGTACGTACCGAAAGCTTGGCCGAAGCCGCGAAGCATCTACAGCTTGGAGACTATTTATTACTGTCTCACGGGGAGGAAAAAGGAGGCGGTAGAACAAAAATAAATATTCTAGCCGATGCGTTTGAAGCACTCATCGCCGCTATCTTTATAGATCAGGGCTTTGAAAAAGCATTTTCTTTTATTGAAAAGAACTTATTTAAAGACAAACTGGATTACATTGTGAAAAACAAGCTTTATTTGTCTCCCAAAAGCCATTT
>CAZMJG010000081.1:0-1959 GCA_964566675.1 uncultured Gammaproteobacteria bacterium
CCAGACTACAAATAGCACAGCTACTATAGCTAATAGTACGACTATGAGGGCCAATCTGAATTTATGGTTACTACGCAGTCTTGCGAAAGTTGATTGTTTTTTTTCTGCTGTTGGAATAGTTGGGTTTTCAGTATCAGCCATGCCGCATATATTACAATATTCTGTAAGAGAATACAAGGATCTCTGTCACCATGGTATTATATATGTATATGTTAAATCTCAACTCACTCATGGTCGGAACCATGCAACCCAAGGTTATGTCTGAATTTTATGAAAAAGTATTTGGTAAAAAGCCTGATATGTCCGAAGACGGTTGGGCTGGTTGGCAAGTAGGAGCGTCTTTTTTTGGCTTAGGTCATCATTCAAAAATGGGAGAAAAAACCAAAGAAGCCGGTCGTATTATGTTTAATTTGGAAACAAAAGATGTAAAAGGCGAGTTTGATAGAATCAAAGCCACAGGCGCCGAAGTGATTAAGGAACCTTATGAAATGGGTCCTATGTGGATTGCTACTTTTGCAGATCCTGATGGAAATTATTTTCAGCTCATGAGCCCATGGGAAGATAAGTAATGTATGAAAAAAAGTATGTTCAAGAATAAAGTGTACGATCTATGTAAGCAAATACCAGAAGGCAAAGTTGCTACATATGGTCAGCTTGCAAGTATGGCGGGTAGTCCAGGAGCCGCTCGTGCTGTTGGGATGTGTATGAAAACCAATCCAAACGCACCTCATACCCCCTGTCACCGAGTAGTGGCTTCAAATGGTAAACTCACCGGTTACTCAGGGGGCAATGGTATCACGACAAAAAAAGAGATGCTTATAAAAGAAGGTGTGTCATTTGTCGGCGATTCAGTAAATTTAGCAGTTTCTCGGTGGAATCCTTCCTGAAAATGTCAAATACACGTTATGTTGCATTCCTTCGGGGAATCAATGTCGGAGGCAAGATGGTGAAGATGGAAAAACTCCGAACGCTTTTTGAAGCAATGCATATGCAAAATGTAAAAACACTTCTTAATAGCGGAAATGTTGTATTTGATTCTACGGAAACAGATGTTGACATTCTTACTTCCAGATTAGAAACAATGTGCGAAAAAGAGTTTGGATTTCATATTGATATTCTTATACGACTCATGATCGAGATTCAGAAACTTGTAAAATCTGAACCTTTTCAGGGGATACCTATTTCATCACAAACGCGTTTCTACATTACCTTTCTTTCCGAGAATAAACCTTTATCTTTGAAAATCCCGTATGAGTCTGAAGAAAAAGATTTACAAATAGTAGCAGTAGAAAAAGGCTATGTAGTAAGTGTGATTACTCTTTCTAACAATAAAAATACTACAGATATGATGAAACTGTTTGAGAAAGCATTTGGTAAACGAATTACGACTCGCAATTGGAATACTGTACAAAAAATTGTAGCGTTAAGCTAGCTTATTTCAATACATCAACGAGCTCTACTTCAAAAATAAGTGTTGAATTTGCAGGTATAGGCCCTGTTGCACGATTTCCATATCCCATTTCTGGTGGAATAGTAAGTTTTCTTTTGCCGCCTACCTTCATGCCCACCACTCCTTCATCCCATCCTTGAATGACTTGTCCGACTCCAATTTGGGTCTCAAATGGTTCTCCACGATCATATGAGCTATCGAATTTTGTACCATCGGTGAGGGTTCCGCTGTAGTGGATGACAATGTTATCGCCGTTCATTACTTCAGCTCCTGTCCCGACTTGAATATCTTCTATTTTTAATTTGGAAGCTTGAGTTTGTGAATTGGTCGAAGGAGCCATATTTTCTGTTTTGGGTTTATTGTTGCCAAAGATAAAGAATCCGATAACTAAAGCAACAAGAATTAATAATGCAATTATAAGTGTTTTAGGATTTGACATACGTATTATATTACACAGTCTTTGGTTTTTTTTGCAAAAAAAGAAGTGTCTGCTATACTTTTCTCATATG
>CAZMJG010000081.1:2059-4691 GCA_964566675.1 uncultured Gammaproteobacteria bacterium
ATGGCTTTGGGAAGCAATTATCTCTTTGAACATAAGCCTTTTAAATTGTATTTAATAAATGCGGGATATAATGTCGTACTCCTTTGTGCAATGGGACTTATTATTGGTATATTTTAATCACTTTACTTTCCTCTTCAAATAATATATACCAAAAAGTATATGAATAATACTTATAGAAAAGTATTTAAAAAAATATTTATACTAATTCTTTTTATATGGTTGCCGGTAGTTTCATTTAAGGTTGGGACGTATTATCAATCGAAAAAAGAGTCGCAACTGAAAACTAATAATGAGATTTTTTCAGTCTCTCAAGCTGCAACAGGGTTAGTGGATTTTTATGGATTTATACGTACCAGTGGTCTTCAAAAATCGGAAAAAGAACTTTTAGGATTACAGTTTGCAGAATATCAGGTAGAAGTCCCATGCAATAGTGACTCAGGTGTCTGTGGGTATTATCTTGAGCCAGATCCATACGTAGATTTGATAGCTTTTTTAGGTAAATGCACAAGGATTAGCGGCGTCATAAAACCTGGATGGGAAAATGTACAGAGGTCTGGTTTTAAGCTAAATGGCAATTATACTTATCGTCGTCTTGCATTAATAATGAGAAATGACGTTTCTCATTTAGATAATACGGATTGTGGTAAGATTTTTATACATAAACCATACTCCGAAGCAAACAAGATAAGTTTTTCAGGTATCCTACAGCATGCACAAAGACCTGCCCCAGATATTGATTATGATTATCAATTGAAGTTGGATAATCCTTATAAAGATAATAACAATGCTTCAGGCATGGAGCAAACAGTAGATACTGTTATCATTCTACCTGTAAATTATGAAATATCTGAACAAATTAATTCCTTCATTGGGAAAAAAGTGTATGTAAAGGGAAGTTGGCAAGCGGGGTATGCCGAATCAAAGTTTTTTAGTATAGAGAGTATTCAAGAAGAATCTTAAATTCTAACGTGAAATATACTGCTGCTATATTGTAGAATAAAATGAATGAAAATTAAATTTTTAGGCGCAGCTGGTACTGTTACAGGTTCAAGTTATGTTCTTACTTCCGGTTCAGGTCGATCTATCTTAATTGATTTAGGTATGTTTCAAGGTCTTCCTGAAATCGACAAACTTAATTATCTTCCGTATGAATATGACTGTAGCACATTAAGTGGAGCAATACTCACTCATGCTCATCTTGATCATTGTGGTCGTTTGCCGATACTTGTACCTCGAGGATTCAAAGGTAATATTTGGATGACTCCTTCTACCAAAGATCTTACAGCATTATCTCTCATGGATAGTGCCAGAATAGCAACTGAAGATAAAACAAAAGTGTTATACGATCAACAGCTTGCAGAAAAAACAATCACTTATTTTAAAACAATCGACTACAGAAGTTCTTTTGAGGTGGGTGATTTTCGTATTTCGATGCGAGATGCCGGGCATATACTAGGTTCTGCCATACTAGAAATTGAAGACTTGAAATCAGATTCTCCATGGAGAAAACTTGTTTTTAGTGGAGATTTGGGAAATACTCCTGAAGATCTGACAAAGGAAACTGAAATGATAGATTCTGCAGATGTCGTGGTCATGGAGTCTACATATGGAGATAGACAGCATCCAGATGCTGATCCTGCAGAGATGATTCAAACAGAAATCAATGCGATTGAGGCCTTGGGTGGAACCCTGCTAATACCTGCGTTTGCTCTGGAGCGAACTCAAGAATTACTACATATAATTATGCATTTGAAAGAAGAGGGAAAAGTAAAGATGGAAACCCCGGTCATCCTCGATAGTCCTATGGCAGAAAAAGCAACGGAAATATATATGGATTATCCAGATGTTTTTAATAGTCATATACAAAATGATTTCAAAAGAGGATCTCTTTTTAATTTTCCAGGACTTGAGATCATCATGCGAAGCGCGCAGAGTGAAGCAATATATAGACGTAAAGGACCAAAAGTAATCTTGGCCGGAAGCGGTATGATGACAGGAGGCAGAGTAGTTCATCATGCGAAACGTTTACTTCCTTTAGCCTCCACAAGGCTGCTCATTGTCGGATATCAAGGAGAAGGCACGTTGGGACGAGAGCTGATGGAGGGTAAAAAAGAGGTTGTGATAGAAGGCACACACATACAGGTTATGGCAAAAGTAAGTGTAACTCACGCTATGAGCTCACATGCTGATCAGAGTCAGTTGCTTACATGGTTGGGACATATAAAAAATGTTAAAAAAGTTTTTTTAACACATGGTGAAGATCCATCTCGTATCGCTCTTTCCAAAAGAATTAAAAATGAACTCAATATCTCCCAAATAGATTTACCTCTTTTAAATCAGGAAATTAAATTTTAATATCATTTTTCTACAAAGCTTGTAAAGAGTTGTGCACAACTGTTGCCAAAACAAGCCCCACAACTATAGGTGTGATTTCCTTCGATTGCCTGACGATGTACACTTGAATTGAGCCACCATTGCATAATTTTTTCTTCAGATTCGTAATGTGCCATATTCTCAGTAATCCAGTAAGGTAAATTCATGGCATAAAATCCAGCATGGACATTGTGATTTATAAAAATTTCATCATATAGTTGAGGGGCTCGCGTATTGGCAATATTACAAAGATATTCAT
>CAZMJG010000082.1:0-4577 GCA_964566675.1 uncultured Gammaproteobacteria bacterium
TTATATATGGTGCAAGATTTCTTCCTAAAGCAAGCACTCGTCCATCACCACCACCGGTTGAGCCTGTATCATCGAGGATATCCATAATTCCGGCAATTGCTTTAGACTGGCAGGTTGCAGATCCACATGTTTCGGAGGCACCCTTTTTAGCTGCAACAAGGGCTGCGGCTAGAGTATTTTGAGGGTGTTTTGATTCCTGAAAATATAGAGCAGATGAACCAATGTTACCACTCGCTGCAGCTTTCATCCTGTCCCAGGCTGCGCCACTTGCCGGAAGAGCTGCAATTTCTTGAGGCGATATCCAGAGGGCTTTGTCGGCGCCACTGACTGGTATGGTGGGAATGGGTCCTGAGGTTGCGGTTGGTACACCACTGGTAGGTGCTACTGTCGCCGTTACCCCACCTGTCGGATTCCCCGTTATCGGAGTTGTGGGTTGCACAGTGGTGACCGGGTTTTCTGTTACGTACCCTTGTATCCATATAGCATAGTCAAATACGTCTATTTTGCTATCTGTCACAATATAACTTGTACCAGGATAGTTGAAATTAGCATCCATCACATTTCCATTATTGTCAGAGTCTGCTCCACATCCAGCTAAATTTGTACTACTGCATCCCTTAATAAATTCGCTATACCATATGGCATAATCGAGTATATCTATAGCTTTCCCCGCAGGGTTTGTAATACAATCTGCATCGCCAATATTTTTCTTTGCACAGTTTGTCCCAGGAGGAGTTGTGGGATTAGCACCCGATGTGGGAGTAATTGGTGGATTTGTCACTTCTATTATATTCGTCGGTACTACAGTCGGAGTGGTCCCGCCGCCACCGCCACCACTTGAAGCGCCAACTTTTCGAGGATCCCAGGTTGTATCCAAACTAAGTCCAAGTGCTGTTGCGACATTTTGAAATGGTACGAATTTATGATTGCTGGTAGATGCGCCAGTATTACTCGCATCGTGTACAACTAGAAGTCCCTGGGCAAATGAGCCACCTAATCCAAAGTTTGTGACATCTAATCCATCTGTAGAACTTGCAGCATCGACGCCACCATTTGCGTCTACTTTAAATCTTCCAATCAGTGCATTTGGAACTGTTGCTGATGGAGGGATGCGATTGTATACGGAGTACGTGCTGTCACCTTGACTGGATACAATGAGATACCCGGTACCATCAGATTTATAGTACATAGACATTCCTTCAGTATCAGCAGTTTGTTCGCTGCCACTGACTTTTACCCTTGTAGCTCCATCACCAGGTTCGGCTCCATATCGCCATACTCCTACAGCCTCTTCGCCGATATAATAGTATTTATTGATATCATCGGCGACACATCCTTCAGTTTGCCCTCCTGCATCTGCAGTCCGGACACTGGTTCCTGTTACTGTGTTGCCTTGAGATGCCAGCTCTATCTGTTGCCAGACTCCAGATTTCCAATTAACAAAGTAATAGTATTTGTTACTTACTGGGCTGTGATACATACAACCTCCGTAAGGGGCAGATGTTGACAACTTTATAGATGATACATTTTCTAGTTTTCTTGTAGAAGGGTTTACTTTATATACCTGCAATGCACCAGAATTTTCTGCTCCTACTATCACTAAAGCAACCGATGTGTGGGCTTCACCCGTTGAATAGGTACCTTGTAAAGGAAAGTTATAACGTATATCTACATTATTCATTAAAAGGCCACTATCGATATATTGTAGCTCTTGGCCTTGCAGATTCCATACAAGCATACCGCCACCCTTATCGTCACCAATTACAACACTTTGAGATGGATCTGTGGGATGTATCCAAATGGCTGTATCATCGCATACGTCACCACTGTTTTTACAAGCTGTAGTTTCTAGGGCTGGAGCCACGGTTTTTACTGTTGTTTGCGCAGAAACTATACTGGGAAGTGCAAATAGAAAGTAGAAAAAGTATATAATTACAATTATGTTCTTTTGCATAGTTAATTTATATTAATGTCCTTAATCACATATTACAAGTGCTTTTTATAATGGATAAATTTTTTTCGTTGAGCACAGCAGATTTATGAATAACAAAAAAATTGCTATCGTTTATGATTGGATTGATTCATGGGGAGGTGTTGAGCGAGTTTTACTTCAATTGGCCGAGGCATTTCCTCAGGTAGATTTTTATACTTCATATATAGATTTACATAAAGCAAGGTGGGCGCAGCAGTTGAATATGTATCCTTCTTTTATTCAGAAGTTGCCTGGGTTTATTAAAAAGAATCGGCTACTTTCTCTTCCCTTATTTCCATATGCTTTTGAGTCTTTCAATTTTTCACAGTACGATCTCGTGATATCTGTCACTTCAGCGTTTTCAAAATCTGTTATCACTCATCCCGGCACACGACATATTTGTTATTTACTTACACCGCCGCGTTATTTATGGGGTATGACTGGTGAGTATGCTGCCCCTTCTGGCAAGGTTTCTCATTTAAAAACTATGATTGCATCACCATTACTGCATTCATTGAGGCAATTTGATTTTATTTCGTCACAAAGACCCGATAAGATTTTAACAATTTCTCAGACAGTTCGACAAAGATGTCTAACTTACTATCGCCGAGATTCTGACGTCTTGTACCCTCCCTTTGATCTAGTGTACTGGAGAAAAATACGCGAAAGTGTAGAAAATCTGTCAAAACCGCATCCGAAGGACTACTATCTCGTTGTATCAAGATTAGAGCCGTATAAAAGTGTAGATGTCGCAGTGGATCTGTTTAATAAAACCAAAAAAGATTTGGTGATTATTGGTAACGGCACTCAAAAACGTCGCCTTTTGCAAAAAGCGGGCAAAACTATCAGGTTTATAGAACACCAAACAGATACTGAATTGGCTCGGTGGTATATGCATGCTCAAGCCCTTATTATGCCTCAAGAAGAAGACTTCGGCTATGTTGCTCTTGAGGCTCAACTCATGGGTTGTCCGGTTGTGGCATATGCAAAAGGTGGGTCACAAGAAACCCTTATCGCAAATAAAACAGGATTCTTTTTTGCATCACAATCAGAAGAATCTCTACAAGAAGCGCTTGAAAGATTGAGCATGTCAGCTTACAATGGTAGGCAGACTTTACAAGAAATAGAACCTTTCCTGGAAACATTCAGTAAGGAGCAATTTATAAAAAAA
This sequence comes from uncultured Gammaproteobacteria bacterium, assembly GCA_964566675.1. Classification (GTDB taxonomy): domain Bacteria; phylum Patescibacteriota; class Microgenomatia; order UBA1406; family GWC2-37-13; genus CAZMJG01. The sequence continues at coordinate 3,144 of CAZMJG010000082.1, forward strand.
TTTAAAATATACGCATTTGATAACTTGTAAAAATATTAATTACTATTATTATTAACCTATATGAAAGCAGTAATATTTGCCGGAGGCGTGGGAACTAGATTATGGCCACTCTCAAGAAAAAAATCGCCTAAACAGTTTGAAAAAGTAGTAGGAGATAAATCTACTTTACAGCTTGCCGCTGAAAGACTTTTACCAGAATTTAATCCCGAGGATATTTATGTTTCAACAGGCACTGCCTATGTAAATCTGGTAAAAGAACAGCTGCCGTTTTTGCCCGAAGAAAATATAATTGCCGAACCTGCTAAGCGAGATGTCGGCCCAGCTGTTGCTCTCATAATGGGACATTTGGCCAAAAAATTTCCTCATGAACCGGTCGTCATTTTGTGGAGTGATCATCTGGTACGAGGTATAGAATTGTTCAAAAATATTATTATTCAAGCAAGTGAAGTTGTAAAAGAACATAAAAATCGTATTGTTTTTATTGGTCAAAAGCCACGTTTCGCTTCCGAAAATCTTGGTTGGATACAAAGAGGCGAATCTAAAATTAAAAAAGAAGAAGTTGATTTTTGTGAATTTGTTGGATTTAAGTATCGTCCTGACAAAGAGACAGCAGAGCAATATTTTAAGGGTGAAAAGTATTGTTGGAATTTAGGATATTTTGTCTCAACACCTGCTTTTATATACAGTTTATTTAAAGAATATTCGCCCAATATCTACGATGTGACTGAAAAGATAGTGTCAGCCCATACAATGGAGAAATTCACTGAGCTGCTGCAAAAGCACTATGAAGAAATGCCGGAGATAAGTTTTGATAATGCGGTCTTGGAACAATTAGATAAGTCATATGCTTATGTTGTTGTTGAAGATATCGGGTGGAGTGATGTTGGAGCATGGGAGGCACTCAAAGAGGCGTTGGAACAACACAGATACGATAATATTACTAAGGGACGTGTTTTACTTGAAAATTCAGAAGATAATCTTGTGTACAATTATGACGGTAAGAAATTGATTGTAGGCGTAAATTTAAATAATTTACTGGTCGTCAATACTGGTGATGTTGTCTTGGTAGCTCAGAAATCGGCGGTTAAACAAATTAAAAAACTTGTAGAAAGTTTTGAAGGGACAGAAAATGAATATCTTACATGAGAGAATAATTAGTTTTAGATTACCTGCATGAGTGGCAGGTCTTCAATATTCCATGGTGAGTTTTATCACACCTATACCAAACGGGTGATAGATGTCATTCTGGCCCTTATTTTGTTTAGTATTTTTATTATTCCCGCTGTTATCATTGCAGTTGTTATCAAACTTACATCTAAAGGTCCGATTTTTGCCGATGTTCCTCAGCGTATCGGACAGCATAATAAGAAATTTAAAATGTATAAATTTCGTTCAATGATTGAAAACGCACACCATTTGCTCACCACGGACCCA
>CAZMJG010000083.1:0-4569 GCA_964566675.1 uncultured Gammaproteobacteria bacterium
GTACCACCAACAGTCATAGAAGAACCTTCATCGGTTGTTACTTCAAGCCAAGGTACTTGCCTATCTTTGATTGAAGACATGGGCACATTTATTGCTTGTGGCATTGCTCCTTTTTCAGTAGCCTTATTTTCTTTCATAGGCTCCGTTGTGTTACCCTTCAGTATTTGCTGTAAATTCTCTCTCTGTGAGACAAGGATACCTCCTACGGCAACAAGTAGCACTACTAAAGTAATCAGAATCATTCTATATCCATGTTTGGAACCTTTATCATTGTTATTCAAATTCACTGAGTCAATTGATCCGTATGATTGTTTATTATCTGTCATATAAGTGTGAAAATTAGTATTATTCCTCGTCGTATTTAAATGCTAATGAGGCCAATATCAATGAATAGTCTTGTGCGTCGATGATACCGTCGTAATTCAAATCTGCACGCGCTTTAATCGTCTGATCCTGACTACCAAGATTGGCACGAATATACGCTATATCTACAGCGTCAATTACTCCATTTTGTACCGGTATATCTCCAGAAAGTAACAGAATATTTGAAAGATCAACATCATTCGCCCCGGCCTTGAAAGTCATCTGATAGATACCTGGTCCAACACTTATTTCTGTAGGACATTGATAGCCACCAGGAATTGATTCTTGAGGCAGATTTGAACAAATTCTTTTTCTCAGGTGTTTAGGTCCTTTTATAAATAGATTCCACTTGCGCGAAGTATCTATACGAACTGGAACACTACTGGTCCAAACTCCATTTCCTTGAGCAGTAAATTCAAGATTTCCAATACCCAGGTTATTTTGAGCAGCACGATTGTCCCCTAGCAAAGCCACATACACAGGTAACTTTCGTATTGCTTGATCCGCGGGCTGTTTATCTGGCATGCCTTGGAAACGTATTTTAAAATTTAGCGTCACATCTTGATAGCCTCCAGTACTTTGAGTTGGCGAAGGAGTTAGGACGGTTGGCTGTTTGGTAGGAGTAATTGTCGGAGTCTTCAACGGTGTCACTGTTGCTATCACTGTCGGTGTCAAACCCGAGGTCGGAGATGCGGTAACGGATACAGTAGGCGTGACGGTTCCCGTGAGTGAACCTGTTGGCGTAATAGTTGTAGTTGAACCCGAAATGTTTATGGTAGTAATAATATCTGTCGAAGGTAAATCGAAATATGTAGCTTCCCCATTTGTATTTACACCGGCTAGCTGTGTAACTGTTTTATTTACAAGCAAACTGGTAGTACCTGCTTTTTTGGCTCGAAATTTAAGAGTACCAGTAACATTAGTCAGCCATGCCGGATTGGCAGTATCGTTATATTTTGACACCAGAACAAGTCTTAGGCGCTTCATAGTAGCACTTGGAGAAGAAGTTTCCTCAATAAGAGGCACATCGAAATAATTCTCTTTGCCTGGATCTTTTATTTCTGAAAATCCTGTCCCGGGAGAATACTCTTTATAATACTCTATGTAGTTTGGATCATAGTCAAAATACAATTCAGTAGCCGTCACTTTCTGACCATTAATGTTAAATGTAACTACAAAATTATTTTCCTGACTCATATTTACGGCGACCGTACTTGGAGTCATAATCATATTGGCAATCGGAAAAGCTGCTCTAAAATTAACAATATATTTATTCACATACCAAAACATAAATAAGAAAACACAGACGCCAAATGAAAAAAATAAAGATTGTTTAAATGCCTTATCGTTAAAAATTTGTCGAGGATGCTTTGACATATATAAAATGATTGTAATATATAACTTTATACTATTTCTATACTATTTTGCAATAAGAATTTCCTTCTTGTTATAACCCACTTGGATAGGTCCAAAGAGTAAAGTCTATTGTTCTCCCTCCGCCACTTACTGGTTTATTTAATATAAAGCTCTTTTTGTAAGCTATATTTACTAAATGAATAATCTCGTTTGAACGGTTACCGTTAAACCAATCGCTATTTCCAGTTTTTTGTCGAATTTCCCATAAATACTCAAATGCTCGAAGCAGCGCATTATTGGCAACAGTAAAAGCAGGATATCCAGCACGATTAAATATCACTGCAGCCGGCACCGCGCCCTCAAGTCCCACCCAAGGATATTGGGTAAAAGTAGGTGTGCAGGAGAATGCTGCACCTCGAGCCATATCATTACTTAATGCCCCATCAAGTCGACAGCCATTTTTTACAGAACCTACATCTTGAATACCCACAGGATCATCTTTATCTGCAGGAGCTCCCGGATTTGCCGGACTTGGATATAATTGCCAAGTCATGTCTGTTGCAGTCAAATAATGAGTGCTGGTTCGATCACCTACATAGCGTCTGTATGCATTCCATGACCATTCTAGTCCATCAGTTTTTTTCAAGTATGCAGATAGTGCGGTATATGCAAATCCTTCTTGAGCCGAAGCATTTGAAGCAGAATTCCAGGCTGATTGTCTAAATGTATGTAAAATTTTGGGGTCGTTGTTGGAAGATAAAGTGCGTGTGTACATTTTGGCAAGCCAAGCTCCAACTTTTGAACCTTGACTACTTGGATCATTATCTGGATAAAGATTTAGCAAATCTGCTGCAATGATATATGAACCTAAATTTCTCCCCACAGCAAGCCAACGACCGCCTTCTTCAGTATTTATAGCACTTACTACCGCTGCGCGTGCTTTGGTACACATGTCTGCTCTACCGAGATTTACACATACAAGTGCCATGGCCAATGTATCTATGTCATGATTGGAATCCTGATCCGATATTCTTGCAGCATTTGTCGCGGCTTTTTCTGCTGTTTTCAAAATGATGTTCCATTCATCCCCAGAGGGCTGTCTTAGTTTGACTTCTTCTTTTGAAATCCATATTCCCTTTACCGCTCCAAGAGGTGGGGTTATGCTCGGTACAACAGTAGGTGAAATAGTAGTAGAAACAGATGGTGTAGTAACAAGTTTAGTTGGAGTCGCCAGAGGTGGATTCTCTGTTATAAATCCTTGTATCCATACAGCATAATCAAAGACATTTACTTTGGTATCAGTTGATATATATTTTGTTCCAGGATAGTTGAAATTAGCATCCATAGGATCTCCATTACCATCAGCATCCGCTCCACATCCTGCAATATTTTCTGGGCTGCATCCTTTAATAAATTCTGTATACCAGATTGCATAATCAAGAATTGTTACTGATTTATTATTTTTATCCTGCTTACAGTCTGCATCTCCTATATATTTTTTTGGACAGTTTACGGGTGTTTTGGTTGGGCTTATAGAAGGGTTTAATGTCGGACTATTACTTAGAATACCGGTTGGACTTGCAACAATACTTATTGTCGGTGATATAGTAGCACTGATTATGGGTGAGATAGAAGTAACGGGTGTAATTGATACTGTTGGAACTATCGTTATAGTCGTAGAAGGATAAATATATTCGCATGCTGCACTACTCTTATAAAAACCGTTCTGGGTCATGGAAACAAAACCTTTGTATTTGCCATTTACTGGATTGCTAATAGTAAAGGTAATGCTTGTATTATTCGTACTTATTGCCTGAGTTATCGTCTTCCCATCTTTTTGCAATATTGCATAAAAAGGATTTGAAGTATTGGCAGCTGTAAGAATAAGCTTAGGGATAGATGTTGTATCATCCTGTTTTAAGCTAACACAAGAAATTTTATTAATTGGGATTGTTGGTGAAAGCGAGACCGTAGGAGATACGAGACCTGTCGGCGTAATAGTATCTATAGGTGATACCGAAGGAGTCACTGTCGCTGTAGGATTACCAGATACGGTAAAGGTAGGTACCGTTACATTATATGGCGATGCAAGCAATGACATCGTTTGCATAGAAGGCGTAACGGTAGCACTTGAAGAAGACTGAGGTTCTACATCATATTCTCCGATCGGCACATTAAAACTATATTTACCATCATTATCTGTCTGAACCTGGGTGAAAAAATTTCGCGGCGGATTAGCACCTGTTCCATATTTATAAAGCTTCACAACGATATTCTCGGCTCCTATATTGTTTTGATATTTAACATATCCCGTCATAGTAAATTGATATGGTGTAGGAGAAGGAGTCAAAGTGTTGGATGGCGTAACGCTAGGAGAAATAGTGGGTGAAACCGTTTCAGTTGGAGTTGGAGATATATTAATAAGGGTCACGGGTATTTCATTTGCAGTTCCAATAATAGTACCAGTAGCTCCATATGGGATAAATTGAAGAATATAATTACCAGGTGTACTTATAGTGGAGCTTGAAAGCAAACCACTTACATAATATGTTCCATCAATATTTGTGAAACTCGATATACGAGTTGACTCTAAAGGAACATTCGTACTTATGGGAGCTTTATAAAACTTTAAATCCACGTAGGCCGTGGATGCTGCTAAGGAACCAGAAATCTCTGCTCTATATTCAAGCTGCAACGGCAAATAATGCTGTGAATTTGCAATAGGGGTAATTACATGAAAAGTGTAATCATTTGAGGCTCTAGAAGAAGTTTGCACACGTTTTTCAAGGAGTCTAGTGCCAGTCAACACACCCAATGTAATCACAATCATACTCACTAGGATGACTAGTG
>CAZMJG010000084.1:0-1749 GCA_964566675.1 uncultured Gammaproteobacteria bacterium
GCGGAATTTTTAAGGCATCTGAGGTTTGAATCTCATCTTCAAAGCGCATTTGTTCGAGTATCAGAAGTTCTTCGTTGGGTTTGATAATGCCTAGGTGTTCGCGGTTATGAATAATAAATTTAGCAACACCGACTTTTTTTGACTTCTTCAATGATTCACGAAGAAGAGTATATGCTTTCGCTGCTCCTTTATCTGGCTCAAGAAAATATGGTTTTTCGAAATACATCGTGTCAATTTCGTCTTCTTTTACAAAGGATAAAACGTCGATAGTCTCGCTCCGATTCATATTGATTTTTGCAAAGTCTTCTTTTGTAAGAATCACATAGTCGCCTTCATCGTACTCGTAACCTTTTACTAAATCATCTTGAGTGAGTTCTTGTCCGTCTTTTTTACAAACTTTAGCATATCGGATGGGGGAGAGATCCGTTTTATGAAGATATGAGAATTGGGCTTTAGTACCCGCAGTTGCACTAAACAACTTGATAGGAATATTGATAAGACCGAAACTAAGAACCCCGGACCAAAGTGCACGCATAGTTGTATATAAACAAATTTCTGCAAAAATTTCAACCTTTGTATTCGGGGCACAGATCTCCAAGTGGACAATCTTCACAGGTATGAGGGCGTGCGACACATTTATGTCTCCCATGTAAGGTGAGTATACTTCCAAAATGTATCCATTTATCCTGAGGGATGAGCTCCATAAGGTCTTGTTCTATTTTTTCAGGAGTTTTACCCTCGGATAGGCCCAATTTATGTGAGAGTCTGATTCCATGTGTGTCAATGACAATGCCTGAAGGAATTTTAAATGCATGCCCGAGTACTACATTGGCGGTTTTGCGAGCTACGCCGGGTAGAGCGTCAAGTTCTTCCATAGTCTGTGGTACTTTACCCGCATATTTTTCTGTGATCATTTGAGCGGCCGCTTTTATATTTTTAGCTTTATTGAATGCAAATGTGACCTTACTAATGAGAGCGGCAATATCTTCTATATTGGCATTTGCCATATCTTGAATAGTTGGATACTTGGTAAAAAGTGCAGGGGTAAGAGTATTAACTAGTTTGTCGGTAGTTTGTGCGGCCATTATTGTAGCCACAAGAAGTTGAAATGGTGTCTTATAATCGAGTTCAATGATAATATCAGGGTAAACTTTTGCAAGTCGTTTATATATCTCTTGAGCTTTTTCTTTTTTGTTCATGGGAATAGGATACATTATTGAATAGGACTTTTTCAAGATAGAGCTGGCACCTATGAACGTATTTTAGTATAATCTTGTTACAATAAGAAAAATATGACTTCAATTCATTTTAAAGCAAAAATTATAGAGATTCATTCTCAGCCTATCATCCATCTTCCTAAAGCAGAAAGTAGCCTGCTTCCATCGCGGGGTATGGTCATGGTGAAAGGGACAATAAATGATGCGACCTTCCACGCAGCTCTTGAGCCAGATGGTCTGAAAAGTCATTGGTTTAAAATTGAAGATCCAATTTTGCAAGCTGCCAAAGCAAAGGTAGGAGACACGGTAGAAGTTGCAATGGAGACAGTAGAAGAATGGTTAGAACCAGAAGTACCTGAAGACATACGGGTTGCGCTGGATACGAACTCTCAAGTATTGGATCTTTGGGAGGATATTACTCCTGCTGCTCGTTGGGATTGGATACGATGGATACGTGCAACTAAAAATCCCGAAACGCGAAAGAAACGTATTGAGGTGGCATTATCAAAAATGAAATCTGGGAAGAGAAGAC
>CAZMJG010000084.1:1849-4494 GCA_964566675.1 uncultured Gammaproteobacteria bacterium
CGAAAGAAACGTATTGAGGTGGCATTATCAAAAATGAAATCTGGGAAGAGAAGACCATGTTGTTTTAATCGTAATATGTGTACAGATATGTTTATATGTCCCAGTGGAGTCTTGCCTCAGATTAATGGGTAGCGGTTTAATGAGCATTTTTTACTCTCTAATAAGTTTTGATTATAAAATCTATGAAGCCTAAAATAAGTCTTATCACTCTGGGTGTTTCTAATCTGCAAAAATCTCTCACATTTTATCGCAATGGATTGGGTTTTAAAACACATAATTATAAAGAGGGAGATGATGTTGTTTTTTTCCAAATGGAAGGTTCATGGCTCTCTCTATACCCGCGGGAAAAACTTGCTGAAGACGCACATATCTCATCTGAAGGAAATGGATTTAGTGGAATCACTCTTGCACATAACGTGGTTTCCGAAAAAGAAGTAGATGAAGTGTTTAATATGGCAATTTCTATGGGAGCAAAAATAATAAAGAAACCACAAAAAGTATTTTGGGGTGGATATTCTAGTTATTTTGCAGATCCGGACGGATATTTATGGGAGGTCGCCTACAATCCTTTTACAGATTTAACCTGAATATTGTATGAGTATAAGAATATGTAAAAACGGTCATACATTTGAAAAAAGTAGTTCCTGCCCTATTTGTCCTGTTTGTTCTTTTGCAGAAATGAGGGAAAAGTATGGAAAGGAATTTCCCAAAATCGGAGCTCCTGCATTTCGAGCAATACATAGTAAAGGTATAGCCACAATAGAGGATCTTACTAACTATACAGAACAAGAGTTATTAGCACTACATGGATTTGGTCCAAAAGCACTAAGTTTACTGAGAGTAGAATTAAAAAAAAGACGGTTGGAATTCAAATCACAGTAAAAAAATTATTGTAGTCCTATATTTGTTGTATGGACAAGCAACTGATGAAAAACACATTGGTTTGGGGTTTTGTATTATGGCTTATCGGTTATATCCTCGGAATTTTTTTATTTATACTTGTTCCATCTTCTCTTATTGGCTGGATTATATCCCCGATTGGTATTGCAATGACTATATGGGTATTATTTAAAAAGATAAAAAGTACAAAGAGGACAGATTATTGGATAACAGGTACAGTATGGTTATTTATTGCGGTAGCTTTGGATTATTTTTTACTTGTTAAGCTTTTTAAGCCAGAAGATGGTTATTATAAACTGGATGTTTATATCTATTATGCTGTTACGTTTCTACTCCCAATAATTATTGGTAAGATAAAATCTATTCAGAAAAATTAACGGAGCATAATTTGTCAATTAAACTGACTATAAGTATAATAGTACTATGATTTTTATAGCTATATTTTTAGTTTTATTTTTATTCCTTTACCTTCTACGTTTTATCCCATTTTTCAAAAAAAATATGGCCTTTGGTGGAGCCCTAGCTGGAATGCTTCTTTTTGGTCTCATATATTTGATGGGGATTAATCAATCCTCCGGGAGCCATATACTTTTTTTTAATTTTATGACTCTTCTTATCCCGGTGAACATTGCTAGCTGGATTGACCCAACAGGTGATCTAGACGTGCCATTTATTTTAGTTGGAGCATTTATTGAATTTATTATTGTTGGTTATTTGGTAGGTAGTGTCTGGCCCAAGCGAACTCTATAAATAATTGCCCGGATATGTTGAGCGCATGAGCATTGGTTATAATGAAGCTATATAAATATGACGCAAAAAGTTTATAAAACAATTGATGAATATATAAACATTTTTCCTACGGAAATTCAGCAAATACTATCTCAAATTAGAGCAATCATTCGAGATGAAGTACCTGATGCTATGGAAGCAATTAGCTACGGCATGCCTACATTTAAATTAAATGGAAAAAACTTAGTACATTTTGCTGCTTGGAAAGAACATATCGGATTTTATCCAACACCTTCTGGGATCAATATGTTTAAGGAAGAATTATCACAATATGAAATGAGCAAAGGAGCTATCCAGTTTCCCTTAAATAAGCCAATGCCCCTCAAGTTGATACGTGCAATAGTTCAACAAAGACGTGATGAGAATATTAAAAAATATGGCGATCGTTAGGCTACCTATTTTTATTCAATATTCGCTTGTGGCTCTGTAAGGATCTTCAATATCTGATCTACTTTTCGTTCCAAAGCATCCAGTTGAGGATTTCTTTGAGGTTTTATAGGGTCACGTTTTTCAAAATTTGGCTTAAAAGTAGGTTTGTCTTGAAATCGATTGGGATCTCTAGCGCCTGGATCTTTTGTATAGCAATCGCGGCAAAATACAGGTTTGCTTCCCGATGGTTTGAAAGGCACTTCGCATGATTTTCCACACTTAGCGCAGATTGTTTGAAACATTTCGGATCGTCCACCACTGTTGTTAAAGCGTGGTTTATGAAATTCACGTTTACCAAATCCACGACGGTCTTTAGATTTATCACTTTTGTTATAGTTTGTCATACTGCGCATCTTAACAGAATGACACCTTTTTAACAACTACAAATACGTATATGAACTCAATCTTGCCGATTCTGACAATCTTTTTGTAAGAGATTTGCTATACTAAAAAAGTTAGAATTTATTTTATTATATGCAACAAAAAATTACACCATTTCTTTGGTTTGACAATAAAGCCGAGGAAGC
>CAZMJG010000085.1:0-4472 GCA_964566675.1 uncultured Gammaproteobacteria bacterium
TATATTATATAGTATATCCCTCCTGTGCAAAGAGCATCGCTTCAGCTTCTTCTTGTGCATCGTAGGGACGGGAAGATTTATGTACGTGCAATTGATTCCGATAATCCATCCAATCGGCACTTGTAGCAAAATGTTGCAGACCTATAACATCTATAAGTCGCCGGGCATAGAAGTCTGGTTGTTTTTCTTTTTCCTGCATATAGGTATCATATTGATTTATAATATCCAACCATACATCCCAGTCGTACGGATGCTCGGGAAGCGCATATAGATAGTCATCTGCAACATCGATAGGACTATTGGGACTGGACGCAAGCGTAAATATGGCGGGGAAATACTTAGGGGTAGTCTCCATTCATCATCAGAACACCGTCTACATCTGATATTCCCGGTATCGCAACACCGTACTGGACACTTCCGACGATGCCAAGGGTGCACATATTTTTATACTGCTTGGAAAGTTTTGTACATTCGTCTAGAAAATCTTTATTGTATTGTTGTAGCGCATGAAAGCTCTGCATACCATAGTAAGAATGACCTTTATGTGCTGCGTAGGCATCATGTATCTGCTTGGCATAATCCGCATGCTTCTGCCTGTGAAAGAAGAAAAGGCTTTTGAGTGTGGCAATGTAATCAGGATTCCCAGATAGCTCGTAACCTGGATATTCTTTTAGACTCATAGCAAATATTATATATTTAAATTTGCAAATTGCACGTTTAAATACGTATAATGCCTACATGAAATATAGAAAACTGGGAAATACTAACATTGATGTATCTGTCATTTGTCTGGGCACGATGAACTGGGGGGAGCAAAATACAGAAGCGCAGGCTCACGAACAAATGGATTATGCGATAACACAAGGAATCAATTTTTTTGATACTGCAGAAATGTATCCTATCCCACCGCATGCGGAGTCACAGGGACGTACGGAAACCTATATAGGGAACTGGCTTAAAAAAACAGGTAAAAGAAATGATCTTATCATAGCTTCAAAAGTAGCTAGCCGTTCGGACAATTACCATGTGCGAGGTGGAGAAGAACCACGACTCAATAAAAGTAATATAAAAAGAGCTATCGAAGGATCTTTGACCAGACTGCAAACAGATTATATCGATCTGTATCAGCTACATTGGCCTGATAGAAAGACAAACTATTTTGGCAAGCGGAGCTACCAGCATGAGCCAAAAGATGAATACTATACTCTTGAAGAAACTCTTGAGGCGCTAGACGAACTGATTTCTGAAGGCAAAATACGCTATGTCGGACTCTCCAATGAAACAGCCTGGGGTGTGATGGAGTGTTTCAGACTATACTGGACAAAAGGGATGCCTCGTATGCAGAGTATCCAAAACCCCTACAGTCTTCTCATGCGTGAATATGAGACAGCGCTGGCCGAAATCAGTATACGAGAAAAAATAAGTCTCCTGGTGTACTCACCTCTTGCCCATGGTGTGCTCACTGGTAAATATTTGGGAGGTAAAATGCCAGTAGGCTCACGTTTTCACTACTCGGGAGGCCGAAATCATGAACGCTATAACCCAGCACATGCGCAACCTGCTATTGAAGCCTATGTAAATCTGGCCAAAAAATACAATATAGATGCCGCTCAAATGGCATTGGCGTTTGTAAATAGTCGAGACTTTGTAACAAGTAATATCATAGGAGCAACTTCTATGGAACAGCTGAAGACAGACATTGCCAGTATTGATATCGAGCTAGCACAAGACGTGATAGACGAAATAGAGCAGATACACAAACAGCACCCAAATCCGATTACATAAGTGGTTTGACTAACTTCATACATCTGAAACTATGTAAGTGTATTGTAAAAAATGCCTTACCCCCCTTGTATATCTTTTAAATATCTTTATAATCAGATTATTAACCTAGTTAAATAGTTTATGAATATAAAGGAATCTAAATTGCAAAATCCGGCATATCGTGCAGGCATTCTGCAGGGTAAAGCTTATCGTACATTGCAAAACCATCTCACTATGGCACTTGAGCCATTTGATTTGTCTATCCCTGAATGGAAAATACTCGGAAAACTGTATGACGAAGAGAAACTGAAGGTGGTAGATATAGCGGCAATACTTGAGGTAGATCCACCGCTTATAACAAAATTGGTACATCGACTGGTACAAAAAAAATATGTAATTAAAACGAAAGATAGCAAAGATCAAAGGACTGTGTTTCTTGTACTCACTAAAAAAGGCCTTGGTATCATCCCAACAGCAGAAATCGAGGTACGCAAAGCTTTAGGTTATTTGCTCATGGGAGTATCGGGTGAAGATATGGCGGCATATAAACGAGTACTTGAAAATATAGCCAAACAAGGGAAAATGGCCAACATTAATAATGCGGTTTGATATTACAAATTATTCATGTGAAAGGAGGTGAAAAAATATGAACAATAATAAAATTTGGATTATAGTACTATTTGCAGTGGCTGCTGGAATCATTGGATACTATACAATGGGCTCACTCAATTCCAAAAATGAAAAAGCAGAGGCAGACAGTATGGCGGGTAGTCAGCAAGCTATGAATGCGAACCCAACTATGGCACCTGCTGAAGGTGTAATGGTCGGGGGAGCTCTTATGACTGCTGATAAAGATATTGTCGACAATGCGGTGAATTCAAAAGATCATACAACAGTAGTTGCGGCAGTAAAAGCAGCAGGTCTGGTAGATACCTTGAAAAGTGAAGGGCCATTTACGGTGTTTGCACCAACAAATGCAGCCTTTGAAAAGCTTCCTAAAGGTACTGTCGAAAGTTTACTGATGCCTGAAAATAAGGACAAACTGACCGGCATACTTACGTACCATGTGGTACCAGGTCGTTATACTTCAAAAGATATAACCGAAGGTATGACTCTTACGACAGTGCAAGGACAGGATCTCACGTTTACTATGAAAGATGGTAAATGGTGGATTAATGGCAGTGCGATGATTGAAATCGCAGATGTTATATCCAGTAATGGAGTAACACATGTGATTGACAGTGTTTTGTTACCTCAGTAATGAGGTGGATTTGGGTGCGATCCTCTTGAATTTCAAGAGGATCGCACACCACTAGAGAAAATCTAGTATAGTAATTATATCAACTTATGCTTATTTTATTGCTTTTTGCATTTATCTCAGGACTTATAACGATTGCGGCACCCTGCATATGGCCTATCCTACCAATCATACTCTCATCTACCACGACCGGGGGACATCGCAAGCCTCTAGGGATCACGCTTGGAATCGTGACTAGTTTTGCCTTTTTTACGCTCGCTCTTTCATATATCATTTCTGTCATTCCCTTTGATGCAAATATTTTGCGCTTTATAGCCGTAATCATCATTTCATTCTTGGGTCTTACTCTGCTAATACCTCAACTGAATCAACTACTTGAGGGCTATGTAAGCCGGATGAGTAGCCGTTTTGCGGCCAAAGACACCACCAATTCTGGGTTTAAAAGTGGATATATCACGGGTTTTGCACTTGGTATTGTGTGGACTCCTTGTGCCGGGCCAATACTTGGTACAATCGCAACCCTTGCGGGGACTCAGCAGGTTTCATTTCAAATTATTTTGGTCACCCTTGCGTATGTAAGCGGAGTGGCTATCCCTCTATTTATATTACTCACCCTTGGGCAGAAGCTATTTGCTAAAACACGGGCTTTAAATAAATATACCGGCCAAATTCAGCAGGTTTTTGGCCTCATTATGATTGTGAGTGCTCTCACGATCGCAACTAATTATCATATTTATCTACAAGCGAAACTGCTGGATCTTTTTCCCTCGTATTCATCTTTTATAAATACTTTTGAGGGCAATGAAATAGTAAAAAAACAGCTTGATACTATAAAAGGTTCGCCTTCTGCCTTGCCACAATATGCGAATGCTCCTGAATTTGAAGGTATAGAAAAATGGTTGAATACTGAGAAACCTCTTACCATGAAAGAGTTAAAGGGGAAAGTCGTGCTTATCGATTTTTGGACATATACCTGTATCAACTGTGTGCGAACATTGCCGTATGTGACGAGCTGGTATGAAAAATATAAAGATGATGGATTTGTGGTGATTGGCGTGCATACCCCTGAATTTGCATTTGAAAAGAAAACAGCCAATGTGCAAAGTGCTTTAGAACAATATAATATAACGTATCCTGTCGCACAGGATAATGAGTATGGTACATGGAAAGCATATAACAATCAGTACTGGCCAGCTCATTATCTGATAGATGCCAATGGCGTGGTGAGATATACGCATGTTGGTGAGGGAAAATATGAGGAAACAGAAACAGCCATCCAGACGCTGCTCAAGGAAGCAGGTAAACAAGTGAGCGCAGAGACCTTGACCCTTGAGGAACAGACTCCAAGAGGAGCGCAAACGCCCGAAACGTATGTGGGCCTTGCCCGACTTGAATATGCAACCAACTCTATAAATAAAACAGGGGTCCAGTCGCTTATACGGACAGATGA
>CAZMJG010000086.1:0-4463 GCA_964566675.1 uncultured Gammaproteobacteria bacterium
TTTTGTGGTGATTCGGGAACTCATCGGTGGGATTTATTTCGGTGAAAAAGGAAGAGAAGAAAATGGTACAAAAGCCTTTGATGTCTCAACCTATACTATTGATGAAATTACCCGAGTAGGGAAATTTGCATTTGAGTTAGCTCAAACCAGACGTAAACATCTGACGCTTGTAGACAAAGCAAATGTACTTGAAACCTCTCGGCTATGGCGGGAAACAATCCAAAAAATGTCTAAAAACTATCCTGAAGTAGAAGTTGAATACATGTTTGTAGATAACGCATCTATGCAAATCATCAAGCGACCCACTGCTTTTGATGTGATACTCACTGAAAATATGTTTGGAGATATCCTGACTGATGAAGCCTCTGTCATAACTGGTTCTATCGGTATGTTGCCTTCGGCATCTATAGGTGAAAAAACTTCAGTTTATGAACCAATTCATGGCTCGTATCCCAAGGCGGCAGGGCAGAATACGGCAAACCCGATCGGTACCATACTTTCTGCTGCTATGCTCCTAGAGTATAGTTTTGGGCTGATGGAGGAAGGTAAAGCTGTGAGGGAGGCAGTACAAAAGACGCTTGAAGCGGGAGTCGGGACAAAAGATATTTATCAAGGCATGCCTCATACTACATCACAGGTGGGAGACTCGGTGATAGCGTATATATAAACTTCGGATACTGCGTGTAACTGTATTTAATAGAGTCGGGGTATCGTGTGGAAAAATTAGTCACCTATCGCCAAACCACTATTCATCGATAAAATCTGATCGTATACTGCTTTCATCTCTGTATCTGGCGCCTGATCGGCTTTGGCAATACGACTAAAAATAGCTTCAGTGATAAGCTCCAAAGTAGTGGCTAGCTCCATAAGAATCGGAATAAATCGGATAGTCTGAGGCAAAGCTCCGACCATAATACCGTCTTCAATAAGCAACTGTAGCTGTATTTTTTTTAATTTATTGTTATCTCCCACATAGATACCACGAGTCATATACTTGCCTCGCAGTCCACCATCTCCGATAGCAAACCCATGGCGCTTGGCGATAGACTCTAGGATTTCAGTCTTTTTTTGAACAAGGAAAATAATCTCGGGTGCAGTGGCGAGGCGCTGGACCATAAGAGCGCGGAGTAACCCGGCATTGCCTCCATGAGTGGAAATATGAGAAAGGGGATAGGTATGCTTATCTATCTCTTCTGGAATAAGTGCATAGGCAAAAGGTTGCCCATTGGCTGCAGATTTACCAGCCGTGAGAATAAGATAGGAAAAATCGGACAGTACTGTATCTACATTTTCTCCCCAGTAGGTCCCGGTGCGGCCGGCACCTTGCTGCACACAATCGGCAATGATGGGAAGCTTCAGTTTCTTTAGTAGTTCTTTAGCTTCATTTAGAACTTCCTTATCTACTCGTATCATGCCCATATCTCCGATAAAATCTGGTTCGAGATAAATACCCGCCAATGTGCCAGCATCGGCATATTTTTGTATCATCGCCAAAAATTCTTTTTTATTCTCTTTGGTTGGTGCGGGTAATACTTTATCGACCCATATGGTCTCTTTTATACGTTCATCTTGTTGTAAATTGGAATTGAAACCTGTAGCTTCTCGTGAAGCTCCAAATGTGCCAGACCAGGTGCCATCTATGGCTAGTATTTTGCGCTTCCCACCATGTATCTTTTCTGCGTATGCAACGGCTGTCTCAATAGCGGCTCCATCTACCGTACCCCCGGAACATTCCATAAATACGCGCACTGTTGAACGTAGGTTTTTATTGGGATACGTCTGCGCAATCTGATCCATAAAGAATGCATGTTTGATACTGGCATGATATCCATAACAATAGTTATCACGGATACCCAGCATTTCTTCAATGGTATCCCAGATACTAACCCATGGATTATGGTGACCAAAACCGACCGATACGGCAGACAGGAGGAGATCATGTACGGTATTCTCTTCTGATTTGTTTTTTTCAGAGCCATAGATATTTTTTAAACCGGCAATTTGATTGTTCATGAGAATACCTCCCAGAACCCATGAGTCGGCACCGGCATGTCTATGACTGGCCACTATTTGCTGTTTATTTTTTTGTTTAATATTTAACTGCTGTAATCTCTTTGTATTTTTTCGCTTCCCATCTCGCGCTTCATGAGCTAGCTTATTGGAAAGCACTAGCCCGTCTACAAAGCGCTTATAGCTATCGTTGAAAATACTGTTTATCAATTCCCAATTGATTGTTGTAAAAGGCAACTCACCTTCACTAAAATCACTAAAATCTTGAATAAGCGCGTTTAAGGCATCTGTCGCAATATTCGATATTGATTCTATTTCATTTCGGACTTCTTCGTCCTGAATATGAGAAAGGTTTGTGACATCGTGTGTGATATATGTTTTCATAGATATAAAATTATACTGCACGATTTTGTAAACCTTGAGTTAAGTGTTTACGTATCGCTGCTGCAGTTGAGGTGGGTCTCGTTGTCTCATATGCTAAACAGCCATCATTTTCAGGACCCATACCTAATTCTTCTCGGACTGTCTGATCTTTCAACTGTTCAAATGGAGCAGTATTTATTACTAATTCTCCGGCACTATATCTGCCCATTTGCATATCTGGTTGACGTACTTCTAGACATGAATACACAGCATGCTGACCATCTTTTTTTGGCACAATAGTGATTTCTCCTCCTGGAAGTCCTGCGGGACATTCATATTCACCAGGTCTATGTAGCTTTCCGAAATCTCCAGATACGCTTACTAGTTTTCCAAACGTATCTTTTGGATATTGTTGTCTAATAGCCATAACTTCTTGATAAAATGCTATATGGTCATCGGGTTCCAGCATGAGCTCGGGATAGCGACCTCCTGCTGCTTTATGTCTATTAAAACGTAACGCATTACAATTTAAGTCGCCTAAAACGTAATCTGCAATTTCGGATAATCTTCCTAAGTTGTGCTTTCCTACAGTCACATTTAATCCATACCCAATAAATGTGCCAAATTCTTTATTCAGTATTTTTATATTTGTGATTGCTCGCTCAACTACGTCTTTAGGCACACCTCCGAATTGGTTCTGCATATCTAATGCTCCGTGTAATGACATCTGTACATTGCGAATTCCTGCTTTGCCAATACGATTCAATGCCATGGAAGGAGAGTAGGCTGGAATTAGACCTGCGGATAATAAATATTTTTTCCTATCAAATATCCCTGCATCCCAGTATTCTTGAGGTAACGTAAGTATTTCTGCACCTGTAATTATGACATCATATCCTTTCCCTTCCAAATCTTGTTTCATACCGAGCATTTCGTCTGCTGGTGGTAAATAATTTGGCGTGTCTCCGCCATAAATGAGGTAGCAGTTCCCGCAAGCTGCTCCACAAGTATGATCAATTTTTTCCATTTTAGTTGGAATGCCTGTATTGGATTCAACAACAATATATGCAGTACCTCCAACATCTTTTTTTACATGAGGAGGGCGACTCATGTCTTTTGGATCAAAAGGCTGCAGAAGAATGGGATCAAATTGATCCGGATGTATTTCGTTTAACCATCTATCATCTTGCGGTGCTTGTTCATGAATTTTGTTGTATAAATCTATGCGTGCCATATAAAAATAAAAACTATTAAATATAACGTTTATAAAATTGTGCTAAATTTTCAGCTCCACCTGTAGCTTGAATCAGCTGTTCAAGATCTCGACTTACTGCTTTCATTTGATCTCGTTGTACTGAATCGGGTTTTTCAGTAACTGGTATTATGGTTTGACCTTGTTGCAACAATTCTAATCCCTCTCCAGTAAGAGGAATATCAAATTTTGTGCCAAAATATACGGGAATTTTGCCTATACCAGTCAACAAGGGCAACGTCATTTGAGGATTTCCAATCGTCGCTAAATCTGCCCGCTCATACATCTGTGCCCATCTGCTTATAACTGCGGTCTGATAATCTGTTGAGTGATTGCTAGCAAAGTCTGCAAACTGTTGAGCATTGGTTGCTCTCGATAGAAACATCCTCATTTCATTAAATATTCGTTCAGGTTTGCCTCCAATGGTAATTAAACCTTTTGTATCAGATCTTTTGCCATGAAACGTTTTATCATATGGTAAAGACATATGATCTCCAAATACAATAGGATGCATAATAGAATAGAATATTGCTCTTTCCTGTGCTTCTTCTTCGGTCACTCCGGTGCCATGATTGGCACTCATACCTGTGAGAGTCTTTATAGCAGCGCTGACTCTTCTTTCTAAATCATCTTTATCTTCATCTGGCTTACTGATTGTTTCCTCGATTAGACTCCGACAATATGCAATCATTTCATTGGCGTAGGGACTAAATTGACTCGGGGGCTTATCTGTCGTAAATGTAACATAATCCTGTGCCTCTGGATAAAATTCCTGTATAAAATGTCCTATTAATCTGGCAGTGTTAGTTGCGTTTTCTTGTGCTTGTTGACCTTTCTT
>CAZMJG010000087.1:0-4444 GCA_964566675.1 uncultured Gammaproteobacteria bacterium
TTTTTTTAGGTTATAAAGAGTATCATATCTACACATTAATAAATTACGTTTGGTGTGTGTCACTTTTGCAATACGCAAAGGGAAGACACGCTACATTGAAACCTAAGGGAACCAGGTGTGAATCCTGGACTGTGCCGCAGCGGTATGTCTGGCTAACCAGATAAGTCCGAAGACCGACCAAACGATTTGTCCTTTTGTAAGGACCCCGAGCAGGGCTTGTATCATGTCATATTCACGTGAGCTATCTCATCCAAAAATTATAGAGCCGCTTATTGATCCGCTAGATTGTAATTATCTCGCAGAGGAAGCTGCTTCTATTGCTGATGCCCCAACTATTTGGAAGAAGAATGAGCTGATATCCTCATCTATCGAGACACCTTTGAGTGAAAATACAGAGGAGCGACAATCTATTTTTGAGTCCTATGACCCACTTCACGACGCTGAACGACTTCAAAAACTTTCTCATCTAAGTCCTGAATTACAAAGATATTATATAAAAGAAAATTTACTTTCGTATTTTGAGGAGTTTGCTGCTGAAATAAGGGTAAAAAAACTTGCGGGAGTAATCCGGGATACGGGTGAAATGGAAATACTCGGCACGAATGTAACTGAAATGTATAATCATTCTGCGCAACTGGCTGGTGCAGGAAGCCGAGAAGATAAAGAAAGGAAAGGACTTGATCTTATTAGTAAAGGAATGTTACAAGGCTGTAATCGAATAGCATGGACATCCCCACCAAAAGGAGCAGATTATGGTTTTGTTTTTGTCTTTATTACTGATGAATATGATGGTAATTCTGGGTGGAGGCCTTTTAGGGAATTATTACTTCGTTATGATGAGCCGTTGGGATCTATTGAGCGAAGTAAGAATATATATCAATCAATAAACAATGATCGTGGACAGGCAACCACAGATGTTGAGAACTTTGTGACTCCTGATGACTTTTTGGAGCAGCCTATTATGTATCATACTACGGATTTTAGCGATCTGCATAATATATATCAAATGCTTAATATATCAGATCAAGATATAGAAAAATCCGAGGTCTTTAGACAACGACTTGAACCATATATTACTCCTATGATGGATGAATATACTACCCTTTTGCGGTATTTAAGTTCACATGACTTGAGTACAAAAGATCAACAGATTAGAAATCTCGAGGATCAATGTAAAGTTCTAATAGGCGGAATGTTTAATGCAGCTCGTATAATCGCTAGATCCTTTAATGAACATCCGCTAGACCAAGAAAGATTCAGTGAAGATGAAGAACTATTAAAAGAGTTATCCTTTAGTTATGATAACCCCAATTTGCTCTTTGAGCAGGCAGCCAGGCTTGCTTATTATGAAGACCTTACTATTGTAGGAGGTTCAAACTGTCCTGTGACACGTTCTACCGGTAATTCTGAATTAGAATTTCTTACTCGTTTATCCACTGGTATGGGATGGGTTGGCGCCTCGCAAATGTCTGCGCTTGCAGAATTAGTTCCAGCAGAGAAAAAATATAAATTTGATAAGCCGGGGACATGTCAAAGCTGCAATAAAAATCATGAGAAAGTCGGTCTCCTTGGACCGTGTTTAGTATGTAAAAGTTGTCAGCAACATTTTGATATACAGGACTATCAGGAAAAATTGAGGCAAAGATTGGGATAAACCTGATACTATGATAGTAACAATATAACCGTATAATAATCATATGTCTTATACCAATATCCAGCATCTTGTAGATGATCATAATAAAAAAAAACAGCAAGATGACAGTGCTAAAAGTCAGGTAACAATATCCTATACGAAAGAAGGAGAACCTATTGAGATTGCCCCAGAACGGAAATCTCAGCCTGAAATGGAGTTGGAAGAAAAGGAACCTACAATAGAAGATAAAGAAGTAGAAAAATTTGTCAAAGTTGAAAAACCACATAAAATCGAACTTGATCCGACCTTAAAAAAGGCAGGGCTGAGTGCTATAGACACTACTTCCTTGGATCCCAAACATCGAATACAACTGCCTATCCCAGACGAAAAAGTGATTGAAGGCTTAGAAAAACCATTGTCGTCATCATGGAGATGGCTTTCAGAGCTTGCTATGTATATGCTACATCGAGGACATTTGACACTTAAAAAGATACACGGACATGTAGTGAGAGTGATGATGCGATAAATCCCAGACATTTTTATTATCAGCCTGTCTTTGCTTTTTCAATTTCTTCTTCAAACCCTTCTTTACTGTGTGCTCCTACAAATTGGTTTTTTACGTCACCATCTTTAAATATTAAAAATGTGGGGATTGAAAAAACGGAATATTTAGCTGCTAATTCCTGATTTTCATCTACGTTTACCTTCACAAACCTAACATCTTGCATTGATTCCGATAATTCATCGAGTATAGGAGAGACCACTTTACAAGGGCCACACCAATCGGCGTAAAAATCTACGAGCACAATACCTTTATAATCTAAAACTTCTTGTTGGAACGATTCATTCTTAACATGTATGGTAGCCATAAAAATACATTCAATTAGTAAAAGATTATTATTGTACAGAAAATGTTATAAGAATTCCAGCTCAGTTTAAATGTATGTTCGGTTGTATTTTACAATTTTTATTGTACTATTATGCTGTTGTTAATTATTACAAAACACACGTACGCAGAATATATGTAAAAACACTTTGAAATAAGGATTGTGTTTTTTAGCTGAGTGTGGTATATTATAGGCTCATATGGATGAATACTTTTTACCTAAACTTTTAGGACGTTTTATAACCTTCCTAGAAGAACAGGGACGGTCAAAATTTACAATCATAGCCTACAGAAAAGATCTGGAGCAGTTTATTGGCTATTTAGCTTCTCAAGAGAAAAGCGATATTCGTGATGTCAAAAAAGAAGATATAGAAGGTTTTATCCAAAGTCTTCTAGGGCAGAAATATACCAAAAAATCAGCCTCACGTAAACTTAATTCTATTCGTACCTTTTTTAGATTTTTAAAACATGATGATATTATTACAGCAAATCCAGCTTTTGATATATCTCATCCTAAATATACACAGACACCACCTCGTATCTTGAGTAAACTTGAATATAGAGCATTACGCGATGTCTCCAAGGAAGATGCCCGTACGTATGCTTTGGTGGAAGTGCTTCTTCAGACAGGAATCAAAATTGGTGAACTAGCCGCACTTCGTACACAAGATATTAAAGAAGAAATCCTTTATATACGCCAATATGGTAAAAATATTGAGCGTGACGTTCCTCTCAATAAAGCCGCAAAGAAATCGTTGGAGCGCTATATCAAGTCTAGAGGACATGATGAAGTTGAGAATGTTTTTATTACTCGTACAGGTAAACCTCTGCTTATCAGAAATATACGTCAGATTATTGATCGTTGTTTTCAGGAAGTTGGAATCGAAAATGCTACCGTTAATGATTTGCGCAATACATTTATCGCACATCAGCTTACAAATGGGGCCACCCTTGAGTATATTGCTAAAATTGTAGGTCATAGACGTATTTCTTCTACTGAAAGATTCTTAAATCTAGTAAAACAGGAAGCAGACAGAAAAGAACGCCTCGGTGAGCTTTAATTTGTCTTTTGTCATGCTACAATTACAACATGCACCTCACTATTCATACCGATGGCGGTTCTTTAAACAATCCAGGACCCGCTGCAATAGGCTTTCTCATTCATGAAGGCGAAAATTGCCTTTATAGGCACTCTGAGGCAATAGGACTGGCTACTAACAATGTCGCCGAGTACACAGCCCTTATTCGAGCTCTTAGCTATGTTAAAACTCATTTTAGTGGCAAAATTCAGCATATTGCCATAATTGCTGACTCGGAGCTGATGATACGTCAGGTAAATGGACTCTATAAAGTCAAACATATCGATATAAAGCCACTTCATACCCAGGTAAAAATCCTCGAGATGGAATTAGCTGTGCCTATAACCTATACCCATGTGCTTCGGGAGAAAAACACAGAAGCAGACGCATTAGTCAAGAAGGCACTGGGAAGATAAGGATAGGTTGTATATACTAAAAGAATGGATCAACATCCCATTCCACGACAGATTACTTCTTTTGAATTCAAACTGATAGGTTTCATGACGTTAAAGCAGTTTCTTTATTTAGTCATATTTCTTCCAGTGGGCTTTGTTGTTTTTAAAATTATCCCTATTCCGCTTATTAATGCCTTACTTGGGTTGGTTGTAGCACTGGTAGGTGTGGCTTTTGCATTTATACCTTATCAGGATCGCCCACTAGAAGAATGGGTACGTAACCTTATCCGAAGAATGAATTCTCCGACACAATATTATTATCATAAAAATAATGATCCAGTGTATTTTTTAAAAAATCTCTATTTTTTAAATGATCCTCACATCATCCTTGCTCATGTAGACTCTAAAGAGAAATTGCAGGCGTATTTAGCGCAAAAGAAAACAGAGCAGC
>CAZMJG010000088.1:0-4439 GCA_964566675.1 uncultured Gammaproteobacteria bacterium
AAAAATGAACTGAATTGGTTGTTTATAAATATCTACTGGAAATGAACCCATTTTGGTAAGATCACGATAGATCATGATAGTATGATCGACTTCGGTAGATAAAATCCCAAGCGCCAGAACTGCGATATGAAAGCCTGTAGCAATGATAAGGGCATTGACTACAAGTGCTACATAAAGCATAACCGCAGCTAAGGAAATTGCCGGAAGTTGTGCAATAAAAAAGCCTACTATCAAGATATAAATGACTGAAATACCCAGATCTAATATATCTACTCCGCCAATAAGAATACGCAAAAATGGGTGGTATGGTTTGAGAAGGATTGAATCTAGTTCTCCAGAGACAACCAAGGGTCGAAATCTATACACTTCGCGAAACAAAAGTTGAGCCAGGCTATCGATGATATTGTAGGTAAGGTAGAAAATAATTGTTTGATTGAGTGTGTACCCGGCAAGCAGATTGGTGCGTGAGACGAGATAATAAACAAACAGAAAGAACATACTAAAACGGATAAGTTTGCCTACTGAAAAGAGTATGACTCCTAATGGGCTTTGGAAAGTGGTTTTGATGCTATATGTAGCCAGGAGCCAGAAAATTTTAAAATTTTTCATACTATTTTCCGTAAAAACTAAATTCTTTTAAACCACGCTTCCATAGATACATAGCCAAGAAATAGAATATGGCAGTCCAAAATATAGCGATCGATGCGTAGATGAAACTCATGCTGCTATACCCTTTTAAAAATATATGAGCCGGCATGAAAACGAAATATGGAAACGGCGTATACAATAACGCGTTATAAACCGTTGGAGGTAGTATATCTAGGGGAAAATAATTACCAGCCAGCATAAAAACCATCATAAAATAGATAAATCGAGGGGCCCAGATTTCATTGCTCCAGAAGGCTATCATAGAAACGCAAAATGAAAGAAAAAAAGACATACAAATGCCAATACCTAAAAAAAACAGCGCCAATAGAACTGCCCCTGTATGGGGAGGTGCTGCAACTGTAGGTTTTAGTAACAGAAGTAGAATTATTATTTC
The DNA here is from genome assembly GCA_964566675.1 of uncultured Gammaproteobacteria bacterium. Taxonomy (GTDB): domain Bacteria; phylum Patescibacteriota; class Microgenomatia; order UBA1406; family GWC2-37-13; genus CAZMJG01. Next base: position 1,043 of record CAZMJG010000088.1, read on the forward strand.
AATCGCACAGCATGTTGCATTGATCGCCTTATCGGCGATCTCACGGGTGATTACATATTTAAAAAATGACAGCGGTTTTAGCAGTTTATTTATAATATCCCCCATCATAATTTCGACTCCTACCTCATGAATTTTGCTTGAAAATACAATATCGGAAAGCACACTGATTAAAAGAACATAGGTAAGCATGGCTGACTGGGAATATCCGAAGAGTTGTTTACTCTGAAGAAAAAGCGCCGACCAGAGAAAGTATATGAGCAGTAGATTTAACACAACTCTTAATCTCCAAAGAATAAAATTGAGTCGATATACAAAATATTGGTCCAAAGTGACTCGAAATAGCTGCCAGTATACTATCATGCTGAAAGTGTATCATAGTGAAGATATAACGACCAATTTATTGTAGGATCTTGGAGCATATCATGTACGAGGTTGAAAAATTGAGATGGATTTTTATAGTATCCCATCAGTTCAGGATGAGCCTGCTGTGCCAAATTATATAATCTGGTTTCAATATCTTGAGTAACATGATGTAAATAGTGAAAAGCTGGTACTCCTCCATATAACTGTTTACCTACTTCTTCACTAATTGATCTTTTCCTTTGGTGAAGATTATAAGCGCGTAGCGAATAGTGTTGTATTTCATCGCGACCCAGTGTGCCATCTTCTCCAATTACTGGACCAATACATGAATCTACATATCTCATAATCTGAAGCTGAGGCGCCCAATCTTCGTATCCTCGCCAATCCATAGAAGTTGCCTGAAGTATACCGGGATGAGCCATTTCATTTTCGTAATAGAAATCTAATCCAACATCTATCCTTTTTATACCGTTTAGTACTTGAGCAGCATGTGCCTTAGCTTCTTTTTCTCGACGTAGATGTGCATCATGAATATATGCTTGTTGTGTCAGTGAAAAACATTCTTGTGACGATAATCCGGTAAGCCACCCTACCCCAAGTGCCATTTTACCCGCCAGGATACAATGTTCGCCAATATTATCCCAATGTTCCATCACTGCTTTTTTGCCTAGAACACCACTCTTTATGAGAATGGCTATCTCCGGGACAAATTCTTGAGGTACTCCATATAGGTAAGAAAGGGCATATGCTTCATTGTAAATGAGAAATTCTGGAGCCGAAGGTTCCTGTATTTGAAAAACTGTTTCTACGTGAGCGTTCGCCTGTTCTGCGGTAACGAGCATACTTATACTCTATCATGATTTTTAGCCTCACAGCAATTTCATATAGATTCCATATGTAACTTTTTTTTCAAAATGAAATACTTTATACTGTGTTTTATGGAACTTAATACTTTTTTTTCGCCAAAATCGATTGCCATTGTTGGCGTTTCTTCAAACCCCATGAAAGTTGGTCATCTGGTTGCTCGTAATATGCTTGAGCAGGGATACAAAGGTGAACTTTACTTCATAAATCCCAAAGGTGAAATTATACTTGGAAAAAAAACATATAAGGATTTAAAATCGGTGGGAAAATCGATAGATCTTGTGATTTTTGCAATCCCTGCAGACTTGATCATCTCTTATCTTGATCTACTTCAGGAAGTAGGTTGTAATCAAGTAGTCGCGTTTGCTGCGGGTTTTAAAGAAAATCATACCCCCGAATCGGAAGAACGTGAGAAAAAACTCCTCGCCGCGATAGAAAAAAATAATATTACACTCTTGGGACCAAACTGTATAGGATATGTGAATACGCACGCAGGTATCAATGCAACATTTTTGAAATCGATAGTTCCCCAGGGAAATATTGGAATCATATCTCAGTCCGGCGCTTTGGGAAGTGCTTTAGTTGACCATTTTGCGGCACAAAGTACCCTTGGGGTCTCTACATTTATCAGTCTGGGGAATAAAAGTAATATGTCTGAGTGTGATGCTTTGGAATATATGGCCCGAGATATACATACAGATGTTATTGGGATGTACCTAGAAGATGTTGTTGATGGGGATCGTTTTCGATCTATGCTCCAGAAAACTGTAGCTATAAAACCAGTGGTCATACTCAAGTCGGGACGAACTCCGGGTGGATCTCAGGCGGCAATCTCTCATACGGCCAGTATGGTGGGTGATGATAAAGTCTTTGATGCGGCAATCCGCCAATCGGGGGCAATACGGATATATACATTTTCTCATTTTCAGGAAGCTCTAAGACTATTTAGTTTTAAGCAAGCGCCAAAAAATCGAAATGTGCTGGTACTTTCAAATGCTGGCGGAATGGGCGTCATGCTTGCTGATGAGCTCTCAGAGCACTGTTTGAATTTGGTAACAATATCTGAGGAAACTACTAAAAAGTTGTATGGTGCTTTTGATGAATATAAAAAAATATCGGTACATAATCCTATCGATCTTTTGGGTGATGCGAGTGCTTTTGATTATGAAAAAGCTATAAACCTCACCATGAAGGAAGAAAGAGTAGGCTCGATAATAGTACTTTTGACGCCTCAGGCAAATACGCAAATACTAGAAACTGCAGATGTCTTGATTGCCGCGCAGAAAAAGAATCCGGCCGTCCCGGTATATCCGGTATTTATGGGTGGCGCGTCTGTGAAGGAGGCTCATAGCCGTTTTGAGCAAAATAAAGTATCAAGTTTTAGAATTTTTTCAGCGTTGCCACGGATAATCTCTCGAATTTGTGACGCCGAAGAATATAGAGATGAACTTTCGGGAGAACAACCATCTGAAGTATCTTCTTTGGAGATGGCGACATATACGCCTGATATACAGACTACTCTTATGAAATATATGGGTAAAAAAGTTGTCAATCAGTATGATTCACTCAAAATCATGGAGTACGCAGGTATTGCGAGTGCCAAACCTTACTTGGTGACTTCGGAAGATGATTTGAATCGAGTAATAGAGCGTGAGGGCTTTCCACTGGTTGCTAAAATTTCATCTGAAAAGATAACCCATAAAACCGAAGTAAAAGGTGTATTGACTGGACTTAATACGTGGGATGAATTGTTGAGTGCTTATCAGTATATGACTCGATTAAGTGGTGAAAAAGAAGGCTGCTATATACAGAAAGAGTTTAAAGGTCAAGAATTTATCTTGGGAGCAAAACGAGATGCAATATTTGGAACTGTGTTGCTCGTGGGTTTGGGCGGTATTTATGCAGAAATGCTGCATGAGACGATAAATGTGCTCTTTCCTTGTCCGTATAGCTATTTTTCTCGTGAGATAGAAAAAACAAAAATGAAAAAGTTGTTTGTTGGTTACCGTAACATGGATGCCGTTGACATGAAAGAGATGTATAGTGCCGTGTATAAACTAGGAATGCTTATGGAAGCTTTTCCTCAGATAGATGAGATTGATATAAATCCGATGATTGCCGCGGGTAAAACACTCACTGCTGTAGATGCACGAATTATTTGTCGTTGACG
>CAZMJG010000089.1:0-4422 GCA_964566675.1 uncultured Gammaproteobacteria bacterium
TTTTTTTAATACTGAAAATCTTGATATTTATTTTGCAGCTTTTCGTATACCTGATCTGGTCTTTGAGATCATGATAAATGGAGCTTTGAGTACGACTTTTATTCCTTTTTTTATTGAGTATCAAAAGAAAGGAAAAGAACAAAGTAAGATCATATCGTCGATAATAAATGTTGTCAGTCTGTCACTTTTTGGATTTATTCTCATCCTTCAGCTTTTTCTCACGCCTCTCATCAGTATCATTACACCGGGTTTTGATGCGGTAAAGACACAGGAGATTGTAAATTACTCGCGATTATTGCTGCTAGGACAATTGCCGTTTCTGGTACTTGGCAATTTTCTGACCGGTATCAGTCAAGCGCGACGCACGTTTTGGCTACCGGCCTTGGCTCCCATAATATATAACATCTCAGTGATCATTTTTACGCTTTTTTTTGCCCCTCGTCTACATCTGTATGCCCCTATCTTGGGGGTTATCGTGGGAGCATTCCTCTTCTTCTGCATCCAGCTTCCGGTCATCATACTACAGCATTTTAAGTATTCTTTTACAATAGGACATCTCAAGATTGCCTGGCGTTTTTTTAAGACAGCTGTGCCTCGTATCCTGACTATTATAGTGGCTCAAATTGAAGCGACCATAGATCTATCTCTGGCAACTTTTCTTGGGTCCGGGGCATATACTGTTTTCTATTTTGCACAACATTTGCAACTGTTGCCCATATCTATCATTGGTATTGCCTATGGACAAGCCTCCTTGCCGTATCTAACTGATATGTATCAGGACAAAAAATATGATGAATTTAAAAAAGTGATAGTAGATTCTTTACTGAATATCCTATTTTTGACAATACCCGCAGCTACATTCTTTATACTCGGACGAACCGCCATCGTCCGTTTATTCTTCGGAGGCGATAAATTTGACTGGGATGCGACGGTACTGACCGCAATTACTCTCTCATATTTCGCACTATCTATGCCTTTGCATTCCGTTTACTATTTTCTGACCCGCTGCTTTTATGCAATTTTTGATACGAGGACACCTTTCTATATCAGTGTGGCGGCCATATTTACGAATGCCGCTCTTAGCGCACTATTTACGCTCGTGTTTAAACTTCCGGTATGGTCTCTCGCGCTTGCTTTTTCTATAGCCATGAGTCTGAATGTGCTTTTTCTCATCGGTCTCCTATATAAAAAAATAGGCGGTTTTGATATGTGGTTGGTCTTTAAAGAGATATCAAAGATCCTTATTGCTGCTTTGAATACTTCTATACTTACCTATTTCCTTATGCGACTTTTGGACGGACTTATATTTGATACCAATCGTACTCTCAATGTATTTCTCCTTATCCTAATAGGCTTTATCTTTTACGCACTTATGTACATATTCCTCTCCTGGTTGTTCGGTGTACGGGAAATGTATATAATCACCAGAATGGTACTTAAAGCACGTGAGTATCAAAAAAAACTACTAGAAGTTTATAAGGGAGTTGAATAAAAATTAATCTAATTACGAATGACGAATGCACAATTACTAATGCATAATGACTAATGCATAGTTACTAATAAATTGTGTAATTCGTAATTAGTAATTCGTAATTAGTCATTAGTAATTAGTAATTACTATATTTATGGACATAAACTATACAAAAAAACACCTAGAAGCACTTGATACTATAAAAAGGAAACTGCGTGGTAGGACATTGACTTATAAGGAAATTTATAATCTCATGGATGAGATATCAAGTGGTCGCCTCAGTGATGTACTCACCGCTTATTTTGTGGCCTCGGGTTTTAAAGATGGATTTAGCTATGATGAACTCTATTATCTGACCAAGGCTATGGTTGAAACTGGCGAACAACTCCATTTCAAAGGTGTGGTCGCGGATAAACACTCCATTGGCGGACTCTCTGGCACACGAGCGACCATGATAGTCGTACCTATTGTGGTGGCTGCTGGATTTATCATGCCAAAGACTTCTTCTCGAGCAATCACCTCTCCAGCGGGAACTGCAGACGTCATGGAAACAATTGCGAGTGTGAATTTTACTCCTCCTCAAATAGAAAAAATCATCGAAAAAGCAGGTGGTTGTATTGTATGGGGCGGACATCTAGGTATTGCCCCAGCCGATGATATCTTGATACGAGTCGAAGAGCCTCTATCGTTTGAATCTTTTGACAAAATTATCGTATCTATAATGGCTAAAAAAGTCGCTGTCGGGACCAATCATCTCGTGATTGATATCCCTGTTGGCCGCACGATGAAGGTGAAATATGAAAAGGATGCGGAGCTCGTGGGTAAAAAATTTAAAGAAGTAGCAAAGCGATTTGGCATAGATATACTCATCGATATCAATCATACTTCTCAGCCTGCTGGAAATGGCATTGGGCCCTATCTTGAAGCGATAGATGTAATGCAGGTACTCGAACAACATAAGAATAGACCAATCGAACTTGAAGAACGCTCACTCAGGCTTGCGTCAATGCTCCTCAATCTATGCTTTAAATCAAAAAGTATCCAAAAGGATGGATACGAGGAGGCTAAGCACCTGCTACAAAGCGGCAAGGCTCTGGAAACATTCCGAAAAATCATACAGGCGCAACAGGGTAATCCAGATATAACTTCCGATAAAATGGTAAATAAAGCCCATCAGAAGGAGATCAAATCGACGCAATCTGGTACAATAAAGAGTATAAATAACTTTAATGTAAGCGCTATTTCAAAAATACTTGGCGCACCGAAGGATATACATGCTGGGCTTTTTATGCTAAAACGTATAGGTGATAGCATAAACGCCAATGAGCCACTCATGCACTGCTATTCTAGTAGTGAAATAAAATTGAAAGAAGCTATAGACACATTACCATTTTTCCCAATATACAACATAAAATAACAGTATATATATGAAAAAAATCATTATTTTTATCAGTATAATTTTGGTTATTGCCGCCGCCGCGTTTATTTTCTATACCGAGGGCTCGCTTGCTGTAGAAAAAACCGATAGTACACCCCAAATATTTGTGGTCGAGCAGGGACAAGCGCTTGATGATATCATCAATAATCTGTCAAAAGAAGAACTCATCCGCAATCGGGTGGTCTTCTACCTCATAGTAAAACAGAAGGGAATTGAACGCAAAATCCAGGCCGGTGATTTCCGACTGATGAAATCTATGAGTGCAAATGAAATCGCAGAACAACTTACCCATGGTACACTCGATACGTGGGTGACGATACCAGAAGGGTTACGCAAGGAGGAAATAGCTGAAATTCTCTCAGCCAAAGTGGGTATTTCAGAAACTGAATTCAACCAGCTTGCAGAAGAAGGATATCTATACCCAGATACCTATCTTATACCCAAGGGCGCCACTGCATCACAAGTAATCGATATCCTCACCAAACATATGGATGAACAGTATGCAACCGTTGAAGAAAAAGCAAAAGCTAAAGGACTCACGAAGCATGAAGTCCTGACGCTCGCTTCACTTGTAGAACGCGAAGCATCGGGAGCCGATGATAGACAAGAAATTGCCAATATCATATATAAAAGACTGAAGGAAGAATGGCCTTTACAAATTGATGCAACTATCCAGTATGCTCTTGGCTACCAGCCAGCTGAAAAAAAATGGTGGACACAACGACTGACCCAAGAAGACTATCAGACTGTCAAATCGCCCTATAATACATATTTGAATACTGGTCTTCCACCAGGCCCGATAGGTGCTCCTCGGCTACAGTCTATGGAGGCCGTAGTAAATGCCGACCCAACCACCAAAAATTGGTTTTACTATCATGACAACAGTGGCAAGGTATACTTCACAGAAGATCTTGGTGAACATGAAGACAATAGTAGTGGAAACTAATTGCTTCTATAAGTAATACTAAATGTGACATATCTTGACAGGTATAAAGACATATTCCGCGTAAAAACTTCTCGTCTGCATTTGTGGGATTATTCATCTCAAGGATATTATTTTCTAACTGTTTGCGTGAAAGGTAGACAATGTGTCTTGGGAGAAATAAAAAACGGCCATTCCATTTTATCTGAGATAGGCCGGATTGTTGAAAAATGTTGGCATGGTATTCCGAATCATTTTGGTAATGTACAAATTGATGAATTTGTCGTAATGCCAAATCATGTACATGGGATTGTACATATTAAAAACAATATTCATCATAATCGTAGAGACGTGATTAATCACGTCTCTACGAAAATTTTGAATCCCACACCCATGGGAACAGGACACCTAGGCGAAATTATTAGATGGTTCAAAGGTAGATCTTCTTTTGAGATACACAAAATAAATAACACATTTCAATGGCAATCCCGTTATTATGATCACGTGATTCGTAGTGAAAAAACCTTATATGCTATCCGTGAATATATACGCTACAATCCACTGAAATGGCCTACAGATGAAGAAAATCCT
>CAZMJG010000090.1:0-4411 GCA_964566675.1 uncultured Gammaproteobacteria bacterium
TCTACTTTCAGTTTTTTACGCAGTTTGATATCGAGATAGATATATAAAATGAGCATAGAGGTGGCCAGTGTCAAAATAAAGCCCGATAGCTGAGGCAAGAGGAATCCCATGACTGTGCGTTTAAATACAGGGTTTACCAGGGGCGGAATCCAGCCAAATACGGTAAGGATAAAAAATGACACGGGCCAGAGCAAATGATTTTCAGCAAGTAAAAATAGTTTACGAAGTTTGACCCAGGGGCTAATATGAGGTGAAACAAACATTTCTTTCCAAAAGTAGGCCACATCTGTCACTCCCCAGGCCCATCTGCGTTCTTGGTCGTAGCGATTCATGAGCGTCTTCATAAGTGTGCCTGAATATACTGCATCACCATTCACGATCGTATAAAGTGGAAGTGTTTTTACCTTATCGCCAAACTTGAAAAATGCCTGGTAATAGATATGCCAGTCTTCAGGTATGATATCCACATCCCAGAAATCGACCTGTTTGAGTAACCAAAGATTCGTCGAGTATGTCGAAATATGTATGAGCTGATCCTTTTGAGAAAGAAAGGCAAGTCGAAGTATCGAGGAAAGAGTCGCCTGCATACGCACAAAAAATGGCAGTTGCCAGAAATTATTGTATAGGAGCACGGGAGCCCAGTAGAAATGGTAGAGTCTATCGACATCTTTGGCAAATTCATACGTCATATAGGAAAAGAAGTTATGAGGTAGCATGCTGTCTGCGTCACAGATTGTAATGATGGCTTTTTTTGGATCAATATGCTGTTCTTCACAGTAGGCGTATATGCGTTTAGCCGCAAATGTTTGGTTGCTGGCCTTACCTGGTACTTCATGATCTTGAAGTACATGGTAAGTAAAGTGGACGTCTTTAAAGAAATGCCCGAATTTTTTTTTCAATTCTTCACCTTTTTCTGTCGCGTCTACCTCTCGTTTTTCAAAAGCAAGAACTAAATGTATGTTTTTGTGTGGGTAATCAGAGGCAGTGATTGCCCCGACTGTCGCTTCTAGTTTATATATGGGTTCTTTGTAGTTGGGTATGATGACAAAATGTTCAAGTTCGTGACTCTCTGGAAGAGTTTTTACCAGTTTGTCAAATTCGGTATGCTGAAATGATTGGATAAGAGTGTAGGAGAGGGTAGAGTAGTAGGCAGTGAGTGCGGATTTAGCTAAAAAATAGAGATCAAACGCAATGATGAAATAGGCGACTACTGCGGGGTGAAATGGGGAGAGCCATAAAGGCATGAGTATAATCATCCAGGCAAGAAGCGGGATGAGTATTTCGCCAAAGCGTAAAAAATGTTTTGATGTGACAATCCGATCTGTCATAAGTATAGTATATCACTTTGTATCAGTTAAAAGATAAGAGATAAAAGAGAAATCACCATGTCATCCCCGACTTGATCGGGGATCCAGATACAAGAGAAAAGATTTGCAAAGTTTCGGCCATCGAGTTAAGATACAAATGTCATTCCCGCGGAGGCGGGAATCTATGAATTTATTATAAATATTAAGCTTGGATCCCTGATGAGGGGTCCGGGATGACAAAAAGTTTATGTATACACCAGACGAATCTATACTCAAAAAATATGCGGACGTACTTATTAAGTTTGCACTATGGAGCGGAAAAGGGATACGAACGGGAGAAACAGTGTTTCTCAGCGTCCCCGAGAGCTCAAAGCCATTTCTACTTCCTTTGCAAAGATCGGTTTTAGAAGCTGGTGGCAATCCAATTATCCAATATTTACCTGAAGATATTTCTCGTAGTTTCTATGATCATGCCTCAGATGAGCAAATTGCCTATTCTCCAAAAGAGTATTTGCTTTCTCGAGTAAAGACAATCGATCATTTCGTTGCAATTATTTCGACAAACAACAAATTTGAGTTAAAGGGCGTCCCAAGCGATAAAATCATGCTCGGACAGAAATCCACAAAATATTATATGGATGCACGGCAAAAAAAAGAAAATGCTGGAAAACTCACGTGGACCCTTGCACTTTTTGGTACTGCGGCTATGGCCGCTGAGGCTGGTATGGATGAAAAAGAATACTGGGACCAGATCATACTAGCATGTTTCCTAGACAAAAAGGATCCAATAGCTGAGTGGAAAGAGGTCTTTGCTATGATCAATAAAACACAACAATCGCTCAATGCATTGCAAATTGAGTCTCTTCATATTGAAGGTCAGGATGTAGACTTGCATGTAAAGATAGGTAAGGATCGAAGGTGGCTCGGGGGTAGTGGCCGGAATATACCATCTTTTGAATTATTTATCACTCCCGACTGGCGAGGCACGAATGGACGTATCTCCTTTAATCAGCCGCTGTACAGATATGGAAACTTGATAAAAGATGTCAAGCTCGAGTTCAAGGACGGTATTATAACACAGGCTTCAGCTTCTGAAAATGAAAAACTTCTCCAGGAGATGATAGCTGTTGAAGGGGCCAATAAAATAGGCGAATTTAGCCTTACCGATAAGCGCCTGAGCCGTATCACGCGCTTCATGGCCGAGACGTTGTTTGATGAAAATATTGGGGGTCCTTTCGGCAATACTCATATTGCTGTTGGTATGGGATATAAGGATAGTTATATAGGTGACCCATCAACTCTTACGGAAAAAGAATGGGCAGAAAAAGGCTTTAATGATAGTGCTGTACATACAGATATCGTGAGTACCACCGATCGTGTGGTCACGGCGACTCTTGTGGATGGCAGTCGAAAGGTGATATATAAAAATGGAGAGTTTACTGTATGATTACCAGCCAATGATATAAGCTGCGGCAAAAAGAGTGCCGATCATAAAGGCAATGACAAGCAGTGAGTTTATCACAATCCCGGTGATGATTGCGCCTTTTGCCATAGGGTTTCTTCCAATTGCAGCAATACCATTTATTGCCACACGTCCAAATAAGATAAATGCAAATACGGCGGCCAAGATGACGACTATAATAGCTAGTAAATATAAAGCTGGGTTTGTCTCTCCACTCACTATGCGATTGGAGCTATTTTTTACTAGATTGGATAATTCATCTGCTAAAACAGAATTGTCTTTGAGGCTCTGCGCCGATCCGCTGTTTCCATTATAGATGATTTTTACATCAACGAGTGTTTTGCCTTCCAGATTTACCGATTTTTGCGCTACTCCTAAGACTATGTCTTGTTGCTGAGCCTTGACTCCTACACCTGGTTGTGTCTTGGAAATAGTAATTTCATCGCCTTTCATGATAGGGCCCTTTTCGTTGCTTAAAAGTATGGGTACAATACCATTTGAGACTACGGGACGGGTTGTGGTCTCGTCGGCTTCGTATACGAAATCTGCATCTTCTACAATCACTCCCACAAAAGATTCGGTATCTTTGCTCGAAGCTGCGACATAGTCATCTGCAGTCTCGGCTATGATGCTCCCCACGGGGAGATTGGATGGTAATGGTAGAGTGAAGGCGCTATTGGGGAAATAGGCATATGTATCGAAAATCAAAAATCGAAAAAATAAAACGAAGCAAACTGAAAGGACAAGAGATCTTTTCATCTTGTATTCATAGTATCACGCATTGTAAGTGGATTTCAATTACAAAAATTGCCAGTAGGAAAAAGGAGTTGCGAGATGTAAGAAATTCTGCTTTGATTATATGTATATATATGGTGAAGAGTGCTATTGTCCCCTTGTTTTTTAAGAGCCTACTCATCAGCATGATTACATTTGCTGTGGTATTTGGCGTGGGAAATACTGACACGGCGCGCACAATGGGCCGAGACATATTTGCACAAGCTCCGGCCGCCTCCAACGTACCAAACTACACAAGTATCCGGGCAAACTTGAAGATGATATTTACCAAAGGTATCACCGTGCAAAATGGACTGAATGTTTCAGGAAATATTGAAGCGCCAGGGTCAAACCTGAATCTAGGGAGTGGTAATATTACGGCCGCCAACATCATCTATTCTCTCGTGGCAGGAGATGGTGTATCGATTACGGGGAGTAAACAAAATCCAACGATTGGCATATCGAATGTAGGATCGATTGCAGTCAGTTCTATCGAGGAGATAAAGGGAGATGTGGACTTGGTGGCTGGAGATAATGTGACCATAAGCAAAGACGGCAATAAAATCACGATAAAGAGTAGTTACACCGATACGGATACGAAATTGACAGAGGGAGAAGTAGAGTCATATGCGTTTGACGGCGTTGCTTATACTTGGCCAGACAGTCAGGGTGGAGCCGGTACGTTTTTACAAAATGATGGCAGTGGGAACTTGAGTTGGGCTACAAATTCATTCTCCATTTCGCCAGATTCACTCGATTTTACCGATTTTGCAGACAATATGACACTGGATGCCACAACAAGTGTGGCGATGGGAGTTTATGATTACCATTTTATTGGCAACGGGGGAACTTCTGCGTTTACTATCAA
>CAZMJG010000091.1:0-4409 GCA_964566675.1 uncultured Gammaproteobacteria bacterium
ATCAGTATCAAGTCACCAATGCGTATTTTGGCGTTTTAATTGAATATAACAATCAGAAGGAAGCTTTACCACAAGTTACTGAGGTTGAAACTTTAGAATATAATATCACCACTGCGCTTTATAAGCTTTCACGAAAAGAACTGCCACGTATTGCCATCATGGGCTATGAAGAATCATTTATGCCAGGGGGTGACCAAGTAAGTCTATTGAGACAAGTACTTAGTAGACAATTTACTGTAGAAAGTATTACTTTGCCTCCGCCCGCAGGTACTGATGCAGAACCCACCCCTACCCCTGAAAAGCCTTTTGCTATTGATCAAAAATACAATGCAGTATTGCTTTCTGTCCAACCTGGGCGTACTTTTGCCGATGCCGAAATAGCTGCTTTAAAGACATACTTAAATAATAAAGGTAAAGTTATTGTTCTTATGAATGGGGTTGGAGTAGAAGAACAACTTACCACCACTGAGGCGCCAGCAAAATTGTTGGTGTTACTTAAAGAATATGGCTTAAATGTACAAAAGAATTTGGTTCTATCTACAGCTTCCGAACTGGTAAATCTTGGTCAGCAAGGTCAATCATTACTTTTTTCTTATCCTTTTTGGATTTTGTCCAACCAATTTGCTAAAGATTCTTCTTATTTTTCGGGAGTGGGCATGGTTTCCTACCCGTGGGCTTCTTCAGTAACTGTTGAAAAAAAGAAGGGATATCAGGCAAAAGAACTCATATTTAGTTCACGAGAATCCTGGACGCAACAAGGTTCGTTTATATTAGATCCTCAGCAAATTCCACAGCCAAAGCAATCCGATATAAAGCCATTCCTCATTGCCGCTGAAAGTAAAAAGGAAAATGGAGGAGCTGTTCTCTTTATTGGTTCATCGCGATTTATAGAGGATAGATATTTGTCACCTCGTTCTCAAAATTTAGGTTTTGTTTTGAACGTCTTAAACGATTACGCATCGGCTGGCGCACTCAGCGGTATACGTTCAAGAGCATTGTCTTTATTTCCATTACCTGACCTTCCTAAGCAGATGCAAACAGTGTATCAATACATGAATATCATATTACTCCCTGCTATATTTGCTATTTATGGAGTCGTGCGTTTGTACAAGCGTAATAAAGCATCTCGCATGGGGTCAAATGCAAATTGATCAAAGGGAAGACAAGCTTCGTTAAAGAATTCATAGCATTCTGCATCATCTGATGCTTTCAAATTTTTCGAATTTATCATTTTAGCCTCAAAAAGAAAGCAAATAGTATAAGCTTTTATCCCTCCAAATTCATAGGTATCATAAAAAGAACATACATAGCGTATATCTGAAATACGAATATTAAGCTCTTCACTTATTTCTCGATGTACTGATTCTTCCACTGTTTCGTTAATATTGATAAATCCACCAGGCAAATCCCATAGGCCTTTTTGTGGATCATGTTTTCTTTTAACAAGTAGTAATTCTTCTTTTTCATTGCGTAGCATGACAGCATTGGTGGGACGAGGGTTTATATAATATTCGAGTTTACAGTTTGTACAAATCAGATGATTATCTGAACGATCAAAGTTGGATCCACAATGCGGACAGTAAATAAATTCAAATTCAGTTAGCATGGAGTTATTGTACTAGTTGGAGTGTCAAAATTAAATAATTCTTTTTGTAGTATAATTTCCTACATGATACGCACACGGATAGCACCCTCACCAACAGGACAAGATATACATATTGGCAACCTATATACGGCATATATCAACTGGGCATTTGCTAAAAAAAATAATGGTAAATTTATCATCCGCATTGAGGATACTGATCGCACTCGCTATGTAGAAGGAGCCGAACAAAAAATACTATCAACATTACACGCTTATGGCCTTACTCATGATGAAAGTGTAGATATAGGAGGCCCTTATGCTCCTTATAGACAATCAGAGAGACTGGATATTTACAAAAAATATGCAACTCAACTTTTAGAATCTGGACATGCGTACTACTGTATTTGTACCCCAGAAAGACTCGCAGAAGTTCGTAAACAAATGACTGAAAAAAAACAGATCCCTCGTTATGATAAGTACTGCCTAGATAAGCAAGATGAAGTAAAAAAGAAAATCGAAGCAGGGGAGAAATGGGTCGTACGGTTGAATGTACCTGAAAATACTGATGTTATCTTTGAAGATATAATTCGTGGGGAAATAAAGATTAATACCAGTAATATCGATGATCAGGTACTTCTGAAATCTGACGGCTTTCCAACCTATCATATGGCTGTCGTCATAGACGATCATCTTATGGAAATAAGCCATATCATCCGGGCAGAAGAATGGATATCCTCAACCCCCAAACATGTTCTCTTATACCAAGCATTCGGATGGGATTTACCTTTGTTTGCTCATCTTCCAATCCTTCGAAATCCAGATAAATCCAAGCTATCAAAGCGTAAAAATCCAGTGTGGGCATCATGGTACTTAGAACAGGGATATCTACCAGAGGCGATTCTCAACTATTTAGCTTTGATGGGTTGGTCACATCCAGATGAAAAAGATATCTTTGATAAAGAAGAATTTATAAGTGTATTTAGCCTTGAGAGAGTGTCTCCTGTCGGACCTGCCTTTGACCCTAAAAAACTCGAGTGGGTAAATGGACAATACATCATGAAGCTCTCAGATGATGAACTAGCTGCAAAATTACAAACTTTTTATCATGAGAAACAGTTATCGGAAACTATTGTCAGGAAATCAACCCCTCTTGTTAAGGAGAGAATTAAAATACTGTCTGATTACTGGCCATTGTCATCTTTCCTTTTCCAGAAGCCCCAGCAATACGAAGTAGATTTGTCAGAAGATAGGGAAAAATTAAATATAGTGGTAAGTGTTTTAGAAGATATAAAAAAATGGGAAGCCAGTCATTTAGGAGAATCATTACTTCGGGTAGCAAAAGACAATAATATACCAAATAGTAAATTTTTTATGATGCTTCGTGTTGCTATATCGGGTAAAAAAGTTTCTCCACCCTTAAATGAGTCAATGGAAATTTTAGGAAGAGAGGAATGTATCTCTAGAATAAAGAAGATTATAGGTTAAGCAATTCTTTGTTGCTTTTGCAGTTTTTCTAATTCTTTAAGTCTTTCAATCTGAGGTTTTGTAGGACGTATAAAGGGTCGTACCGATTTGACCAGAGTAAAAGCATCTTCATAGAGAAGTCCTGTACTCATAAGATACGCTATAACCATACTTGGTCCACGTCCTTCACCTAAGTGGCAGTGTACATATACTTTCCCTCCCGTTTCGATTTCTTTTTTTATAAATTGTATACCTTTTTGTAAATTTTCTATAGAGGGAGCATTTAAATCTTTGGTTGATAGGTGTAATTTTTTTATACCTTCAAATCCATCTAATTCTTTAATAGAGCGTTCTCTCATGCTTACAATCCCTGTAATCCCAATTTTTTGTATGTTTTTTAAAGCTTGTGAATAGTATTGTCCGCCTAGATAAAGTTGAGGTGTAATTTCACTGTATTTCAAAAAAGGTAAGCCGGTATAGCGTCGATAAATATGATCACAAGCACGTAGTAAATGAATTTTGAGAAGCTGAATGATACTTAAGGCTTTATACATATGTTGTGGGGACTACTACGTGTAGTTTATCAGATGCAATACTGAATTTCAGTTTTTTTGCTATGACTATATCATCATCACGTGTAATTTGATGATGAGGTTCGCCTTGTAAAACAGTGATTTTTTTACCATTCCATTGAGTAAGGGTTTGTGTTCGTGGATCGAGAGCATTTTTAATGAGAAATACATTTAGTATACCGTCTGTCACTGAAACATCTGGAGTTACCGAAAAGCCGGGAAAACCAATATTGCCACTATTTGCGACAACAAGTGAATATCCTGTATCTTCTATAAAAGTTTTATCAACAGAAATACTATATGTTGTGGGTTGAATTTGAGCTAAGTTTTGAATTGCCGTAATTGGGTATGCCAGTTGTCCAACTGTTTTTTTTAATTTGGTATCAGCATGTATCACCATATCAGCCATAAGTCCAATACTTACTCGTAAGAAAAAAGGTATATCGTTGCAAAGGCCTACATCTATTTTTTGAATTGTTTCTTTCTTTTGTAATATTAAATCAATTGCTTGTTCTACATTTGTAGGTATTTTTAATTCTTTTGCTAAAATATTGGCTGTGCCCCCCGGAATAATTAAAAGAGGAGTCGATGTTTTATATAGTATTTTTGCTGCTTCTATAATACTTCCATCTCCGCCATATACTGCTACAACATCAACTTTTTTTGCTATCGCCTTTAGCGTCATTTTTTTTATATCATCTTCCTTTTGGGCTACTTTAATTTCGGACTGGACCTTACAATCTTTCAGTTTCCGATGGAGAACTGAAAGTATAGGGTAATCGGCTCCA
>CAZMJG010000092.1:0-4384 GCA_964566675.1 uncultured Gammaproteobacteria bacterium
TGTATCACGAAAAAAAGATATCATTCTGGTGCAAATTTCGGATACTGGGTATGGCCAAAAGATTAAATGTGAGCGAGTACTACATAAAATCAAATATTAGTTTAAAAGAGCTATCGATAAAAATTCATGAATTACTTTCATAAAAAACGAGATAAAATAATCGGATCTCTGTGTGGTCTTTTTTTGATAGGTTTGCCCTTTATACTCCCTTCGGATATACATGCCGGATTATCGAAGCATCACGAGAAAGCGAATACTGTACTCACAAAACCTTTTAGTATCAGTGGTACTTCAGAAAATATTGTATTAAATGATATCCATTGTGGTTTTTTACCGGAAGGATGTAAGGTGTCATTTAGTGGTAAAGCTCTCGTTTCCACAGGAGAAAAGGCCACTTACACCGCACATGCCACCATAGATTGGGGACACTCGTATCCCAATGGCAAAGGCGGCTACTGCGCAACAGTGACTGCTGATGGCACCATGTACATGGATACCTTAAAAAAAGCCTGTGATGTAAACTCAATTTTTTTTAATGTCAGAGGTACTACCTGTGATGAATCTGTCTCCAATGAACTTGGGATACATATATATGATGGGACAGTGGAAATAACTGGTGGCACCGGGACATATAAATATGCAAAGGGCACTGCCGCGTTGAATGGAAAAGATAACCTGAATGAAAGAAATGGGATGTTTGAAGCGCGTGGTAGCATACTTTTATCATCCAACTCACACGAAAAAAGAGAGTATATACATATTCGAGATATAATTCCGAAGAAAAAAGTAAGAGATAAGTAAGAAAAGCTGGAAAAATTTTGCTATAGTAGAAGCATGAATAAAAAGATTTTGGTGGTAGAGGATGATAGAGTTTTGAATAAAGCATTATCCATCAAACTCACCGCTGAGGGCTATGATGTGATCAATGCCTACGACGGTAAAGAAGGAATTAAGTCGGCGGTGATGTATACACCTTCACTTATCATTCTAGATATTGTGATGCCTGAAATGAGTGGTACTCAAATGCTAGATGAACTCCGTGAAAATAGTTGGGGTAAGACAGTACCAGTTATTTTGCTCTCGAACTTAGAACCCAGCGATAGCATACTGGATAAAATAGTAAAAGATCAACCTTCCTATTATTTGATTAAAGCAAATACTCCTCTGGAAGAATTAACAGGAAAGATACATGAGATTCTAGATACTTCCCAAATAAATTAATTATGTCACAGCCTAGTTCGCAGGACTCAATAAAATTTAGCCCCACAGTCTTTTTTAAAGCATTTGAACACTCTACAAACCACCTCGTAATAACAGATATAGACGGGCAGATCATTTTTGCCAATAAAGCCGCCGAGACCATGACCGGCTACTCGTTTGAAGAAATGAAGCATAATACACCTCGGCTATGGGGTCGTATGATGCCACGAGAATTTTATGACAATCTTTGGGATACTATCAAAAATAAACAAAAACCCTTTGACGGTGAAATAAAAAATAGAAGAAAAAACGGTGAAGAATATGAGGCAATAGTGCATATATCACCTATCTTTGATGATAATAACAATCTCATCGGATATATAGGATCAGAAGAAGATATAACGCAACTCAAAAAAACGGAGAAAGAACTAGAAGTACAGCTTACAAACTATAAATCTGAAATCAGCAAGGTACAGTCGATACTCGAAAGTATTGGTGACGCTGTCATAGTCACCGATGGCTCCGGGAATATAATGCGGGTGAATTCGGTCGCGGAGCAACTGCTTGGCATACAGGAAAACAATGTCTATAAGAATAAATATACATCTATAATCCAGGCTAAGACCCTCACCGATAAACCTATACCAGATGCTGAAAGACTGATATCTAAAGTAATAGAGACTCAGAACAAGCAAGTACAAGAAATGAAATATATTCTCCCTGATAAAAGCGATCTGACCGTGTCGACAGTGGGATCGCCTATTATGTTGCATGGTAAGCTCATGGGCGTGGTACAGATCATACGCGACGTCACACGAGAAAAGCAAATAGATAGGATGAAGACGGAGTTTATATCGCTTGCATCACATCAGCTTCGTACACCGCTTTCTGCCATACGTTGGTTTGCTGAGATGCTCCTGAATGGTGATGTGGGTGAATTAAATGCAGGTCAAAAAGAGTTTACGCAAAATATTTATGATTCGACCGAACGCATGATTAAGCTAGTAAATGCTTTGCTCAATATATCTCGTATTGAATCGGGGAAAATAATTATTGATCCGCATCCAACAGATATAATCGCTTTGGCAAAGGCCGCCATACAAGAACTGGATCAAAAACTGCATGAAAAAAAACAAAATCTGATCATAAGTTTTCATAAAGATTTACCTAAAATCAGTTTAGACGAAAAACTTATATATGAGGTTTTCATGAACCTGCTTACCAATGCTATTAAATATAGCCCGGAAAAGGGAGAAATAACACTGTTTGTATCACGAAAAAAAGATATCATTCTGGTGCAAATTTCGGATACTGGGTATGGCATTTCAGAAAAAGATAAGGAAAGAATTTTCCAGAAATTTTTTAGAGGAGAGAATATTTTAAAATTTGAAACAGATGGTACGGGTCTCGGATTATATCTTGTGAAAGCTATTATCGAGTCATCGGGCGGCAAAATATGGTTTGAAAGTAAGGAAAATAAAGGTACAACTTTTTGGTTTGAGTTACCAATTCATGGTGTAGCGCCAAATAAGGGCACATTTACACTTTCAAAATAGTATGAAAATAACAAAACAATATACAATACTGATTGTAGAGGATGAAGAATTACTGCTTCGTGCTGTATCAAAAAAACTTGAAATCAGCGGTTATATGACTGTCAGCTGTTGCACGGGCAAGCAGGCACTCGACTACCTAGACAATTTTCCAGAGCTGCCATCTGCAATATGGCTTGACTACTATTTGAGAGATATGAATGGTTTAGAATTTCTTGAAGCGGTCAAGAAAAATCCACGCTTTAAAGATATTCCTGTATTTGTGATCAGCAATTCGGCAAATCCGGAAAAAGTAAGCCGCATGCTCGCCCTGGGTGCCACGAAATATTTGTTAAAAGCAGAATACAGATTGGATGATATTATAGTCGTACTGGGCAGTTTCATCGAGAGCAGCCAGCATACAATTTAATCTCGCAGGGAAGCAATAATCTTTCACAATTTTGTTGGAAAATCTATACAATATACTCTGCATATGGAAAAAGAATCGAGAATTGAGACAGCCAGGCGTTATTTGAACTATGTTGATGTAGCATCTATTATTGCAGGAGGGTTATTAGGATTACCCGGGCTTGCAATGGGTGGAGTAGTGGGAGTGGCGCTAGATCAATCGGTTGGCAAAGAGGCGACAAAATGGTGGAAAAACAGAAATAAAAAAAGTGGTTAAGCCGAAATATTAATTACTTTATATCTAATAATACCATTGGGCGCGGCGACGATGGCTTCCTGACCAACTTTTCGGCCCATAAGTGCTTGTCCAACAGGTGAACGGTGGGAAAGCTTCTTATTCGCTGGATCTGCTTCATGCTCGCCTACAATACTGAATATAATGTCAGTACTTCCGTTATTTACTGTTACTTTTGAACCGATGGCAACATAATCAGATTGTACAGCTTGCGCAATTACTGCATGATCGAGAGTCTTTTTTAAGAATCGAATACGACTGTCTGTTGAGGAAACACGTCTGCGGGCTACTTTATAGGCTTCATTTTCACTGCGGTCTCCGAGTTCACTGGCGCGACGCAGCTCTTCTATATATGCTGGTCGTTTGCTCTCAAGATCTGCGAGTTCTTCTTTCATTTTGTCATATCCTTCTTGGGTAAAAGGTACTGTGTATCGTGCTGTCATATTGGTATATTATATAGTATATCCCTCCTGTGCAAAGAGCATCGCTTCAGCTTCTTCTTGGGTATCGTAGGGACGGGAAGGGTTTTGTACGCGCAACTGATTTCGATAATCCAGCCAATCTGCAGCAGATGCGAAGTGCTGCAAACCTATAACATTTATAAGTCGTTGGGCATAGAAGTCTGGTTGTTTTTCTTTATTCTGCAAATAGGTATCATACTGATTTATAATATCCCCCCATACATTCCAGTCGAAAGGATGCTTGGGAAGAGCATACAAATAAACATCTGTAGCCTCGATGGGATTATTGGGACTGGACGCAAGCGTAAATATATCGGGGAAATACTGGTAATAGTTACCCTTTTCTGAATCAAATTGTTGTACTCCAATATTGTCCGAAAAACCATAATGTTGCATAAGAGTGTTGAGATTACTTACAACCGCTTCTTGCGTATAGGGGTAGTCTCCATTCATCATCAGAACACCGTCTACATCTGATATTCCCGGTA
>CAZMJG010000093.1:0-2723 GCA_964566675.1 uncultured Gammaproteobacteria bacterium
AGTAATGTATTTAGTCGAGGAGTACTAACGGACGATTCTCCCATCTCTTTTGTTCGTCAAACATAGAGAATGTTGACTACGACACGAAATTAATTCACTAGTTGCTGTTCTTAAATAACCCTTAAAGTTATTTAAGATTAAAGAAACTTGTGTCGCATGTGAAAACATGCGACCTAGTTGTTCTAAGATCGAAAAAAAAGACCCGCTGCAAGGCGGGTTTTTTTATGGTTTAGATTGTTATACCTGTAAGCTCAATAGTAGATGGTGTCATCCTCGCAAATGCGGCGATCCAGAATCGTACACACCCTTATCAATTCTAAAAAAATGCGGCTGTAGCGGGCTTTAGAGCCCTATCATCCGCATTATTAAAATGCGGTACCGCATAATTTATTGTCCTGAAGCCCTGTCATCCGCATGCGGCTTCATTTTTAGAGCCTTACAGCAATCCGCTAAAAATAATGCGGTAAAGCCTAGCCGCATTGTAGCGGCGTTTGAAGCCCCGTAGCCGCATTTTAAAAACACTTTAGAGCCTCCCAAAGACCTTTTATTATTCTTCACGTAGCCTCACCAAAGGATACGCACCGTCCCATCTTATAACTTCTTTCATTATATACCTACAAATCACAGGTTCTAAGACTATACCCACATACGGGATCGCCTGTATCATTCTTCTTTGAGCTGTATTAAGACCATGCACTTCTGATTTAAATCTATCTGGAAATTCCTGCTTGCGCCAAGCGTTTGACACAGCGGCTAAAATTTTCCCTCTGTCTTTCAATTCCTTTTCACCTCTATAATTCTTTTCTAGAATAAAATGACTACCGGTCCATGTAATAGGTGTGCTGATTGCTAAACTTTCTAATATATATTCAATAAAATGAGGATCCTGAACACGAGCTATTACATTTCCTCCCAACATGCTGAGTATTTCTAATATTTGCACTCCAAATCTAGTAGAGATCTCAGAATCATTGGGTATATTTACGATATCTCTATTTCCGTCCATCTCCTTAAAAGCTATATCTGCGACACCAGACCAGATGGCAGAATTAAATTTTGTTATAAAATTACGATCCTCCTCCTTTTTATCAACGTGTGGTTTATTACGTACAAAATCTCGCTCTATTTTCCGGTCCTTAATACTGATCTGCCAGCCTATTGGTACCAGTGAGGGTAATCCATCATCTTCATATGAATCTGGGAGTATTTCAATAGGAGTTAACGCATCAAGTGTATATAAAGGTTCATCAAGTTTATTACTGAAGGTTGGAAATCCAATTTTTTTCCAAGCAATAAGATTTGGTCCCGCCATTTCAGGTTCCATTTCTGCGGGTGGGTTCCATGCGCCAGATCGTATTTGTATAGGAGGCAAATTAAGTGCACGACACACTTTTTCCATAGCGGGAAGATGTAGCTCCAACCTATCACGATTAATCCCTACATAATCTATGCCTACCCAATAATCTCTATCTGGTAAATTATTAAATAGTTCCCACTGACTTTGCTTATCCTGTTCCGGTGTATACTGTCTATTTTCAAGCATAAGAGATCATATTATATAACAATATAACAAAATAGTATAAAATTCTCTCAAAATCACCCTCAACTCTTATCAAAACCAACAAAACAGACATGCGCCAACTGCGGCCTTGCGTATTGCTTTATAAATGAAAAGCTACTTTAAATGATTTGTATATATTTGTGCTTAGTACTATAGTTTAGGTATGAAATATCCAAATATCATGCGCGTTTTGAAACTTTTGGTTATATTCATACTCATAATAGTAGTGGCGGGCTATTCCTTTTATCATTTCCTCTTGCAACCTCATAGTTTATCAGAGGCAGCAAGTATTCCGGCATTCTACCCTCATTTAGAATGGAAACTAGTCTCTCAAAAGAATTTAGACTATCCATCAGATTTTTCACAGGAAACATACACACTACCAAGCAAAACCCTTTATGCTACCGACAATGATCCATCTACTGCTCACTCCCTCCTTATTTACTATGACAATGCTTTAAGCGAAGCAGGCTGGTATAAGATGGATAAAAAATACTACGAAGATGAAAATGTAATAGGCTATTACAGCAAACTTCCATACAAAAATATACAGAGTAAATTTGCCTATATCCCTAAAGAGCGCAGATTTTTTAGAATCAGCACCTCATTTAATACTGCTACTCAACGTTATGAATATATTATTGAGTATAATACGGTTACATCACAATAAATTCATCTAAATCAAGAACTCTATGCGCATCATCTCAATCGACCCCGGCTACGATAAAGTCGGCTACGCCCTCTTTGACAAAAACCCCGATAAAAAAACACCCTTCAAATACATCGCCTCAGACCTCATCAAAACAAGCAAAACAGACATGCACGAACTGCGCCTCAAGACAATCTACGACCAACTTCATACGATCATTACGCAAAATGCCGTGGAGCTACTCGTCATCGAAGAGCTCTTCATGTTCAAAAATCAAAAAACTGTCATCAAAGTCGCCCAATCCATAGGCGTCATCGAAGTCCTCGCCGCCAACTGCGGCCTTCCGGTCAAGCATTTCACCCCCCTTGAAATCAAGTCCATCGTCACCGGCTATGGCACCGCCGATAAACAGGCAGTACAAAAAATGGTCCAACTCACCCTCGGCCGAGATATCGTCTTTAAAGATGATGATCAAGCCGATGCCGTCGCCTGCGGCCTCGCATACTGCTTTTT
>CAZMJG010000093.1:2823-4345 GCA_964566675.1 uncultured Gammaproteobacteria bacterium
TATCTCTGTAAGAAATCTCATCTCAATTCTTCACGTCAGTAATACTATAAGTAGTAAACAGTAAGCAATATTAACGTCTACATTGATCTAGTAAGTGTAGGTATTGTAATAACCTATAGCGTATGTTATAATCCGATAACAATTTGTTATAAGTATTATTATTTAGTCTTATATATTTATGAAGGTCACTCTATCAATATTAACAATAGCTTACATAGCTCTTTTTGTGACAGCCACAAACGCTCAAGCATATACATTGCCCACGTTCCCAACTTGTCTCAATCCTCAAGGTACCATACAGGCAAGTAATACAGGCTCACATGGAGTCCCCGGAGATTACGCCTCATACAAAGGTATAGATACTGTATACAAACTTTCAAGTGAAACATATATGCAGTGTCTCTGCCCAGAAAATGGTAGTGGAGTACAAACAAACTGGTGGAAAGTTTCAGGACTTACCCCAACAGAAATCGACGAGCTCAAGCAAAAAGGTTACGTATATGTCCCCAATGGTATCGTCTGGGGTCTTGAAGAAGCACCATACGTCGCAAACAACGTGCCTTATTCCTGTTTGGCAAAAGGCGGAGGAGAATCAAGTAGTTCATCTAGTAGTTCCTCATCCTCAAGTACAACCAATAATACCACCAATAACGTGACCAACAATGTAACCAATATCTTTGGTCTAGCCAATACTGGCAATATGAAGAGCATTTATTTCTATACAGTGAGCGGATTATTTCTCATTGCTGTCGGGATATACTCCCTTCGTGCCAATAAGAACTAATGCTAAAAACAGGAATAATAAGCATTATTATCGGTATTTTGTGTCTTGTTTATGCGGGAGCACTATATGCACAGAGATCAAATCCAACACGTCTGAATTTTAAAGAATCCCCTACACAAAAGCCCGTAATATCTGGTAAAATACTACCTTCTAGGCTTGTTATTTCTGCAGTCAATATTGACCTTCCGGTGATCCCATCTGAGATCAAAGAAGGTGAATGGGAAACCACAGATACAGGTGTGTCCTATCTGAAGAGCAGTCCTCTTCCAGGAGACCGAGGCAATAGTATTATGTACGGTCATAATTGGGAAAGTTTACTCGGGCCTCTCTTGAGAGTAAAGACCGGAGATACCATGAGTGTGGAGTATTCAGATGGTGAGAAGAAAACGTTTGTAGTTGCGGGCATCATGACAGTGACGCCTGACCAGACGCATATTCTCAACGCGACAAGCGATAGGCGAATCACCTTGTACACCTGTACTGGATTTATGGATTCGAAACGTTTAGTAATAGTTGCCGTGTTGCAATAATCATGAGTAGTATTTCAATAGTAGTACCAGTACTGAATGAAGAGGGGAATATCATCCCCTTGGTCCAACGCATAGCCGCCACCTTGCATGGCCTTCATACTTTTGAAATTATCTTCATCGACGATCACTCCCAAGATAGTACCAAAGACGAAATCCTGAGTTGCATGGATCACTTTCCCGTCCGCTACTATAAAAAAGAAGGACAGCC
>CAZMJG010000094.1:0-4297 GCA_964566675.1 uncultured Gammaproteobacteria bacterium
AGCTGATTTTTTGCAATCAGTTTAAGTTTTTGTATTTTAGGATCAATCACAATCTGGCAATAAGGGTATTCTTTATTATTTTTATAATAATTTTTATGATAGTCTTCAGCTTCATAAAAACTGGTATAAGGTGATATTTCTGTCACAATAAGTTCTTCATATTCTTTTTGTGCTTCTTGTTTAGTTTTTTCAGCAATTTTTTTTTGTTCATCATTGTGGTAAAAGATTACTGATCTATATTGTGTCCCGACATCTGCACCTTGTTTGTTGAGGGTTGTAGGGTTATGAATGTGCCAGAAGACAGAGAGAATTTCTTCATAAGAAATTTCATTTGGATCAAATTCTATTTGTATTACTTCGGCATGGCCTGTATTACCAGCAGATACTTCTTCATAGGAAGGATGGGGAAGGTCTCCTCCGCAGTATCCAGACGTTACTTTTTTTATGCCCTTAAGTTGCTGAAAGACGGCTTCACTGCACCAGAAACAACCCATGCCCAGTGTCGCTTTTTGTAGAATATTTGTCATATTGGAAAAAATAATGTTCTTACTATGCTTGTGATGATACAAATAAGATGGATCTCACTTTTTTTTAAAATTCAAAGCTAACGAGTTTATACAGTATCGCTGTCCTGTTTTATCGGTTGGGCCATCGGGGAATACATGTCCAAGATGTGCACCACATGTTTTACAGGTTACTTCAGTTCTATTCATACCATAGCTTGTATCATCGTGAAGTTCAACCGCATCACTGTTTGCAACATCATAAAAACTTGGCCAACCAGAGCCAGAATCAAATTTAGTATCTGATGTAAAGAGGGTGGCTCCACAGTTAGAGCAGGTATACAATCCCGTTTCCTTGTTATGTAAAAGTTTGCCACTCCCTGGAGGTTCGGTTCCTTTTTCCCGAGTTACATGATAGACTTCGGGTTCAAGCTCTTTCTTCCATTCATCAACTGTTTTGTATTTTTTTTGAGTATTCATATTGTATTTACTTATTTATTATTAGGTTCTGTTACTCGTCTCTCAAATTCGGCTGATTCCCTCCAGAAATTTTCCATAACCTGAGGTAAATTTTGTAGTTGGTTGATTCTTGTATCTAAGAACTGTCGCAACAATGTTACCGTGTCTGAGTCAAGATGGTAACGTTTTGCCAATTCATCCAATGTGTCTTGCTGAAATTCTAAATGTGCTACTAAGTCAGGAAAAGGGCTTTTTGAAATTTCATGAGTCATAGTAACAATACTATACTATATACAATTTAATACCAGATTCTAGTAAGGAATAGGATCGGGGCCGCCTTTAGTCCATGGATTGCAGCGCAGTATCCGTTTGAATCCTAGATAGCTACCTTTAATACTGCCATGTTTTTCAATTGCTTGATACATATAATCTGAACAAGTAGGGGTGAAGCGGCACAGTTCAGTTGTCATAAGCATTGTTTTGAAAAAAGGTATATACAGGAAGGAAGTTTTTTGATAAAAACGTATGCACAATAATAAGATGTTTTTCATTGATATATTATACTTGTCCCTTTATAACGCTGTCTCATTGTTAATTTAGTACAATAAGGGTATGAAAATAAGTATTATTACCTTATTCCCAGATATGATACAAGGATTTACGAATCAAAGTATCATCAAACGCGCTTTAGAAAAAGAATCTGTTGAAATTGAAATAGTCAATTTACGAGATTTTGCTATAGATTCCTATGGCACAGTAGACGATCGACCATATGGTGGAGGCGCTGGTATGGTACTCCGAGTCGATGTAGTCAAAAAAGCATTAGACAGTGTACTTCTCAAAAATACTTCAGCTCATTTTCAGAAAGACAGTATAAAAACATTATTAACTTCTGCAAAGGGAAAGCCATATAATCAAAGAAAAGCAGAAGAGTTTGCAAAGCTTAAGCATGTAGTCATCCTAGCTGGTCATTATGAAGGATTTGATGAACGTATACTTGA
Organism: uncultured Gammaproteobacteria bacterium; assembly: GCA_964566675.1. Taxonomy (GTDB): domain Bacteria; phylum Patescibacteriota; class Microgenomatia; order UBA1406; family GWC2-37-13; genus CAZMJG01. The sequence continues at coordinate 1,964 of CAZMJG010000094.1, forward strand.
GCATGTAGATGAGGAAGTGTCACTGGGAGATTTTGTGATGACAGGAGGAGAAATTGCCGCCGCCGCCATAATGGATTCTATTGTTCGCTTGTTGCCGGGAGTCCTTAAAAAAAATGAAGCAACTGAGCAGGAAAGTTTTTTTGAATTACCGATAGAGCTCGTTATAGATGCAGTTGGGGAAACGCAAATTTTGCAGGACTTAAAAAAAAGAGGTGTAATGAGTATACAGCTATTAGAATATCCTCATTATACGCGGCCATCAGAATTTGGAAATCAGAAGGTTCCAGATGTGCTTATGGAAGGTAATCATGCGGCAATCGAGAAGTGGCGAGTACGCGAAGCATATAGAGAAACTTGTGCAAAACGATATGATCTTCTTGACAAACAGATCGAGTAGTGCAAGAATTTACACACAAACTCATTATGATAACCCTTACTCAAGTCACAAAACAATACTCAACAAAAACCGCAGTTGACAATATAAGTCTCACTACAAAGAAAGGCGAAATTATTGGATTTCTTGGACCAAATGGTGCAGGTAAAACGACCACGATGAAACTTATTTTGGGCTTGCTGAAGCCTACGTCAGGAGAAATAACAGTAAACAATTTGGATCCTGTACGGCAACGTTTAAATGTGGTGAGTAAAATTGGATATTTACCTGAAAATAATCCATTATATGGTGAAATGAAAGTCCGAGAGTATCTTGAGTTTATAGCTTCGGCAAAGAATGCTCATAAAGATGAAATCGGTACAGTTATTAGAGAAGTAAATCTTTCCGATGCTGAGTTTACAAAAATAGAGGATTTATCTCGAGGTTATAAACAAAGGGTTGGTATGGCTGCAGCTCTTATTGGAAATCCTGAGATATTGATATTGGATGAACCGACCTCAGGATTAGATCCTATTGAGCAAGATAAAATCAAAGAACTTATTATAAAAATTTCAAAAGAAAAAATTGTTATTTTTTCTACTCATATACTTTCAGAAGTTGAGGCAGTAGCAAATAGATTGGTGATTATAAATGCTGGGAAAATAGTTTATGACGGCTCGAAACCTAAAGGCAGTGGGGCCGTGGAAAAACTTTTTAAGAAATTGTTGAGCTAACTATATGAAAGGACTTTTTCGTAAAGAATTGTTGTTCTATCTAAATAATCCAATTGGATACATTACGATTATTTTATTTGCTGTTTTTGCAAATTTTTTGTTTGTTAAAGATATTTTTAGCGTGGGAGTCGCTTCAATGAGACAGTTTTTTGATATGCTTCCCTGGCTTCTCATGATTTTTATACCAGCAGTTGCCATGCGTACTTTTTCTGAGGAAAAAAAGAATAACACTATTGACATACTCTTAAGTTTGCCTATTTCTGAACTTCAAATAGTTTTAGCTAAGTTTTTTGCGATTTTAGTTGTAGTCGCTATAGGGCTACTGCTTACTTTAGGGCTTCCTATAAGTTTATATGTACTTACCCGTGAATTTGGATCGAATCTGTATCTGCCGGAGATTTTTGTTGGGTACCTAGGCGTAATTTTGATGTCCGCAGTATTCTCCGCTATTTCACTTTTCTATTCCACGCAGACAAAAAATCAGGTAATCGCATTCTTGTTTTCATCAATTACTCTTTTCTTCCTCATTGTTTTTTCTAGTGATTTTGTAGCTGGACTAGTACCATCAATTGCGCAAGAATTTCTCAATTATTTGAGTCCTGCAACACATATGCGAAGTTTTATAAAGGGAGTTATTGATGTTCGGTCTGTTTATTATTTCTTGAGCTTCTCTGTAATCTTTTTGTTTTTAACAGTGGTTGATTTAGAAAAAAGAAAGTAAGACTAAAAATTGTCTCATTCTGAATGTATGAAAAATATCGCAAGCAGACTTAAAAAATTTAGTTTTGTAAAAACCTTTAAACTTGATAGGTTTACCATGCCGGTTATTATTGCAGCTTCAATAGCGATTTTTTTAATGTCTAATTATCTGCTTTCTCAGTTTTCCTTAAGACTGGACTTGTCACAGGGAAAAGCCTATACCCTGAGCACTGCATCAAAAAACACACTGAATAAACTGGACAAAAACGCAACTATTACTTTTTTTGTATCTTCAGATATCCCAGCAATGCTACAACCTTTGAAGCGTGAAGTGTTAGATTTACTACAGGAGTACGATAAAAGTAGCGGAAAAATACAGCTGAAAGTACTCGACCCAAAAACGGATGTGAATGCAAAAAAGCAAGCAGATGAGGCTGGTATTCAGCCGTTACCATTTCAACAACTTCAGCAAAATCAGTATCAAGTCACCAATGCGTATTTTGGCGTTTTAATTGAATATAACAATCA
>CAZMJG010000095.1:0-4285 GCA_964566675.1 uncultured Gammaproteobacteria bacterium
AAGACCCAAGATGTCTGCTTTTATGAGTCCCACTGCTTCGTTGTCTGAGACCGCATTTAAGTCAATGCTATACATGTCAAACTGAGTGATGATACGACCTTCTTTGTTGTCTCGTTGCAGTGGCACATACTCAATGAGTGGCTTATCGGCTACCACGACCGCCGAGGCGTGTACCGAAAAATGGCGAGGCAAACTCTCGACACGCATGGCTATATCAATCACTTTCTTTACATCTTCTTCTCCATTGTACGCAAGTTTGAGGGCAGGCGTTTCATCGAGTGCGGTCTGTAGAGACATATGGAAGCCTTGCTTTGGCGGTGGTATCATCTTGGATATACGATCTCCCTGCGCGTATGAGAGGCCCAAAGCACGAGCCACATCGCGGACAGCCATCTTGGCTTCCATGGTCCCAAAGGTGATGATTTGTCCGATCTTATCTTCTCCATATTCTCGTGACATATATTTGATCACTTCTTCTCGGCGACGATCTGAAAAATCGATATCGATATCGGGTGGCGTATTGCGGCCGGGGTTGAGGAATCGCTCAAAGGGCAAATTGTATTCAAGAGGATTGATATCAGTGATACGAAGGACATATGAGACTAGTGATCCAGCGGCTGAGCCACGGCCAGGGCCCACGGCAATACCCGTATTTTTTGCCCAGTTTACGATATCTTGTACGAATAAAAAGTAATTGGTATATCCTTTTGATTGGATTATTTCCAGCTCATAGCTCAGGCGCTCATCAATCACTTTTTCATCAAAGCCACCTTTTACACGGCCTTTTTGCTTAAAACACAGATCATGCAAAAATTGCTCGGTGGTCATGCCTTCTGGCACGGGATAGTTGGGCAGTATCAGTTTGCCATGGGGAATTTCGACATTGCATTGCTCGGCAATTTTCAAGGTATTTTCTATGGCTTCTGGGTAGTCGGCAAACTGCGCTTTCATTTCTTCCGGGCTTTTGAAGTAAAAGTCGGGGACATCATACATGGTAAGTGGTCTATTTTTTTCGACTATTGTGCGCTGGGTCTGGATACAAAGCAGTATTTCTTGCGCGTAAGCATCATCCTTATTGAGGTAATGGACATCATTTGTTGCGACTAGTGGCACATTAAATTTGCGTGATAATTTGACGAGTTTTTCGTTTACTTCTTCCTGTTTTTCAAGTTGCGGATGGCGCTGAAGCTCGATATAAAAACTATCAGGGAATACTTGCATGTATTTTTGCAGAGCTGCTTCAGCCTTGAGTGGCTGATCATCAAGCAGTAGCTGCGGTATCTCACCGCCCAAACAGCTTGATGTAGCGATGAGTCCTTCACCGTACTTTTCAAGAAGTTCCCAATCTACTCGTGGTTTGTAGTAAAACCCTTCTAGGTTTGAGTAGGTGACAAGTTTGAGTAAATTTTGATATCCTGTCAAGTTTTTTGCCAATACCAGTAGGTGATATGATCCACGCTCTCCTTCGGCTCCGCGATCGTGGCGGCTGCCTTTGGCTTTATAGAGCTCAACACCGATTATTGGTTTTACTCCGGCTTTGCGAGCCTGGATAAAGAATTGAAATGCGCCATAGAGAGCACCATGATCGGTGAGGGCAAGGGCCGGCATACCGTACTCTTTGGCCTTTTTGATCATGTCCTTTACGCGAGCCATACCATCGAGGAGTGAATATTCGGAGTGGGTATGAAGGTGTACAAAACTCATGAGTTATATTATACCTTGTGGGTAAGGTGTTTTGAGGAGAAGCAAAATTTTAAATGCCTTGTGAGTAATAGATTTCAATATTTGGCTCAAAACCCTCTCTTCCACTATAAATCAATGTAAAGAAACGAATACCACCTATACATGGGAACATATTCTGTACTAGATGTTCTGGACACAAAAAAGGAAATTCCGATTTGACATATTCGTAGGTGTAAACATCTTCCTCATTTACATGTATAGTGGGATACTCCTTCCAACCTAGCTGCATAAGTCTCGTCTGATAATATTGCTTTACCGACTCTGCAATTTGCTTTTTAGTAGGATCAACCAATGTAGCCTTATACTCAGTCTGATTAAACTTTTTTGTTTTTAGTGTTCCTTCACCCATAAAAGAGCCTTCACCTCGCACCCACTGAAGATCGGGATATAGCGGTGGGATGCTTGCTTTTTCAGAAAGATCATTTTTATAACTAAAAAGAAAAACGAGGATTACTAAAAATATCAGGGCAGGTATGATAAATTTCCTTTGTTGAAGTGATCTTAAACTGAGCATTGTGCTTACATTATGAAGAGCGTGTGAGAGATTGTCAAATATCATCGAGGAGTGAATATTCGGAGTGGGTATGAAGGTGTACAAAACTTATGAGTTATATTATACCGGGTTAAAGAAAGTTATGAGTTTATAAGTCATAATATTGTAACCATTGACTAAAGTAAGTTCAGAGAGTAATATCTACAGATTAATTTACTATGAAAGTAGAAGATAAAGATATTGTGTTAGAGATGTATCAAACTGCTCATAATTTAAGCAATCATGAGGGGGATTTAATATGGTCAAGATTTAATGCTTTTATAGTAGTACATACGATATTTCTTATAATGTTCTATCAAATTTTTGAATTAAAAAATTTTAATTTTATACCTGTAACTTTTAAAATAATTTCTGCATCAGGTTTCTTATTAACGTTTTTATGGTTAATTTCGACAGTACGCGGCTATGAAGCATTAGATTTTTGGAATTTATCTGCAAGAGAACTTGGTGATAAAATTTCCAAGGATATTAATCTACTTAAAAAAGGTGAAGAGTATTTTGACAAAAAAAGACAAGTTTCATTTGAAATGTATAATGGAGAAGTTAAATATATTCAAAAGTCATGTTTTACTCGCTTACTGAGAGTCAATACAAAATGGACAGCCTACTTTAGCATAACAATATTTTTACTGCTATATTTATTAATTTTTGTGCTATCTTTTTTCCCCTCTTTTTTCAGTAAATAAAAAAATGTGCTCGCCTTCAGCTTATCAGCCGAATAGGGCTACCGCCCCACGAACACACCTATATAATACTTTATTTACAAATTTTTTTAAAGTATCTAAATTATTTTAAATAATCTATTACATTGTTAATAAAATTATCCGCAACACCAGTTAACTTTGTAAATATTAGAGCAACTATTATTAGTAAATACCATGCTGCGTTCCCTATAATTCCATCAACTGATTTAGACAAAAGACTGTTCTCGCTTCTTTTTGTTCTTTGTTTATGCTTCCCTGTATCTAGTGAAAAGTTTGTTATTTGAATCAATATATATACTAACGATACTAGTAAGAATCCTTCAATAAATATAAAGAAAATTAACCAATAGATAAAATATTTTAGATCAAGCATTAGTCCGATAATTACAAACACCCATGGCATCCAGGAAACCGCCTTACTGATTATGAGTAAAGATATCTTTACTGCATGTGGTATATCAGACTCATCTATCAAATTTTTTAGTTCATCAAACATAACAGTTTTATATTAATTCATCTACTATTTCAAAATCAATGTTTTCTATACTATCAAAAACAATGAATTTGCTGCTTATGGCCTCTAAAGATTTTGATACTTCTACATTCTTCTTATAAATACAAACGATAGGTATATTAAAACTATTGGCCCATCCTAATTCTATACCCATACCCGTAGACGGATATGAAACTTCTGCCAACACAATATCGCTATTTTTAATAACCTCTTTTGAATTATTAAAATTCTCAGATTCGTGAGGAAAAATAAGATTATACCTCTCAAGTAAAGCACTTTCTTTTAATGGTAGGTATAATTCCTTTTTGAAGTCAAAAGATGTACTATGCGCGACGTAGACTGTGGGTTTAACCATCTTACTATTAAACTTATTATTTCAATGCCTTTTCTAGCTCTCCCTTCACCACACCTGCATCGGCTTGGCCTTTCATCTCGCGCATCACGCACCCCACGAGGTACATGATAGCCGCAGTCTTGCCACTCTTGTAGTCTGCCACACTTTTTTCATTGGCAGCAATCACTTTTTGTATTACGGCAGAAAGCGCTCCCATATCTGTTTCTTTGGGTTTGCTCATCTCGAGAGTTTTTTTCACAAATTCCTCAACCGAAAGGTCGGTCGACAGTCTTTTATTTACGATCAGGTTTGCGATTGTCTGGCCTGGCTTTTCAAGCTTGGCCGCAGTCGCTTTTTTTACCAGCTGTTCATAGTACTCACTCATCGATTTGGAGCGAGTTATAGTGAACGCATCTATATACTTCACGCCAAACTCT
>CAZMJG010000096.1:0-4248 GCA_964566675.1 uncultured Gammaproteobacteria bacterium
TGGTTGTAAAAAATCCTGAAGTAGCAAAATATTTGACAGATGGTAAAAAACTTACCGAACAAGAGCTGCTTGATATTTATAAAAAAATAATTCAGGAAATTGAAAAAGAGCTACCTGATGGACATATCTCTGTAGAAGTAAATGCACGCTGGGAATCTACCTCAGCAGAAATGCTCAAGCAAGCTGAAGATATGACCACGTGGGGAAAGAATATAAATATAAAATTTCCGACCACCAATGCAGGAGTCGAAGCTGCGAATCAGTTCGTGAAAAATGGAGGTCGTGTAAATATGACACTTGTGTTTGATCAAACACAAGCAGCTGCCGTGTATGCTGCTACTCTCCCCACCACAAAACAATGTTTTATTTCTCCTTTCATGGGACGCTGGGATGATCGTGGGTTTAATGGAATAGATTTGATCAATAATATTGTGCAAATGTATGAAGAATATGATATATCACGCCAAGTAGACCCCCATGTACTAGTACTTGCAGCTTCTATACGTACTATGGATCATCTGTATGCTTCTATAGCGCTGGGTGCGGATATACTCACCATCCCGCTCAAGACCATTGAAGCATGGGTTGCAGATGGTAAAAAGATCCCGGGAGAGGACTATTCATTACCAGAGACGGGACTTGATCCTATCCCCTATCGAGAGATGGAATTTAATGGAGATTATAAAGCTTTTGATATCAAAAAAATTGATGGTACTCTCCTTGATGAAGGTTTGAAGAAATTTGCCGCTGATTGGGATAGCTTATTGATTTAATTAATCTCTAACTATAACTATGAAAATTTATTTAGGTCTTGACTGCGGTGGGACAAAAACAGTTGCTGTTGCATCAAATCAGGAAGGTAAAAAAATAGGACGCGGAGTGGCTGGGGCTGCTAATCCTCTTTCTGTTGGCGCAATACGTACGGTAGAAAATATTATTTCAGCGATAAATAATGCTATTTACGGCATTTCCGATATAGAAATCGAAAGTGTATATATTGGTATGGCAGGTGGTAAACCAGCCATGCTTAAAGAGATCCGCAAACGGTTATTATTGACTCCTGAACTAAGAAATGTACATAAGCTAACAGTAGATCATGATCTGCGCATTGCATTATATGCAGGTATTGAAGATGGGAATGGCATTATTCTTATAGCAGGTACTGGTTCTGCCGCTTGGACTGTAGATAAAAAAGGTAATGAAATTTTAGTAAGCGGTTGGAACCATTGGTTGGGTGAGACAGGAGGATATGAATTAGGAATGAAAGCGATTATAGCATCAACTCGTGCATATGATGGTCGTGGTCCTGAAACGCTTTTACTAAAAAAAATCATGAAGGCATATCAAATCTCAGATTTTGAAGAAATTTCTTTATTTATACGCAATTCTACTGATAGTCCCAAAATTGCTTCTATCGCACCACTGGTCATTGAATGTGCACAGCTTGGAGATGAGGTATCTATCCAAATCATTGAAGATATGATAAAAGAACTGGATTGCTCTCTACGTGCAGCAGCCAGAAGATCTAAAATGAAAGGTCATATAAAAGTGGTGCTTGTTGGAGGAATGTTTAATATGAATTATGATGTGCTGGGTAAGTTAAAAAAACTTGTACACAAATGGAATAAGGAAATAGAATTTGTTTTCCCTTTTGAAGAGCCAGCTAAAGCGGCGGTAAGACTTGCAATGCAGTAAACAAAGATTCTTACTTATTCCATATTTACTACAATCTTAGCGGAAAGTCCATTATCTGGATGGATAAATCGTCCTCGTCCGTTTAGCCAGCTCTCTACGCTCGTTGCTGCTTGTTCTCCCATATCGGTATAGAAAATACCCGGATACTCTGTAAGAGGTGCTAGTGCCGCTGGGTTATGTTGTACAAGATAATCCATTCCAGCCGCTGCAGAAAATTCTGCTCTAGGTGCTCCGCCGTATGAGTGGAATTGTCTGTACCGTCCTTCTCCCCTTTTAGGCCTACCTTTACTTGCATCTTCTGAAATAGCTGCTGCCCACCAAATAAGCATCCCTTTATCTTTTACAAATGGAGATACGGTAGATTCAGGCAAAGCTACGGTTGGAATTACAATATCTGCTTGCTGAGATCCTGTAGACTGTTTTAACGCATAACTGAGATTTGCATATCCTTCACTTGAACTGGTACCCTCTGTCGCTACCGTACGTATCTTTTGTGGATTTACTTGCTGAATTACCTCTAGTTTTTCTTTATTTTTTCCTACAATCACAATTTCAGCATCCGGTGCATATACCTGGTAGAACATCATCATAAGTAGTGAGTTGGGTCCATCTCCGATGATTGCGATACTTTTGGGAACTTCCCCATTTTGCAATAGAAGTCCATGTGCCTGATATACACATGCAAGTGGTTCAATACTTGTTGCCAAGATGCCTCTTTTTTTTTGATCTTGTAAGATATATTCCTGTAATTTAGGTGGAAGCGGTGTCAGCGAGTCTAGCGTTACGGGTCTTTTTCCTTCTACAGCAGTACCCAATGCTTCTGTATGTCCTCGAGTAGCTTTAGGCAAATGTCCGTCATGTGTTTCACGATTACATTGTTGTGGCCAACCTGTGTCTTTATCAAGGTTAGTTGCACTCGAGTGAAATTTGCAGAGTATGGCAGGATTTAGAGAGGCTAAAGATCCTGGTTCAAATCCTGTCTGAAAGTTCATTGGGACAATACGACGTTCAAGCCGAACAACTCCATTTTCGTTTATCGGTACATACATAAGGACGGGCACCTCACTTGCCGAAAAGTCAGGATTTACTTCTTCAATTATTCCGTATCCTTCATGAAAAGGAGAATGCACCATGATGTCTTGCAGTTCCTCTGGATCCGATGTATATCCTTCCTGCATTGTCCGCAGTAGGTATGCGAGTTGCTTGGCTTCGTTTGTAGAATCCTGTAAAAAACGTGATGGTTTATCATCCTTTCCTCCCATATAATATGGAATTTCACTGGTACAAGACCCAAATTGTTTTGGGCGAATTATTGCAGATCCCAGTGCTGGTGTACGCAGATATTCAACTTCAGTACGGGTGTAGTCGATTTCTGCATGCACTTCACCATTTCGCAAAATGTTTACATCTAAATAACCTAGTTTGCTTGATTCTGTTGGGTTTGCCATGGAGTTTATCATATAGTATCATATAGGCTTTGTCAATAAAAATTTCTAAGAATATGTATTCAAATATAAGTCATAAAAAATCACTTATTTTAAGTGATATTGATGATACCCTCCATTTTGCAGAGGATAAAATTATGCGCGATACTTGGAATAAACTGCTAGGACCTTGGGGTATTGTATGGAATGAAACAGAGTCTACACCTACTGGACTACGTATGGTGCAGGAATTTGAACGACCTGGCGTAGGTGTACGACCTTTAAATGTAATCAAACATTTTATACAAACATATGGATTAGATCCTGCAGCTGCAAATATTGAAGAATTAATTAATTTAGGAGTAAAACAGGAAGCTGTATACCAGGTATTAACTTCCAATACACACTCACCGGAGAAATATATAGAGATCTGGAGCGGCATACTTGAAGACGCAAGATTAAAGATCACCGAGAATATGGTAATACAAGATGGTGTCAAAGAGATTCCAGGCGCAACAGATATGTTACGAGCTTTTAAACGACAAGGATATGCAATTGGGATAATAACTGCTGGCTCTTTAAATTATGCCTTAAATGTCCTTGAACAATTGAAATTACTCCATCCTCCCGATGAAGAAGGCAATGTAGCTCGCGATTATGATGTTATCGTATCCGGGGATATGGTAGAGCGATCAAAGCCGCATATAGAAGCACTTCATACTATGCATAGTCTATTGACTGCTATTCAAGGTGATTCAGTCAACAAAATACAATATGAACCAGTTGCTATGTTTGGAGATTCTGTCTCCGACGCGGAATTTGCATTTAATGCACATATACCAGAAGTATTTATACGTACATCTAATTATTTGAGTCTCCAAAAAATGGACGAACTGCAGGCTAAACTTGGTGACCGTGTCCACTTTGTCGATACGTGGGAAGGTATGGGACCGGAAAAACTTCGGGAAGATAGAGTAACTGGCGAAGGCCTACGAAGCGCGAGAAAAGAATACTAAGTAATCATTAATAACGAAGTAGTATTTAGGTGTATTGAATGTGTATTTGTTAATTTCGAGCTGTGAGTATGATAGTATAATACATTTCATAACCTTAATAATTTAACCAAATT
>CAZMJG010000097.1:0-1696 GCA_964566675.1 uncultured Gammaproteobacteria bacterium
CACATCAGCATTCACTTTTAAAGTTAGTTTCGCATTACTGATAGCTGAATGGATCGCTTTATAATAAATCTTAGCTTCCTTGGATGGCGCATATAAAAGATAATCAAGAGCAGCATGTGGCTCGAGCTTCTTTATAGTATCGAGCATCATACGCATTTTCTTTGGTGCTAGCTTAATATTTTTAAGATATGTTTGTGATTCCATACTGTTATTTTCTTCTCTGAACAATTAATTTATTGCTCCATTTTTTCTTCCAGCGAGTACGTGTACCTCTGGCTGACTTACCCCAAGGGGTTTTTGGATGCATACCTTCTCCACTGCGTCCCTCTCCTCCTCCGTGCGGATGAGATCGAGGATTCTGAGCAGTTCCTCGGACTGTTGGTCGGACTCCCATGAGTATTTTGCGTCCGGCACTTCCGATAATTTCATCTTTGTGTTCTATATTTCCAACTCGACCAATAGTGGCCCAACTTGCTTTGTTAAATTTTCTGACCTCGCCTGATGACAATTTTATATGTACATACTCTCCATCTTTTGCTATAACATTGGCGAATGTCCCTGCACCTCGTACCATAACACCACCTTGACCCGGATACAATTCAATATTATGTACTTCTATACCTACTGGGATTCTATCAAGTGGCAATGCATTTCCTACTTTAATTTCTGCTTTTTCTGAGGCGAGAATTCTATCTCCGATCTGCATATTGACCGCATGTAAAATATATCGCTGTTCTCCATCTTCATAGCGGATAAGTGCAATATGGGCATTACGATTTGGATCATACTCAAAGCGTTCAATAGTTCCTTCCATCTCTCTCTTATTTCTTTTGAAATCAATGATACGGTAATATCTTTTTTGTCGACCTCCTTGATGTCGGACAGATATCTTGCCGCTTGAATCACGACCAGAATGTTTCTTGAGTATTTGTGTCAATTTTTTGACTGGTTCAGATGTTGATAAGATTATTTTTGCCATGAGTATCTATAAAATTACGATTGCGGAAATAAATCAATTGCTCCCTTTTTGAGAGTAATAAAAGCGATCTTTCTATTTGGTAATAATTTCACATTCATTTTGCGACCTACTTTTTTTTCTTTTCCTTTGCGGATAGATGTTTTTACGTCCTTTACTTCTACATTAAACAGCTGGTTTACTGCCAACGCAATCTGATCTTTATTTGCATTTTTATTCACTTCAAAAGTATATACCTTCTTCTGAGCTTGGCCTGTTGTTTTTTCAGTGATGAGTGGTTGGATAAGTATATTATTCAGTTTCATGAGTAGATATAAAATGTTCTTCTAACTTCTTCATCGCATCGCCAACAAATATAAGTTCTTTAGTATGTAAGACAGCATACGGATTAATCGTATCTGCTTGAACAATTTCAACTTCTGGGATATTTCGAGCTGATAGTACAAAACCGTTACGTGTGACTTTTGGTAGTACAAACAGGATCTTCTTTCCTTCAATTTTTACTGCATTAATAAAATCAGCAATTACTTTTGTTTTAGGTTTCATGTCAGCACCATCTTCGGTGAGTATTCTGACTGCATTTTCTTTCGCTTTTGTGCTTAAGGCTACAAATAGTGCTTGTCTTTTCTGCTTCTTATTCATGGAAAGTGAGAATTCACGTGGTTGTGGTCCAAAGGTGACTCCTCCGCCGACAAAAATAGGAGCCTTACGTGATCCGTG
>CAZMJG010000097.1:1796-4200 GCA_964566675.1 uncultured Gammaproteobacteria bacterium
TTTGGTGTTTTTACTGTTTTTGGTGATTTTTTTACTTGTTCGCTTTCCATATACGTGTAATTAAATACCGTGAGTTTTAACTTCTACATATCCTGTTTTATATCCTGGGATAAGACCTTTGACTGTGAGTGTATTTTCGTCTGTTGCTATAACTTTAAGCTTTAGTATAGTTTTGCGGACATTGCCAGTCTGGCCTGCCATACGACTACCCTTATAAACACGACCTGGTGTGGTACCAGAGCCAATAGATCCTGGAGCTCTGTGTCTATCTGATTGACCGTGAGTTTTTGGGCCTCCTCTAAAGCCATGTCTTTTGACAACGCCTTGAAATCCCTTACCTCGTGATGTACCTGAAACATCTACTACATCACCAATCTTAAAAATAGCTGAAGGTTTTACCTGTTCGCCGATAAATATTTTCTGATCTCCAATTTGGACTCCTACTTTACCTTCTTCTTCAATTGCGACAATCTCTTTAGCATCAGAATAAATACGTATTTCTTTTAAAAAGGGAAGCGGGGCTTCTATCCCCGCTTTTTTAAGTTGACCTTTTACTGGTTTGGCAATGTTTCGGACATTACCGGCTGCAAGTTTGACTGCGAAATAGCCAGAAGTTTCTGGAGTTTTCACATCCATAAGGTAACAAGGCGCGGTATTAATGACAGTTACAGGAATAAGATTTCCTGATTCATCATACATTTGTGACTGATTATGTTTTTGTCCGAGTATGAAACCTGCCATATATGTTTTATAAATATCAACTGTAAAGTTTGCTTTTTCTTATAACTTTCTTACTTACAACAAAAAAAAAGACCCCAGATTGGGGCTCTTTTAAAGCTTCAATCTGGTTAAATTAGAAAATTCAATAATTTCTTACTAACCATTAACACTATCATTTGATTTGAATTATATACTATCTCACCTCAATCTTCAATAGCTTGTTAGTATATCAATCTATTAGTCTATTAGTGAAAACCATAGGTAACAACTAATGGACTAGCGAACTGATAGACTTACAGACTAACCTGCAGTCTTACATCTTAACTTCTACCTCCACACCGGCTGGCAGTTCTAAATGCATCAATGCATCGATAGTCTGATTTGTTGGATTCATGATATCTACAAGACGTTTATGAATGATGAGCCCAAAGTGCTCACGAGCATCTTTATCTGTAAAGGGGGATTTATTCACGACATATACTTCTTTCCTACGTGGAAGCGGTATAGGACCTACAACAGACGCTCCCGTCTTGATAGCGGTATCAACGAGCTTCTGACACGTCTCATCAATAAGACGATGGTCATAAGCTTTTAATCGGATTCTGATTCTACCTTTTGGCATGTGTTTACAAAGTGCAATGGTTAATTAATTATTGGGTGGGCGGGATTTTCACCCGCCACACCTCAATTTGTTCAAATATTATTTATTGACCTTGGTTACGACGCCTGCTCCGACGGTGTGTCCACCTTCACGGATAGCAAACTTCAAACCTTCTTCAATAGCAACTGGATAAATAAGTTTCGCCTTGATTTTGACGTTATCACCTGGCATTACCATTTCCACACCTTCTGGAAGCTCAATCTCTCCAGTTACATCGGTTGTACGGATGTAGAACTGTGGGCGGTAACCCTTGAAGAATGGAGTGTGACGTCCACCTTCTTCTTTCTTTAGTACGTAAATTTCGCACTCAAAGTCAGTGTGTGGGGTGACTGTTCCTGGCTTGGCAATGACTTGACCTCGTTCGACATCAGTCTTTTCTACACCTCGAAGCAAAAGTCCGGTGTTGTCACCTGCACGTGCTTCATCAAGTGTTTTACGGAACATTTCGATTCCGGTAACGACTGTTTTCTTGGTGTCACGAATACCTACGATTTCAATTTCTTCGTTGACTTTCATGATTCCTCGCTCGACGCGGCCGGTGACGACTGTGCCTCGACCTTGGATGGTGAAGACGTCTTCAACTGGCATAAGGAATGGCTTATCGATTGCACGAGTTGGTTCTGGTACATAGTCATCAACTGCTTTCATGAGATCTTCAATTGCTTTGATTGATTCTGGATCATCTTCAAGAGCCTTGAGTGAAGAACCTCGGATAACAGGTACTTCATCACCTGGGTAATTGTATTTCTTGAGAAGATCACGGACTTCCATCTCGACGAGATCAACGATTTCTTTATCTTGAACCATGTCTACCTTGTTGAGGTATACAACGATTGCAGGAACGTTGACCTGATTGGCCAAAAGAATATGTTCTCGTGTCTGAGGCATAGGACCATCTGGGGCGGATACAACAAGTATTGCGCCGTCCATCTGGGCTGCACCGGTGATCATGTTCTTGATGTAGTCAGCATGACCTGGGGCATCAATGTGTGCATAATGTCTTTTATCTGTTTCGTATTCTGA
>CAZMJG010000098.1:0-1470 GCA_964566675.1 uncultured Gammaproteobacteria bacterium
TCTTCCTTTTTCACCGAAATAAATCCCACCGATGAGTTCCCGAATCACCACAAAATCTGCTCCGTCGACAATCTCTCGTTTTAAAGGAGATTGATCAATGGTGGCCTCAAAAGTCATGATAGGGCGGACATTTGCATAGAGTCCGAGGGTCTTTCGCATATTGAGAAGGCCTTGCTCCGGCCGTACTTTGGCACTCGGGTCATTGTCAAATTTTGGGTCACCGATTGCGCCAAACAGTATAGCATCAGCCTTTAAACACAATTGTTCAGTTACTTCAGGAAATGGATTTCCCGTCTTATCGATAGCAACCCCTCCGATCAGCGCTTCTTCAAATATAAATTCATGCTCATATTTCTCGGCTATTTTTTTGAGGATTTTGACGCCCTCTGCTGCAACTTCTGGGCCGACACCGTCACCAGGTAACACTGCAATATGTTTTTTCATAGTCAAGTTAATGGTCAAATTGTTAAATGGTTATATTGTTAGCTTATCTTCTGTAAATCGTATTAAAGCATTTATCTCTTTTGGTAGGTTATACAATGTATTAGTAATAAAAATATAATCCTTCTCAATAACTAATTTCCTTTTAAAAGCCTTACTGCTCCAATAAATAGATTCATATACGGAAGCCCGCGCATTATAATAAAATTTCTGTTTGTCTTTTTTATGATATCTACCAAATCCTTCTGCTATATTAGCAGCAATTGAATCTATAGATCTCACAAACTGGTCTCCCATAGTCTTCTTTTCAAACCATCCCCATTTTATTACTATATTCCATACAAAGTCAGATAATTCAGTTGAAATTATATATGAATTTATATTGTTTAATTTTAAGTATACCACTCAAATAGTATACAATAACATATCAACAATTTAACAATATAACCATTTAGCCATTTAACAATCTATTGAAAAATCATTAATACGACTTTTCTCAAAATGTTCTGTATGTATTTGCAGACTTTGCAAATAAGCCACATCGTCGTAGCCATTTATAAGACATTCTTTTTTATACGGTGAAATATCAAATGTAGTTTCCAATCCATATTTAGATGAATGTATGCGCTGATTGGGAAGATCTACTTCTAAAACCATGGTATGATCTTTGGAAATGACATCAAATAGTTGTTTCAAGTATGCATCGGTTACCTGTATCGGCAAAAGAAAATTGTTGAGTGCATTACTCTTAAATATATCCGCAAAAAAACTTGAGATAATCACTTTAAAACCATAATCCGCAAGCGCCCAGGCGGCATGCTCCCGGCTTGAGCCACAACCAAAATTACGACCTGCCACCAAAATTTCTCCCTTATATGTTGTATCATTTAATATAAAATCCGCTTTCGGCGATCCATCTGCATTGTAACGCCAATCACGAAACAAATTCTCACCAAACCCTTCACGCGTAGTAGCTTTTAAAAAGCGCGCCGGGATAATCTGATCGGTGTCGATATTCTCGATTGGTAA
>CAZMJG010000098.1:1570-4142 GCA_964566675.1 uncultured Gammaproteobacteria bacterium
CTTTTAAAAAGCGCGCCGGGATAATCTGATCGGTGTCGATATTCTCGATTGGTAAAGGAACACAAGTTGATTGTATATGTATTAACTTTTTCATAGCAATATATTACATCTTTCTCTTTTAACTCTTCTCTTTTAACTAATCTAAAAACTCTCTCGGATCGGTAATCACTCCGCGTATTGCTGTTGCTGCTGCAGTGAGCGGGCTCACCAGCATCGTCCTGGCTCCTGGTCCCTGTCGCCCTTCAAAGTTGCGATTACTTGTCGAGACACAATATTTCCCAGGCGGTATTTTATCTTCATTCATGCCCAAGCATGCAGAGCATCCAGCCCCTCGCAATTCAAAACCAGCGTCTGCAAACACTTTATCTAATCCTTCTTTTTTTGCTTGTTCGAGTACCTGAGCAGAGCCCGGTACAAGGATGGCTTCAATATGCGGTGCTTTTTTGCGACCACGTAAAATTTGAGCCGCCAGTCGAAAATCTTCAATACGTGAATTTGTGCAGCTTCCAAAAAACACATAATCTACTTTTTGACCAATCATTTTCTGACCTTCCTGAAGTCCCATATATTCCAAAGATCGTTGCAGCTGATTCTTATCCGATTCAGTTAATTCGTCATTCGTAATTGGTAATTGGTCATTAATCTTGATTCCCATCCCTGGATTTGTTCCATAGGTAATCATTGGTTGTATATCTTCTGCCTGAAATTCTACTACCCGATCATATATAGCTCCTTCATCCGACGGAAGTGTTTTCCAATAGGCAAGCGCCTTATCCCATGCTTCACCTTTTGGCATAAACTCACGGCCTTTCATGTATTCATAAGTCATTTCATCTGGGGCTATCATCCCGCCTCGTGCCCCCATCTCAATACTCATATTACATATAGTCATACGGGCTTCCATGCTAAGATTTCGTATTGTATCTCCCGCGTACTCAACAAAATAGCCAGTGCCTCCTGCAGCAGTTAGTTTGGAAATAATGTAAAGAATAATATCTTTTGCTACGACTCCTTTTTGGAGTTTACCATTTACTTCAATTTTCATAGTTTTTGGTTTATATTGCAGTATCGTTTGGGTAGCCAGCACTTGCTCCACTTCACTCGTCCCAATACCAAAAGCGATACTCCCAAATGCACCATGGGTAGAAGTATGACTATCACCACATACTATCGTCATACCCGGTTTCGTGATACCCAACTCGGGACCTATGATATGTACAATTCCTTGCCACGGATGCCCTAAGCCATACAAACGGACACCAAATTCTTTGCAATTTTGCACAAGCATATCAACTTGCTTGCGAGATAATAATTCCCGTATCGGTAAATGCTGATCTTTAGTCGGGACATTATGATCCGCAGTACCCCAGGTACGATCGGTCCGAAATACACCTATTCCCCGTTTTCTCAGGCCATCAAACGCCTGAGGTGAGGTCACCTCATGTATCAGATGTGCATCGATATACAAGGCCGCAGGATAACCTTCAGCCTGATGTACGACATGCGCATCCCAAATTTTCTCAAAAAGTGTACGTGACATAAAAGATTTTTCAGCGACTCAGTAGTCAGCTACTCAGCGCTGTTGTGATCTACTCCAACCATTAAGGACTTTTCCAACTTCTAATATGATAGTTTCTAATAATTCATATTGATCCTCATTAATATATCTCAAATCGTAACATAACAGGTTATAGTATCTTAATTCAGCAAGAGATGCGTGCGCAATATTATAAAAGCGTCGTTCATCATTTATCCCTTTACGATTAAACCCTTCTACAAAATTAGCAGGCACCGATGAAGCAGCTCTTCGCATCTGAGAAGTTAAGGCGTATAACTCGTCCTTCGGAAAGCTTCTGGTAATTTTATAAATTTCTAACGTTAAAATATGCGCTTTTTGCCATACTTTTACTTCACGAAAATCATAGATTTTCATTACTAATATACTAACTTATGACTTACGGACTAATCGACTGATTGGCTAACTGACTATTTAACTCTTCTTCCAATTTTCTGGTCTGAGTTCACGTACCTTAGCTCCAGCTTTCCAAAGTTCCATATTACGCATCTCTTCAATTTCACGATTGAGTTTTTCACGATAATCAGGCTCACTATTCTTTTCGAGTACCCGATTTGCCTCACGGCCACTGGAAACTTCATCATAAAGCTCCTCAAACACCGGCATGGCAGCCTTTTTAAATTTATCTTTCCAGTCAAAAGCACCTCGCTGTGCGGTAGTTGAGACATTTGCAAACATCCAGTCCATGCCTTTCTCTCCAACCAATCGTATAAGACTCTGTGTTAATTCTTCTACCGTTTCATTGAAAGCTTCACTAGGACTGTGTCCATGCTTGCGAAGAGTTTCATATTGTGCTTCAAATGCGCCTTCTAGTGCTCCGATCAATATGCCTCGCTCACCTGTAAGATCACTATACACTTCATTTTGAAAGGTAGTTTCAAACAAGTATCCAGATCCGACAGCGATGCCAAGTGCAATACATTTTTCTCTCGCCTTGCCGGTAAAATCCTGAAAGACAGCCATACTACTGTTTATACCACTGCCTTCCTGATAGTT
>CAZMJG010000099.1:0-4129 GCA_964566675.1 uncultured Gammaproteobacteria bacterium
GCAATAAACATCATCGCAGGAAATATTCTCTTTATTGCTCGTTGAATTCGTTCAGCATGAGCTTCTTTTCCAATACTCAGCACATCATGCCACCCATTTTGTTCAGCAAGTTCTCTAAAATGTCTTATCTCATCTCGGGTTGAAGCCAGGCCCTTATGCGGATCCACTATTACCGTTTTCTCTTTTACAGTCTTAGGTAAGATACGATTCAAATGAGATCCAAGCACCTGAGCAAGAGGCTCACCATCAGGGCTTAAAGATCCTGTAGTAAAGGCTACTCCAGCCAGTCTTTCCATGAGAAACAACTCACCCACCGCCAAGATACCCAAACGACTACTATAATCAGGGATATCTGGTCTTTTAAGATTTTGTCCAAAATCTGCATATCCATGAACAAGTGCTATATGATGAGGAGTTATTTGCTCTACTGCCATGCGTCATTATATCAAAGCCTCATTCAGTTCAGCCATGCAATCCAGAAATTCAGTATAGACGCAAAACTCACCCACGCCAGGTAGGGGATAAGTAGATATCCTGCCGCTTTTGAAATTGGTAGAAAGGCACGAATCGAAAGAAAGATGAATGCCCATAGTGCGACTACCAGTACACATGCAGCAATCGGCGCCTGAAAGGCGAAGAAAACAATTGACCACAGGACATTCAGCACAAGTTGTATACCAAACAATATCAATCCTTTTTTTCGTTGTTTCTTTTTATTTTTCTCTTCCCATACAATAGCTGCAGCGATACCCATGAGAATGTATAGGGTCGTCCACACTGGGCCAAACAGCCAGTTTGGTGGGTTGAAAGGCGGCTTATTGAGGGTTGCGTACCAGGTCGGGATATAAGGAGTAGTAAATAGTGAGCCTATCGCTCCAGCAGAAAGACATATGATTACGGCGATGATGACTGGCAGTTTACGAGGTATATTCATATTTTCACTATACCACTCTTATAGGAAAATAAAATAAGTGATAAGTAATAAACCCTCATTTTCTACATAAATTCTCTGTATAATATACGTATGGGCATCGAAACTGATCTATTTCTTGTATTTGGCGTTATTATAGCTGGGTTTCTTGTGGCCGATCTTGCCTATTTCAATCGCCGCGCTCACAAAATTGAGCCACGATCTGCACTTATTCAGTCACTATTCTGGATAGCTATTGCCTTTGCCTTTGCATTTCTCATTTTCCTTTTTCTCAGTCGCGAAAAAGCCGCTGAGTTCATGAGCGCCTATGTCACCGAGAAAATGCTTTCTGTAGACAATCTATTTGTCATACTTCTTATTTTT
Organism: uncultured Gammaproteobacteria bacterium; assembly: GCA_964566675.1. Taxonomy (GTDB): domain Bacteria; phylum Patescibacteriota; class Microgenomatia; order UBA1406; family GWC2-37-13; genus CAZMJG01. Next base: position 1,295 of record CAZMJG010000099.1, read on the forward strand.
GACTATTTTAAGCTCGATGAAAAATATCACCACAAAGTGCTTTTTTACGGTATCATGGGAGCGATTATCTTCCGGGCCATCTTTATACTCGCTGGAGCTTATATCATTGCACAATTCCATTGGATCCTATATGTATTTGGCGCCATCCTTATTTATACCGGAGTAAAACTGTTTAATGATAAAAAAGAAGAACATGTAGACTTTGATAAAAATCCTGTGGTCCGCTTTGCAAAGAAAATGCTACCTTTTACTACCAATCATCACGGGGGACATTTTATGGTTAAAGAAAATGGCAAGCGTTATTTTACCGTACTTTTCCTTATCGTCCTACTTGTTGAATCTACAGACATCATTTTCGCTGTCGATTCAATCCCAGCCGCATTTGCTATCACTCAAGACCCCTTCATCATATTTACCTCCAACATATTTGCTATTATGGGCCTCCGAGCACTCTTTTTCCTTATAGAGAGTGTCTTGCATAGGTTTCATCATTTGCAAAAAGGGTTATCATTTATCCTGGTCTTTATCGGGCTTAAAATGATGGCTGGTATTTTCCATATTCATATTTCCTCCATTGTCTCCTTTGCCATCATTATGTCGGCATTAGGTCTTTCCCTCTGGCTTTCTGTGCTGTTTCCTAAAAAAATATAATACAATAGCTCATATGAAACTCGAATATGGCGACCCACGAACCGCTGCAATGCTCACCAATGTAGGTCTTATCTCATCAAACGGAAGCTATGGCTACAATATCATGGCCTGCGAATGGACACATCAAATTTCCAATGACCCTGGTCTTTTTTGCTTGGCCATCCGCAATTTTAAAGCCACCTATCACAATATTTTAGAAACGAAAGTTTTTGGTATCAATATTGCGGCTGCCGATCAAAATATCCTTGCCTCAGTTGCAGGCAAAACAAGTGCAAAAAAACTGGAAAAGATTTCTGTGCTTAAAGAATTAGGTATACAATTTTATAACGGAGCAGAAATAGATGTTCTCATGATAAAAGGAGCTTGTCTCAATGCCGAGTGCCGCCTCATAAGGCATATTGATATCGGTGATCATCCACTTCTCGTGGGCGAGGTACTAAGTATAAAAACCACAGATAAAGAACCTCTTATTTATCATCTAGGTAAATACTTTCACGTAGGTGAGCAAATACTAAAGCCCGAGGAAGATGTACTACAAAAAATCGAAACTCTCAAACAGAAATACACAAAAGTATAAGTCTCATAACATACAATAATGTTGATATCCATTGTCATCCTGAACTTGCTTGTCCCGATCAAAACATCGGGGTTTCAGGATCTTCACTCAACATCATTTCAGTTTTTCATCAAAAAATGATATACTCCGGAGCGTTGCTGTAGTCCAATCTGGCTGCATGTTATGATCAGCTTCAGGATAGGTAAAATACTCTATATCTTTATCTTTTTCTTTCAGTTTGTCATAGAGTTGGTCAGACCAGCGCTTGGGTACAGCATCGTCAAGTCCGCCCTGATGAAGTTGCAGCGGGGCTTTGATTTCATCAAAATAATTCGTAAGCGAAAACCGTTGGATATCGTATACTTCTTCAAACTGATAAATGACTCTGCGTAGTGCGCGTCCATCATCTTCGAATTCATCGGTAAAATAGAGCACAGAGTAGGGGAATGGTTTAGATACAGGAGCCCAGAGTACAGTTGGATACTCCGCCCCAGTCATCTCGAGCACCGAGAGGGCAATCTGTCCACCGTTACTATGTGCCCATATCCCAATCTTTTCTTCATCAGCAGTTACATCTATATCCGCACTGCGTAAAGAAGTGTTGAGTTGTTCAATATTTTTAAACAGTTGTATAACAGTCGGATAGGTTTGAAAACGGTCCTGCAAAGGCAGTATGCCTGGCATCTCCGATTCACCATATCCCAAAAAATCAGGTGCAAGAGTGATATATCCTTTTTTAGCAAGTTCCTGAGCTACTCTCATCGTTCCCACTCCAGGCTTATATATGGCCGGGTCTACAAATCCTCGCACCATGACGATCACAGGATGATCACCTTTCGCCTTCGGAATATGCGCAAGTCCGCTTACTTTTTTGCCTTCAACTCGAAAATAAAACATACGGGTCTCATATTCCGAGGTCTCATCTATCGGGCTATCAAAAGACATTTCTTGTGCCTCAAACGCTCTCTTTTTCATCGTATCATACGCGTAGGAATACAGAGGAGTCTTGGCTACTTTTGGCAAAGACGCAAGGGGAGTATGAAATTCAGTTTTCTGTTGATACAGATAGACCACTCCGCCTACAAGAAGCAGATTACATACGACAAGAACAGTAAACCCAAAAGTCCAAAGTTGACGAGACATGGTATAGTTCATTATAGCAACTTATTTAGGTATAATAAGCATATGAACCTCTACAATACACTTTCACGTACCAAAGAAGTATTACCATCCCCACAGGAGCAAAAAATCATTAAACTCTATAGCTGCGGACCGACAGTATATGACGAGACCCATATCGGCCACATGCGCAAATACACCATGGATGACATTCTGGTACGTACCCTGAAATATCTCGGACACGATGTTCAACATGTCATGAATATCACCGATGTCGGACATCTCACAGGAGACGATGATAGTGGTGATGACAAGCTCGAAAAAGGGGCAAAGAAACAAGGTAAAACAGTCTGGCAAGTCGCTGAGTACTATACCGATAAATTTTTTGAGACAATGGACGCACTGGGTATACAAAGACCCGATAATGTGATGAAGGCCACCGACAATATCCCGGCCATGATTGAGCTCATTGCGCAGCTTGAAACAAAAGGGTATACGTATGCCACTGA
>CAZMJG010000100.1:0-4089 GCA_964566675.1 uncultured Gammaproteobacteria bacterium
AGTCATGAACTTAAAACTCCTTTAACCACTATCAAAGGTTATATTCAGCTCTTAACCAAATATATTCAACAAGAAGGCACTACCAAGATGATCCAGTATATCCATCAAGCAGATATTTATACAGACAAATTAAATCAACTGATAACGAGCCTTCTCGACATATCTCGGATACAAGCTGGAAAACTTATATTGAATAAGGAAATTGTCAATTTCTCACCTATTATTGCCAATGTCGTAGACGCAATGCAACATCTATCTGAGAAACACACTCTAGTGTATAAAGGAGACAGCACTCTAGAGGTAGTTATGGATAAAGAACGAATAGAGCAAGTACTGATGAACCTCATTTCAAATGCAATGAAATACACACCAAATGCATCCAAGATATTCATTACTCTTAAAAAAAAGGCAGATTTCGCGCTTGTCAGCATCGAGGACCACGGGATTGGTATAGAAAAAAAAAGATCAGAACCATTTATTTCAACGTTTTTTTAGAGTCAAAAACACCACAAAAAATTATTCTGGACTTGGAATTGGTCTGTATATATCATCAGAAATTATAGAACGTCACAGTGGTTCTATCTGGGTTGAAAGTGAGTTTGGTCGAGGTTCCACATTTTATTTTACAATCCCTTTACGTACGTAATTTATAATTCCAATGTATGTCACAAAAATCTATATTAATCTGTGATGATGATGAAGGTATTGTAGATGTAGCTTCTATAATACTGTCAGATGCAGGTTATAAAGTATTTGCTATCACTGAAAGTCAGGAAGTTATGTCTAATGCTAAAAAGATACATCCTCAACTCATACTACTAGATTTATGGATGCCGAATTTATCCGGAGAAGAAGTTACAAAGCAGTTGAAACGGACTCCAGAAACAAGTAACATACCTATTATTATCGTTTCTGCAAGCCGGAATACAGAAGATATTGCAAAACAGATCGGAGCCGATCATTTTCTTTGCAAGCCTTTTGATATAGAAGAGCTAGAAATGGTAGTAAAAAAATATACTGATTAGTAAGGGTATGCATCAAATTTATCTCGTATTTCTAGAAACACTTCGGGAGATCAAAAAATACAATATCAGTCAGATGGCGGCTTCTCTTGCCTATTTTGGCTTGTTTGCAACTGCTCCTATCATAGTAATAACCATTTCCATCTTAAATATATTTTTATCCGATATACAAATCCGATATGAATTGCTTAAAAATGTGCAGACTGCCGCAGGACCACAAGTAGCTGCTACAGTGAATACTGTACTTATTAATAATATAAAAAAAGAATCTTCCAATTTTTTATTTGAAATAATTACTGTTGGAACCTTGATAATTGCCGCAACAACCCTTTTTATTCAGCTTCAAAAAACGATAAATACACTCTGGGATATTCATTCCATCAAATCTCCATCACTTCTGATACAATTACGTGCCAGATTTTTTTCTTTACTGGCGATTATAATTGCAGGTGTTTCACTTTATATACTATTTGCATTAAGTATTCTCATCAATCTTGCTGGTGGATATTTTCAAACACTAACAGGCTATAATCCCTGGATCATACAGAATGTGAATTTTATGATTTCCTTTTTCTTTATAATCACCGTCATTACATGCATTTTCAAATATGTGCCTTCAGCTTATATAAGCTGGATTGATGCTGCAGTAGGAGGCACTGTTACAGCTGCTTTTTTTACGATTGGGAGATATTTACTAACATTTTATTTTAGTAAGAGCGTTATGGGATCAGTATATGGAACGGCGGGCTCTTTACTAGTCTTTTTAGCTTGGATATATTTTTCCTCAATAATTTTCTTATTTGGAGCAAAACTTACTCAAATACATGCACAAAAAATGGGAAATGGTATACATGCTCATTGAACCGATTTTAACATTCGTTGAATTTTAGTAGCTGACATGTACCTTATAAGTCCAAATATCTCACGCTCAAACCATGGTCTATCATGAACTCCTCCTATTGACCAGGCAATTCCCACGTACCCGTTTGGATCCCTGCCATCAAGTTCATATTTATCATTTAGATATATTGCAATTCGCATCGCTTCCTGAGGAGAAGGACTCCACTCCAATATTTTTTTAGCCCAGTACATCCGGAGATAGCCATGCATTTTTCCTCGTGTGACCATTTGCGATTGTGCTAAATTCCAGATAGGATCATGCGTCCTCGCCTCTTCAAATTCTGCATCAGAATAAAGGAAGAGACGCTTATCCGAAACATGCTTTTCCAATGTTTTTTGCGCCCACTCCGGGAACCCTTTAACAGAATCATATAATGGATTGTAATAACAAAAATTATCAGCAAGCTCTCGTCTCACAATAAGTTCTTCTAGAAACACTTCCTTCGCTTTTACTGACACCTTACTCTTCATTATCTTTTGAGCTATATATTGGGCCGAAATGTGACCAAAGTGTAAATATGGTGATAGATCCGATTGTCCATCTAGAGCTGGATTATTGCGATTATCATCGTATGACGCCAACCGACTTGAGATAAAATTGCTTAGCATTTTATTTGCAGCTTCAAATCCAGGTGTGAGCCATTCTACCGGTTTTACATTTTTATCACACAATAAATTATTGTAGACATATTTCCAGTTTGTATTTTTAGGTGCTATGTTCGAGGAATATACTGACATATCAGGAAAAGAGTCCAAAAAGCTATCTAGAAGATTATGAATCTTAGGTCGAATTGTCCGAGCAGCAAACTCTTTTTTCTGAGTTACTACCCGACAAGGCACAATATTGTGTGCATCTACTTCATACAAAGCAATTGGTATTTCATTTCCTATTTTTTCTCTCCACTCTCTGCCGATTCGTAACGGAGAAAAATCACAAACTAAGGTGCCTATGTCATATTTTTTTACTAAAGAAGGTATCCCCTCCATGGGACCTTCCAGAACTATTTCAAACCCTATCCTTAAAGCATGAAGTTGGCGCTCTACCTCTTGTAATCCGCGTATCATAAAATCATACTGCCTCAAAGTAGCCCCAAGAAATGTAGGAGACAGCGCAAAAAAGACATATAAAGGCATCTTGTTCTGAAGGGCCTTTTCTGCCGCATATATCAAAGCCCAATTATGATAAACTCTCTGATCTCTACTCATCCAGTACGCTACTGGTTTATCAGGTATTTCCGATTTTGTGTTGATTTTATAGACACGCTGCAAATTCATATGTCATAATATGTAAACTGATTTACAATTTATCATAACAAATTTATACTAATAAATATTTTATAGATCGAACGTTCTATTCATGAATACAAGAGAACTCATACTTTTGAAATCAAAGGAACTGTATGCCCACAATATCATCAGCTTCTCAATGAGACAGCTGGCAGAAGCGTGTGGTATAGGTATTTCTGTACTATATTATTACTTTAAAAATAAAAATGAATTATTAAAAGTAGCATTTGACACAACAAATACTCAACTTGGTATTGAGCGTTCAAAATTGCCATCCGTCTCGGATCCACATAAATTACTTGTACAGCGTATCGATTTCCAGTTTGAGCACGCACAAGATGTTATTTTTATTCTGAAATATTTTATGACGCATCGCCAAACATTTGAGAAAAACGCAGGTGGTTATATACCAGAAAAAGGGTACTTGCATATAAAAGAAGTACTAGAAGAAGGTCTCAGACAAAAATTATTTAAAATTCCAAACATTGATCATGATGCAAAAGTGATCACACATGCCATCAATGGTTTTATTTTAGAATATTATCCAGACATACCAGTAGGTAAAAAAAGAAAAGAAATAATCGATATGATTAATTCTTTTATTGTGCGAGCCATAGCAACTCAGTATCAAAAGAAATCTTTATAATTATGAAATCAGATAAAAGTATTATCATTTTAGGGGCAGGTATAGGTGGCCTTTCGGCCGCAATTCAGCTTGCATATCAAGGATTTTCCGTCAAAGTTTTAGAAAAACAGGGAAAACCCGGAGGGAAAATAATTCAAATAAAAAAAGACGGTTTTACTTTTGATGGAGGTGCTAGCTTTATTACCTTATCTCAAGTATATGAAGATTTTTTTCATTCCGTTGGTAAAAATAGGA
>CAZMJG010000101.1:0-4079 GCA_964566675.1 uncultured Gammaproteobacteria bacterium
GGAACGCTCTCGCTAGATGCTGAAACAAGTTCAGCATGACATATATTCGGAAACATCTGAATAGTTACAACAGTTGAAAATTGGGATATAGTACTACTATTGATGCTATTATAGATCTCAATAGTCAGTTCTTGTTGCTATTAGCCCATTTGAAGCATGTACAAAAACTGCCGTACCCTGACTGGCATGTAATTCTGCATATTTTACAGCCTCTTGCTGGGTACCAAAAGTTCTACTAGATTCCTCTGAAAGCAATTCTTTTACAATCCATCCTTTGCCACTGGGAAGTACATGCTGGTCTTTTTTTCCTTTTTCTACAGCTTCTCTATAGGCTTGAATTACCGGATTGCTTTGGTCTGTGTTATAAAGTATTTTGCGCATACTAATTAGTCTTTTATAAAGTTTATATAGGAAATTATATCATTCTCTGTCAACTGTTTGCCTATCAAATAATTAATTAACATTGCTCTATTATCAAATTTTATGTCTGAAAACTGTAGACTTCCATGCTTCAAATTATATGAGCTTTCAATAATATTAATTGTAATATCAGGATAGGTTTTTCCTATCCACAATAGTGTTTTCCTTGATCCTGAATGAGTTCTATAAAAGTGAGCATCACTAAATTTTCTGTCTCTATTTAAGAACGCAATAAAAGCTCTTTTTAAATCATCGGGTATAACTGTATATATAATGGGTAATTTTCCGGCCTTTTTAATTTGACTGATTTTATTTTTTGCACCCAGTTGAGTAGCAAGCGTTGCATCTAAAATGACGCAATCATCATTAATCAAATGCGTTGATAGAAATTCGGTTTTTCCTGATGCAGTACCTCCATTAAGTAGTATCACCTTTTTGTAATGACTGGTTTTTAGTATTTTAGTAAATAATTTATCTGCCCTCTGTGCAGATTCGTGATGAAATAATTCCGCTTTTTCAGGAGAATAATTTGGTAATAGTTTCTTTATTTCATCTGCGGAGACTATGACTGACATGATACATAATAACATATCATTTTATATTCTACATGAGACAATTGTTACTTTAAAACTCTGAGAATAGCTAAATAAATCAGCATAGAGAGTTGGTTTACCGAATATTTCTGTGATATGAGTTTTGAAAAAACTATTTCTCCACTTGAAGCGAGTACTTTGTAGGATATAATCTTTTATAATAAATAAAGTCCGTTTTTAAATTTATCCCAGTAATTTATTGACACAAGTATTTCAGTTTTTGATAATCATAATTGCTGGAGCATGTGTTGCTGTCGCAGACGTATTTATCAAGCGCGCAGCAGTAAATGCAACTTCTCTTACTGAGGTATTAAAACATCCACTCATTATCGGGGCAGTCTTACTCTATCTATGCCAAATAGTCCTTTTTGCATATGTATTTGTTCGAAAATGGGAGCTTGGGATTGTAGGTATTTTACAAATGGTCTGCTATGCTGCAATTGTCATAGTATCTGGGACCCTTTTCTTTGAAGAAAAACTGACTGTAATTCATAGTGTGGGCATTGTAGCAGCACTCATAGGAGTGATTCTTATGAATTTATAAATAGGAAATACAGGCATGATGTAAAATGAAGTAACCATATGGAAATTCTGCTTAAGTTGGGAATTTGGTGTTTGCTTTGGGTTACTACATTCGGCTCTTATTATTTTTACTTTAAGCCAAAGTTATGGTATTACCATACAAAAAGCCTACTATACTTGGGCATTTACTTTGTTTTACCCCTAATATCTCTTCTAGTATTTAGAGTTTCGTTGCCAGTCAATTTATTTAGCCTAGATAATTTCAGCTTGCTAACCAGTATTTTAGTGTTTAGTTATCTGATCTATGTCAAATTAGCTGCCAAAAAATTTAGGGTGACAGAGCAAGTTATCAGGCAGTTTTGGATATCAAAAACAGCCGAAATTGCTGCTCAGCAACTACTTATCTATATATTGTTGTCAATACTTCTTCTCAGATATGCATCTCGTGAGGCACTGTTATATTTAGTAGTTATATTCACGTGTTTGCATCTCCCATTGTTATTGCTTCTTAAGCAGTCGTATGCTTTGGTTTTAGTCGCGAGTGCCATTATTGGAGCGTATGTTTTTGGGTTGATCAATATCTATCTGGGCAATGGACTGGTGATTTCGTTCGGGATCCATATGCTTTTTTACTGCCTAATTACTGTTTTATTCCTAAAGAAGATTCCGACGTGACGACTATTATTCAAACTGGTCCGCGCATTAGATCAATACAACTTTACAATAGATTAATCCCCCATTTAATAATCTGCAAGAAAGCAGATTATTCGATAAAGCAGGTTTCCAAAAAAATTATCAAAGATCTATAATTTTTAGTTTTGGACGATCACACTTTATACATAAATGGTATGTATTTTGTAGTGTTTTTGATATACTATGCTCTACATTTTATTACTAAATCATAGTATGGCTAAAGAAATACAACCAGTTAAGGAAGATGTAGATATTCAAAGATTACAAACTAGTCTTCGTACCTTCTCTGAAAGAGTAACTCCACATATTGGAGAGCATTCCCGTGTGGCCACACAGCAGACATTGCCGCTCAATGATGCCTTAGCATATGCGAAAACTCAGGGTAGCACGCTATACCTCAACGCAGAGGTACTCTTTATGTCCCAAGAACGTGATGAAGAAATTGCCTTCACTCTAAATAGGCTCACTACTGGTGAATATGTCTATGATAGATATCATCGGGATCCTATCTGGTTAATTACGCCACGGGATCCTGAGCTTTGCCCTGATTTTTTAGAATCTCCTAAAGGGAAACAATTAATTGGCCAATATACTGATACCTTAACTCGCGATATGAGAAAAGATATTGGTATATTATCAGGATCTTCAAACCACGATTTGACGACTGCAATTATGGTATTACCTAATGGATCAACATACGGTCCCTGGGTAAATACATTCGGACACTTACTTGTGTTAGGAAATAAAGCCGTTAATCTCACTACAGAAGAGCGTGGCTTTGGGTTTCATCCTAATCATGAATTACATCACTTAGTTTTACAGAGATGTAGAAGTACTGGATTCTCTAAAGAAGGTACTACCAGATATTATTATGAACTATTAGATCGTGTTTCACTCTTTGATGAGGCTGCTGCAATGGGGTATGAAAGAAAAAAATTTCTAGATAAGTGTGGCCTATTTTTAGAAGAGCATGGGCCAGTTACTCCTTCTCAATATGAAGATAGTGGAAGAAGGACAATAATCGCTCGCTCCTTACTAGGAAACCACGTATCTTTTCAGAATGGAAACCAGGAGATGTATAACCAGGACTTAAGAACTTTATTTTATAGAAGAGCCGGCTTCGATACTCAGCAAGATGCTGATTCACCTAGTATTCAATTAGATAAATCATTTGTCATTATGGATGATGGAAATACTTCACGACGTCTTATAGATTTAACTCAAAGTGATAGGCCTGTCATGTCCTTTGAAGAGCTCATGAGTCCAAAATTTGATTCTGCTAAATATCCACAAATCATGTTGTTTTCATTCTTTATAGAACAGTTTGGTGATGTTATTAAAAATAATATTGATACCTACTTTAAATATTCTCCGCAGAATATGCGTTATAGAGGGTTACAATTTAATTATTACAATCCATATTACTCAGCATATAGCTCTCCCATCTATACTGAGCAAGAACGTGAGGAAATAGGTCAAATTGTAAAAGATAAACCACCTCTGAAAGTCATAGATACTTTAGCGGAAAATCCAGCTATAACACTCACAGCATTAAATGCTAATTTAACAGATCAGAGGTTACAAGCTAATTTAAATTTCCCAAATAGAGTCACAAATGGATTCCTTTCATTAGGGCAGTACTTTGACTCAGAGAATATTAATCCTCTAAATCTATCTACTCCTGAGCTTACAGAAGCTATGTTCAAAGCGATCCTTGCGCAGAGCGTGATGGAAACGGCATCACTCCGTACAGATAAATTTAGAAGTCCAAATCAAGCAGATGATTTTGCACGGCTTTACCATTGCTTCTCACAACATAATATAACCCAATTAGTAGAAAACGTATGGAAG
>CAZMJG010000102.1:0-4072 GCA_964566675.1 uncultured Gammaproteobacteria bacterium
ATGCAACCAACTCTATAAATAAAACAGGGGTCCAGTCGCTTATACGGACAGATGAGGTGCCAAACAATAGCTTTTCTTTCAGCGGCCAGTGGGATATACAGCAGGAGTATTCTAAGAGTGTTAAAGATAGTCGTCTACTATTGCACTTTAATGCCAGAAAAGTATTCTTGGTAATGGAGCCGACACAAGGAGTAGGGACGGCTACACTAAAATTGTATGGACTGAAGGTTGCATCTACACTGGCGGGAAAGGATACAAAAAATAGTATGGTAGAAGTAAGTTCATCGAGGATGTATGAACTTATTGATATGGGTGAGGATGCAGGAGAGCATATCTTGGAGATTGATTTTTCGCCCAATATCGCAGTCTATGCATTTACATTCGGATCCTAACCCTGTGATAGAATAAATTGTGTTAAAGACAATACTTATCATCATCGGGTTGATATCTGGAGTAGCTAGCGGATATTTTTTCCTGCAGCCAAACCAGATACAAACACTCACACATGAAGTCCAGGAGGTTGTACCTGTCTTGGACAAAGAAAAAATAGTTTTAGGCTTCCTGCCATATTGGCTTCTCAACAATGCAAATAAAGACTATACTCCCTATGTAAATACACTCGCATATTTTGCACTTTCCCTGGAAGGAGATGGAACGATACAAAAATATACGGCACCTGGTGAATCTGAACCTGGTTGGTATACTCTAAACAAAGGGAAAGCTCCAGATTACTTGAAGAAGGCCAAACGAGAAGGTATGGAACTATCGCTTGTGATATTTAGCGGAGATGAAGAAATAATAGCAGAGTTGCTTACTGAGCCTGTAGATCATGCCCGTAATATGATGGAAGAGGTAATACCCGTCATGAAGGAACATGATTTTACCGATTTGAATATAGATATAGAATCTGTAAAAGTAGCTACAGCAGATGAACGGGAGCGTTTTAGGATATTTATGCAAGAAGTAAAAGATCAACTTGATGAGGCAAATGCCGGGACACTCAGTATCGATGCCAGCCCGACTGTATTTATAAAAAGTTATTTAGTAAACCCCAAGACTATAGCTCCGCTTGTCGATACTTTTGTGATCATGGGTTACGACTATCACTACCAGGGGTCATCTGTGACGGGCCCTGTCGCACCTCTTGGCGGTGGGGAAAGTATATCTGAGTTTGACACTCTAACAGGAGTACGACTTGCTGTGCAGGCTATGCCAGCTGAAAAAATAGTACTTGCAATCCCTTTGTATGGCTACGAATGGGAGACCCTGGATCGCTTCAATCGGGCAGCTACAATTCCGGGAAGTGGTATCACGGCTAGTAATCGAAGAGTCGAGGAGCTCATAGCCAGCTGTGATAACTGTCGGGTGGAACAAGAGGCGGAAGGCAAAGAATCGTATGTAGTCTATGAGGATAAAGAAACGGGGACATACCATCAGATTTTTTATCCTGATGAGGATGCTACAAAGGAAAAGATTGATCTTGCAAACCAGTATAAACTGGGTGGTATAGGTTTGTGGGCTCTGGGGTATGAGGGGGATACAATCCTTAACCCGTTGAAACAATATAAATAATGTTACTCGATACTTCCTTCTCGGGTGTCATTGTCAAATTCAAATACATCTCCTTTGACAAGACTCAAACGCTGACTTGTAAAATCGGCATCATTGTAGGCAATGGTTGCCGACCCCTCGCCAACTGTGACCCGAATAACTGAGTCATCGGGCGTTGTTTCAATCTGTATTGTCCCGGTACGTAATCGAACCAACAGACGGCGTACCCGCACTGCAACCGGCTGAGAGCGAGAACTCAATGTATAATCGATAGTTCCTCTCAGTTGAGTAAAGACTATGCTTTGAGGCAATGTTTGAGTAAACGCAAGTAGACTATCTTCCATAAGGTCTAGCTCAAGAGCCTCGCCAAGTGCAAGAGACATGCGCCCATCTTCTGCAGTGCCGACAGTCTCACCTTGTTGGACTTCAATATTTTCCTTCATAACGCCGGGTATTGTGGCCGTGCGAGATTCCCACAACGATTGTCCTTCTCGCGATAGTATACGCGCTTTTAGTGTGTCTGGTGGGGCTTTTTCAAGTGAATAGGTGAATGTAGTTGTGACAGTGAGAGTCGGAGTGGGGGACGAAGAAGTTTCTTTTGTAACTGGGGCAACGGTAAGTCGGCTGTAGCCTATATAGCTTGCGATACCGATGATAAACGATAGAATAAATAGAAAAACTGCTTGAATCATAGTACCCTCTCATTATCTCATATACGGCACATCGGCACTCCAGGTAGCTTTTATGATGGTCATGTTTTCTTTTTTTGAACTCAGATCATAGGCCATATCTCCTGAACCTTCATCAAACTGCCAGTTGCCAATAAGATTATCTTGGGGCGCAGTAAGAGGAGAAAGATAGGCATTTCTGATTTGCTCTGCAGTACGTGCTTTGTCCCAAATGCGCAAGTCATCTATTTTGCCAACCCAGTAATCACGATCACCATTTTTACCTATAAATACTGGTCGCATATTTTCTTTGGTGGTATAGGTGGAGACATATGCTTTGATAGTGGGCAAGCTATCAAGATACATGATCATTTCTTTAGAATCGTTGTCAAAGGTGACAGCGATATGATGCCAGACATTGGGTGAAACAGCATGCTCGGCAAGATTGTAGGTCATCACTTTATGTATACCTTCATTGCGGGTGCCAACAAATATATTGTTTTGTTCAATACCGATAAGAAAGGGAATATTTTTAGTAGCATAGGTTTCGCCTTTGGTAATGATATAGCGGGTGGGGTGATCGTATCCTTCTTTAGATTCATCTTTAAACCATGTCTCGACAGTCCATGACTTGGGAGCGTTGTAATAACTCGCATGAGAAATGCGGGCATAACTTTTTCCATCTAGCTGTAAACTCATATTTTGCGGAGTTGGCTTGGGGGATGGAGAGGCAGATGCCTTGGCTACAGGAGTGGGAGCACGACTTATAGACGTGGCAGATAGTACTTTGCCAGTACTGTCTTTGGGATTTATTGCCAGCGCTCCCCATTGGAGTCGATAGGCGGCATTGGACGAATCGAGATTGGTCGTACTAAAGTAGACGTACCCTTTACCTTTAACTAAATCGGAGGGTAGGGCTAATCCGCTAAATTCTGCATATTTGATGGTATTTACATATATTAGGGCTGAAGTCGCGCTTATTTCTAGACGATAGGTATTCATGCAAGCAGATGCAGGTTGTCCACTCGTGCAAACTTTCCAAGCAGCCTTTTGGGAGGCAGTGGGCGTGGCTGACTTTTTTTCGTAGACAATTTTAGCCGGAGCACTCGCCGGTGTGGATTTATCTGTCAATGTACAGACAACTCTTTGTGTTGAGCCTTCAAGTCTACAGCCAAAAGTGGTGTGTTGTGCAAATAGTTCATAGCCATAGCGGGCATTTTTATGAGGTGATGATGGATGTGAAGCGGTGGAGAAAATAACTTCCGGAAAAATAAGATTGTTATAACCTGGCATGCTAGCGGCAACAGCAGCTTCAATGATAAGCTTGCCTCCTTCAAAAGAGAAGGTATTATTGGGACGCAAAAGAGAAATATTAGCGGTCGAATCGGTAATCCAGTAATTGCCTTGCCTCCACATTTTGGCTTTACCTGTGGTTTTTATAGCATTAAAGACTGCATAGCCGCCACAACAATCTGAAAAATTTGTACTTTTAGTAAACGTATCTACAAATGAATTAGTGCCTTGTATAGCTGTTTTGCCTGCTGAGTTAAGATCTGTATAACACCAAATAGAGGCTGGTTCACTTGCGAGCGCCCCAGTGGGAGGTATACTCGTTTCACACGCCTTGGGAGTAGCCGCGGAGACACGGAGTGGCAGTTTTTTTTGCGTATATTTGTAATGAAAAAAAGCCTACAGAGAAAATAAAAAGCGCGACCGCAGAAATAATTTCCCACTTTTTAAAATGTGGCCCTTTATAGAAATTTTTCACAGGATCATACTATAACATATTATTGCAAAAATTTCCCGCCCATATTACTTACACCTGCCTTGCAACCTTTTTACATACTACTTTC
>CAZMJG010000103.1:0-4033 GCA_964566675.1 uncultured Gammaproteobacteria bacterium
GAAGATAAAAAATCTCTCTATTTTGGCCCTTTCCCCTCGGTCGTAGTCGCCACCAATATACTTCGAGAAATCCGTAAGGTATTCCCTTTCTGTTCGCAGAAAAAAATCACCAACAGAAAGTGTTTTTATGCCAAAATAGGTATGTGTAACCCATGCCCCAATGATATTGAGAAACTAGAAGATAAAAATGAAAAGTTAAAGGAGAGAAGAGAATATAGAAAAAATATCCGTAGTATTATAAAAATTTTGGAGGGAAGGATAGATCCGGTCGTAGACCAACTCTATAAAGAAATTAACCAGCTCATAAAAGAGGAGCGATATGAGGAGGCTATACCCTTTAGAAACAGACTGTATAGGCTCGAGAGTGTGATCTTACGCCGAAAATTTGGTAGTGATCCTGAGGAATACAATGTATCTCAGACACGTCTTGATTCGCTACTCAAACTACTGTCGCCACACTTTCCTGGTCTTACGACGGCCGACCGAATAGAGTGTTTTGATATGAGTACGTTTCAGTTTAAAGAAAGTACGGCTTCAATGGTAGTTTTTACCGGGGGACTAAGTGATAAAAAAGAATACAAACGATTTAAGATAAAAAACCAGCAGGCTGAATCGGATTTTGAAATGATGGATGAAGTACTTCGTCGACGATTTAAAAATGACTGGCAAAAGCCCGATTTGCTGGTGGTGGACGGCGGGAAACCACAGGTACGTGTGGCTATGAAAGTACTTTCGGATTTATCGCTGGATATACCACTTATTGGCATTGCCAAAAGACCAGATCGCATAATACTTGGGAAAGACTCACAACTTTCGGTGAGGCCGCCGGCTAACCATCCGGGATTTAGACTTATACAGTCGCTGCGCGATGAATCTCATCGTTTTGCAAAAAAATATCATGTACATCTGCGCAATAAAAAGTTAATGTTATAATAATACAAAGGAATCCAGGAATAATGAATGTTATAACCCTGGATCTCGGATCAAGTCCGGGATGACAGAACAGTATTCTCAATTCCTATTAAAATAGACTATGCATAACTGGTTACTTATCGCAAACATCGTATTATCTGTGATCATCGTCGTACTTATCTTGCTGCAAGGCAAGGGAGCAGGCCTTGGTAGTGCGTGGGGTGGCGGTGGAGAATTTTATCAGACAAGACGAGGTGTAGAAAAAATCACTATGCGACTTACTTATATATGTATTTTTCTTTTCCTGGTGATCTCACTAGCTAATTTTTTTGTAAAATAATCGCATGGCCTTCAAATTGCGTCAGAAAAATGTCCGTTATATCTATTGGCTTTTCCTGGCATTTCTCAAGAAGAATGTTCAGTCTATTTTGCTGAGTTTTTTACTCAGTCTTATAGGCATCATTGTGATTGTCTCTTTTTCCCCTTATGTCTTGAGAAAATTTGCCAGCAAGACAGAATCGATAGGTATTGCCGGGACCTATACTCTCGATACCCTTCCTCCTGAAGTTTTATCTAAATTTTCAAACGGTCTCCTTTTTGCCAATGATAGCGGTGAGCTCATACCCGTGCTTGCTGACTCCTGGGAACCTATTGATGGTGGGAAAGAATATCGTTTTCATATAAAAAAAGACCTCACCTGGAATGATGGTAAACCGTTTACGGCACGTGATATAAAATACTCGTTCAAAGATGTAAAAACTGAGGCCGAGAATGACTATTTACTGGTATTCAAGCTTACAAAACCACTACCCATTTTCCCTTATTTCCTGACAAAACATATTGTGCAGTATCCACTAGTCGGGGTAGCCGGACAATATAGAGTGGCTCGCATAAAAGTAAAAAGTGGATTTATAAGTGAACTTCACCTCTCGCCACAATCTCAGAAAGACGCTGATCCGATACTCATTTATAAGTTTTATGATACCGATACAAAGCTTGTGGAGGCTTATAAACTGGGAGAGATCACCAGCATGTCTACCTCGAAATCGAGTGTGGCAGATATTTTTGACTCTTGGAGTAATACGACAGTGGAAAAGAATGTAGACTATACGCGTGTCCTGACACTCTTTTTCAATATGCGTGATCCGCTACTCAAGGAAGATAAAGACATACGGCATTCACTCGCCGAATCTATAGATAAATCCCAGTTTGCCAATTTTGGTGAAGATGCAACCGGCCCTATACCACCAATATCGTGGGCATACGCACAAGATATTAAACACTACACCTATAATCCGAGCGTGTCTTCAAAAATACTAAAAAAATATACCGAGTCTTCGGGCTCTGCCGAACTGACAATAAGTACCTACTACGACCATCTCACGGTGGCTGATGAGATAAAGGAGGATCTTGAATCGGCTGGGATGAATACAAAAGTTGAAGTGTTGGCTGGGAATTTGCCTTCCAACTTTCAGCTATTTTTAGCTCCTATGACGTTGCCAAAAGATCCTGATCAGTATTTTTTCTGGCATTCGACACAAAAACGGGGCAATATCACCTCCTATAAAAACGTACGTGTAGATAAAATACTTGAAGATGGACGTAATACATTTAGTATACGTACTCGAAAGGATTTGTACTCAGATTTTCAGCGTGTGCTGGTGGAGGATATGCCGGCGTACTTTTTGTATTACCCTTACATCTATACTATAAAAAGGATTTAGATTTGATATAATTCATAAATACTAATGCATAGTGACTAATGAATAGTTACTAATGCATAATGCATAGTGACTAATAATGAATTTATTACTAGACATTAGTAATTAGTCTCTAGTCATTAGTAATTAGTCTTTAGTAATTATATTTGCCCGGGTGGCGAAATTGGCAGACGCGCACGCTTGAGGGGCGTGTGGAGCAATCCTTGGAGGTTCAAGTCCTCTCCCGGGCACTAATATGCTGCAAAAGCAACAACTTCAACTATATAGTTTATTTGGCGTACAGGAATATGCAGCTACTCTCTCTCGTGCCAGCAAGAACGAAGAGATTGCGGCGCTTGATAAACTTCTCACTGATTTTATAATAGCTCATGCCTATGAAGATTTACCTGAAGAGGCAAAACAGAAGCTAGAAAATATTGAGATAAAAGACGGAGCTGCGCTCTATACATTTTTTAATAACACAATTCCGCATTTTAGTGAAAAACTGAAATCATATGGAACCCAATTCCGAAATACCACAACCTGAGCGCAGCAATCTACAAGAGAAATTAAGCCTCGTACGTACGAGAGTTGATGAAATGATTGCGAAGATACCTCTAGGCTGGCGAAAAAAAATACTTCCTGCTGCCCTGGGCGGCACAATGGCTTTTATGACAGCCTGTGGTGGAGGACAACCTGCTGAAAAACCTGATATACAGCCGACGCCGATAGTAGTACCGGGTACTCCCGAACCGACACCCAAAGTCATGCATGTGAATGCCTCTGAAGTGTCTACTGGAAGAGCTCGGGTGATCGCAACGGAACAACTGCCGGCGGAAGGCAGAGAAGTAGCAGCACCTATAACCGGACATATAGAAGCAGATCCACATATGCCAGACTATGATGAAGTAGTACTCGCACTGCCTAATGAAATACTACAGCAAATAGAGCTCAATTCTCCTGAGGGAACGCAAGTATCAATAGGTTTTGATATCGACTCTCGAAATTCTATAGAAAAAATACAGATACCTATAGGCGATTGGCTGGGTGGTGAATTTGCAGGTATAAAAATGAGCCCAACAGATGTGATAAAGCTACAGAAGGCTGGAAATACAGCTCTTTTCTTACAAGCATTAATTGAAGATAAAGGATATAAAATTGAGAATCCTCAAGTACTTGAGGATATAAAAATTGAGTTTGCTCAATATCCAGATACTCAAACAATAAAATTTACTTTACCTAATGGTTGGTTGGCGATGAGTAAACCTTCACCACCGGGAAACAACGAATATGGTCAAAGACATAGTGTAGCTATAAATCTTCTACGCAATTTTTGGAATAAACCTTCTTTTTATGCTGATGAAAAAGCTGGCGTCGCGGGCCTTACAAATTTTACCCTAGATACTTCTGATCAAAAATTT
>CAZMJG010000104.1:0-2360 GCA_964566675.1 uncultured Gammaproteobacteria bacterium
GGGTATCCATATATTGTCGAAGTTCATAAAAACGTGTATCAATAAGTTTAAATTGTTCATCGATGTGCTCTAAATGAATATCGATTCTCTGAAAGTGTTCATCGTGTTTCTGAAGACGCATATCGATCTGTTCAAAGCGTTTCTCCATTTGCTCAAACCGCTGATCGATCTGTTCAAAGTGCTTCTCCATTTGCTCAAACCGCTGATCGATCTGTTCAAACTGTCTGTGTATGCCATCAAACGTAGGTTTTAGTGCTACTAATAGTAGCTGAGCATCATCTTGTGTAAGTGACATAGAACAAATATATTTATAGTTATATCATGGTATAACTTATACATGGTTTTGTCAATCCTCAAATAAAATGAGTATAATAGGTGCATTACAGAACATTATTTATTTATGAAAAAAATACTTATCACGGGCGCCGGTGGCTATATAGGCTCAGTGGCCACCCATCTACTACTCCAAAAAAATTATGAAGTTGTAGCCATAGATAATTTCACTACAGGATATAAAGAACCTTTAAAGCTTTTGCAAGAAAAATATGGAGACAAACAGTTGCGATATTACCATGCGGATTTAGGAGGAGATTTATCCGAGATATTTGAGAAGGAAAAAAATATCGATACGGTACTCCATTATGCTGCCAATTGCAGCGTGAATGAATCTATGCAGAATCCACAGAAGTATTTTTCAAATAATGTATGTGCAACTCAGAATTTTTTATCTTATATCATTCAAAATGAGATCCATCGTATCGTATTCTCCTCAACCTGCGCGGTATATGGAGAGGCAGAGTATGTGCCAATAGATGAAAAACATCCTACCAAACCGGCAAACCCATATGGAGAATCGAAGCGTATGGCAGAAATAATGTTGCGTTGGTACAGTGAACTAAAAAATTTAAATTATGTCATCTTGCGATACTTTAATGTATGTGGTGCAACGGATGATGGGATAATTGGAGATTCCAAAAAACCATCGGTACATTTGATGCAAAATGTGGTGCGGGGTGCACTCGGTATAGAACCCTTTTATTTGACCTGTGGTACATTTGATACTCCCGATGGTACGCCTATCCGCGACTATGTAAATGTAGTCGATTTAAATATGGCTCATTTGAAAGCACTTGAGTACCTCATGAATGGTGGCAAAAGCGAAATTATCAATTTGGGGACTGGCACAGGTAACAGTGTACGGGAAATTGTGAAAAAAGTAGAGCAAATAACTGGTAAAGAAATAAAAGTAGATACAGGTAAATCTCGTGCAGGTGAATATGCCACTATGATAGCCGCAATTGATAAGGCTCAAAATATATTGGGATGGAAACCAGAACATACTCTTGAACAAAGTGTAGAATCACTCGTAAAATGGTATACTATGCGTCCTCAAGGATGGACTGGATAATAACGTTGACGTTCAAATTGTTTTTTGAGTGCATCATAATTTGGAGTAGTGCGGATGGAGTCGCCGTCTTCGGCAAAAAGACTTTCCTGCCCAAATGGCCCTCCTTGCCAATAGTTAAATACTGCTGTATATCGACTGCCCGCTTGGGACAAGGTATCCATAGTCTCCTGAATCTGTCTTGGAGTATCTAAGCCGTATAGAGGTCCCCACTCACCTATTTGAAATACTAAATGAGGGTATCGATGCGCTGGATAACAATGATTGATCGCCTCTATAGCTTTTTGCATACTTTCATAATCTGCATCAAAGTAATGATCAAGTACCATACCACCCATCTTTTCAACTGTTTCAGGATACAAAATGTTCTTTTTCCCATTATCGCATCCCCAATCGGGATTACCGTAACCTACTGCTACAAATAGATCAAGGCCGCCAGCTGTAACGGCGACATCTACACCTTGTTTCTGAAAAGTGCTTTTTACAGCTTCTACACCTCTGACCATCCATTCATTAAATTCGGGAATTGCATCAGGAGCGCCGCTTGAGCTTTCAAATACACAAGGACCTTCATGTATACAGGTAACTCCTCGTATTCGATTGGCTCCGGGCTCTGCCGTGACGCTAAATATATCTCCGTCTTCATATTTATCGGGATGTTTTTTGATTTCATCAATAGTCATCGCTATATAATCACGACAGTTGTCTTGATTTGATCCATTACACTGTGGAACAACTGGTTTGTCTATTCCTTCAAATTCGGTAAACATTTGACGCCACCATATATGTAAACCTGTTCGGCGAGCTTCTCTTTCCCATTTTTCTGCATATTTCTCGGCATTACCACAAGGTAAACTATCATAGAAACCACTGAATGTAATATGTGTTGCACCCACTTCCTTGGCTAAGGTAACCCACTTTCTAATGTATGAAATGCTTGGCTGATTGCAAATAC
>CAZMJG010000104.1:2460-3975 GCA_964566675.1 uncultured Gammaproteobacteria bacterium
TTGGCTAAGGTAACCCACTTTCTAATGTATGAAATGCTTGGCTGATTGCAAATACGGTCCTTGGTAAGGCTCATAGTCTCTATGCTTCGGACCTTCCAAATTGGTGGAAATATAGTTTCTGGTTCTGCTGTTTTTGCGGAAAGTAATGGAGAAAAAATAAATCTATAGCTGACTAGTGCAATGGGTAAAAATATACATATAAAACAACTAATGATTAGAATTTTATTCGTAGGAAAAAATGCTGTTTTCTTTTTCATGAGCTTTTGTAGCAATATATAGGTAAAATCATCGTAACATACGATAATTTTTTATGCAATGCACAGACATTTTGCAAAGAGTTTGATAGTATTTACATTTAGTAAATATTTAACTCTTTTAAAATATAGTATAATTTATGGGATTATACATATTTGTTACATATCTATTGCTTTTTTAACGTTTATTAATTATCATATAGTATATGAAATATCAACAACTGACAGATCTAATAGGCAATACTCCCCTCATTTCTATGGATTTTGAGGATATTCCAAATACAACTGTTTTAGTAAAAATGGAGCTTTATAATGTGACAGGTAGTGCAAAAGATCGTATGGCCTTTTATATGCTTAATAAAGCTGAACGCCAAGGTACTATAAAACCGGGTGCCACCATCATTGAGGCAACTACTGGAAATACAGGGATTGCATTTAGTGCCTTAGCAGCTGCTCGTGGATATAAAATGATTGCAGTCATGCCGGAAGGTCAAAGTGAAGAAAGAATCCAGATGATAAAAGCCTTTGGAGCAGAATTAGTACTAACACCTTATGAAGAGGGTCCTGCGGGTGCAATAAAGAAACGAGATGAAATGGCAAAAGGTATGAAAAATGTTTTTGTGCCTGATCAGTTTGCAAATCCCGACAATATTGAAGAGCATGTGCTTACAACAGCCAATGAAATAATTAAGCAAACAGATGGAAAGATAGATTATATACTTCATGGTATTGGGACAGGTGGAACACTGATGGGAGTTGCAAAAGTATTTAAAAGACGGTATCCTCATGTAAAGATGATTGCACTTGAGCCCGATGAATCAGCGGTGATGAGTGGAGATAAACCCGGTGAACATAATATACAAGGTATTGGAGAAGGGTTTATTCCTCCACTTGTGGATATGTCACTGGTTGATGAAGTTGTACGAGTATCAACAGAAGATGCAATAAAAACCGCTCGCGAAATAGCCACGAAAAAAGGTATATTAGTTGGCTTTTCAAGCGGTGCCAATATCGCTGGAATCAGAAAATTGTCAAAGCATGATGGAAAAACATTTTTGACATTTTTCTGTGATCGTGGAGAAAGATATTTGAGTATTACATAAGTTAGAAAGTCTTTAAAGTGCAAAAGTCGTAAAGTTTCTTTTAGCTTTATAGACTTTATACTTTTAACTAAAATCATGACAAAACAACACAATATCGATGAAATATTGAAGGGTAAGAAAAGAATACTTGCGGTTGTTTCTCATCCTGATGATTTTGA
>CAZMJG010000105.1:0-3965 GCA_964566675.1 uncultured Gammaproteobacteria bacterium
GGCCACAGAAGCTGCAAGACTACGTAGGGCAAGCAAATGCAGTCAAAACACTCAAACTATTCCTCAATGCCGTAAAAAATCGTGGCACCGCCGCCGAGCATATCCTTTTTTATGGCCCCCCAGGTATCGGCAAGACCACACTTTCATACATCATCGCCAATGAGCTTGAAGGCAATATCAAAGTCACCTCCGGTGCAGCGATTTCTAAATCAGGCGATCTGGCCGCTATACTCACCAATTTACAAGACAATGACGTGCTTTTTATCGATGAGATACACCGTATGCCCAAGACTGTTGAGGAAATGCTCTATCCGGTTCTTGAGGAGTATTTCCTCGATATTATCATCGGCAAGGGTCCGTCGGCCCGTACCGTACGGCTTCCTGTCGCCAACATCACCATAGTTGGCGCGACCACGAAGCTGGCCATGCTTTCAGCGCCACTTCGCGATCGATTTGGCCTTTTGCTTCGGCTAGACTACTACACCGATGCCGAGATGGAGCATATCATCGCCCGGTCGGCCAAACTCATGGATATCAAAATTACCAAAGGGGCTCTCGAGGAGATTGCGGTGCGCTCACGCAAGACGCCTCGTATTGCCAACCGTATTCTCAAAAGAGCCCGAGATATATTGGAGGTAGATAAGCACGACGTACTCAATGAAAAAGTTATAGAAAAGCTGTTTAGCCTTCTGGAGATAGATGAAGTTGGCCTTTCAGACATCGATATACAGTATTTACGCGCTATTGCTGAAAAATTTCAAAATTCTCCTGTCGGCGTGGAGACTATAGCTTCAGCGCTTTCTGAAGACCGACGGACGATTGAAGAATTTATCGAACCCTATTTGCTACGCATCGGCTTTATCAAAAAAACTCCTCGCGGCCGTATAGTGACGCCTAAAGGCTGCAAGCACCTCAATATAAAAGCTGAAAATAATGACATAGAACAGGAAGCTCTTATTTGATATAATGAACTGTCGGTATCTAGTTGTCATTCTCAGTAAGTATTTATTACTGGTTTATGCTCCTGGATACCGATTAATTTTTAACTAATTGGTATGAGGTGCGTCTAGATAGGAGTAGTACAAATTCTATCGAGAACTTTTCTCTTTTAATTCGTAACTTTTAACTAGTTGGTAATATTAAAAAGCCGGGGTGGCGGAATGGCAGACGCGCCAGACTTAAAATCTGGTACTGGCAACAGTGTGTGGGTTCGACTCCCACCCTCGGCACTATTCTCATGCCGCTTTAGCTCAGTGGTAGAGCATTCGCTTTGTAAGCGACAGGTCGTCGGTTCAAATCCGACAAGCGGCTCCATAGTATGTAGTCATCGTCGGTTTCCTGCTATGCAGGATCGTTCGACTTGCTCCAAAAGCTCGTATTCCTCGCTTTTAGGAGAGTCTCACGACAAATCCGACAAGCGGCTCAAAAACTAGTAGTTATAAGTGGTATGTTGTAGGTAGTAAGTTCATTTATTAAATTACTACTAGTAGTAGCTTGCCAACTTACAACCAATAACCTACAACTTATCATTCATATCCATTGTTCCCGTAGCTCAATTGGATAGAGCAACTCCCTTCTAAGGAGTAGGTTGCGTGTTCAAATCACGCCGGGAACGCCATTATCTAGATAAAAGTTAAGAGATAAGAGAGAACAGATTCTGATACTAAAAATTTATTCTCCTTTATCTTTTATCTTTTAACTTACTTTATGACTGTCCAAATTGTGGTCCTCGCTCTCATCCAAAAAGAGGACACATTCCTTTTTACCCTTCGTCACGACCCAGGGTCAGACTATCACAACAAGTGGCAAATACCAGGAGGTGGTCATGAATTTGGTGAAACTCCTATACAAACGCTTCATCGAGAGGTACGTGAAGAGCTCGGTATAGAGGTTGAGATTGTCCAGATGCTCCCAGATATCCAGACAAAGGTCCGCAACACGTGGCAAGGCATTTTTCTCACCTATCACTGCAAATTAAAAGATACAGATAGTCCAATTGTTTTAAATGATGAAGCCAGTGAGTACAAATGGCTTACTCTGGAGGATCTTGCAGATCATGACACTTTTCAGTCTCTTGATGGCTGTGTAGATCTCATCAAAAGCCTCTCCTAATATATCTTTTTATCATTGTTTGAAGGCTTAGCATTCATTATACAAGTATTAAATTCTATGCTGTTGGTCCAGCCACAGGCTCCATTTGCTTGTCGCTCACAGGTCGTGAGTGTATAGCACGCATATTCTTCTTTCCACTCACAGGTAGTCGCTATACCTTCTACTTCCGCAGCTTCGCCGCAAATTTGTCCACTACATCCACCAATCACGCAGTTGTCGCGTGCTGGGGTTTTTGAAATGCGGGCTACTGGGCATGCTTCAAACTCGCAGTATGGCCCACTTCTCCCGACTGAGCTACCATCGGGGCATATTTTAAGCTCTCTTGTACAACCTCTCATACGAGCAGGTGAAATCTGTATTTTGTGAGCGGCTTTTGTGAATCCTCGATACATTCCAGAACGGAATCCGATGAGGTATCCTATATAGCCTACAGCACAGACTACTAAAGATAAAAAAACGATATTCTGGAAGGAAAAAGTGAAGGCGAAAGTACGAACTTTAGTATGGGTACGTTTTTTATCCATACTTTTATAGTAGCATAAAATATTATTAAAAAAATCAATTTACCAGTATCTGGCAAATTTGGTATGTAGTTCTTTTCGCAATGTCATAATTTCGTCGAAGCTTTGTATCATAAGATTGGTACCATCTAAAGAATACGGCTGATAAATGGGGTGATACAGTCTTTGCACCCCTTTTGCTGCAAGTTCCTGGGTAAAAGCCCGTGTAGTTTCGTAACTATCCAATCCGAGTACTAATGAAGGTATATATCCGTCTGGTCCAAATACGTCAAGAGCGTCGGGTATCGAACTGAGTATTTCCTGTGATGTATATGATGCTTTAGGCACCACATTGCCAGTTTTATGATGTTTGGTTTGAGGCATTATGACAGCTCTTTTTTCATGATCAACTACTTCGATAGTATCTTGGATGCTTTTTACACCAACTGATCGTAATGCTTCAAATTGATCTCTGGTACGTGCATGACTGGTAAGTATATGTATTCGCTGGTGATCATGTTGGACAGGATTAAAAGAGCCTTGCGATTTTTCTATCAGAGAAGCAACAAGTCGATCGGTGTACCTATACATATGCTCAAAGTGAGAAAAGGCACCGGTAACCAATCCGACATTTGTCACTCTTCCCCAATCTATATATTCAAATTTTTCGAATAAATGTGCTGCCATTTCCTCCGGATTTAAATAGGTTAGCATTGCTTCATCTGGCCCTTTGCCAACTCTCAGGTTGCGATATTGTCTTGAGCAAAATATGCAATCTTCCGGACAACTGGGAAGGGGATTAATGGAAAACACCGTGTTTCTATCTGCACCATTTTTAAACGTTCTTTCATACGCTACCATAGTGACGTCATCCGGAGGCAATATTTCGTTGATATATCCGACTTTTTGTTCCTTTTTAAATAATACTTCAGGCACTCCGTTGGATGGATCATATCGAACGGAAAAAGGGGTACTAAGTGAAGTATCTTGCCAGGCATTCGGTATTACTCTCATGGGAACTCGACGATTATCCCACATGAGAGCTGTAATATAAGGATATCTACTACCCCGGTCGTAATAAGGAGGTATTTGAGCAAGATCAAATGAATTTGTATCCTCAAGCGTGACTCCGCTATAGACAAGCGCAGGACCAATAAGTTCAGGGGCAAAAGGAGACGCGGTCTCATACATTTTTTGATAGTGATACAACATATCTCGAGTCACTCTTCTGTCCGTGAGAGTTTCTAGGGGTGCTTGCACTTTCATCCATTGTTCTACCAATTCTCTGTTCCCTACTTGCAAATTGGGACCTATTAAATCCTTTTGGAGGATTTTAGATTTAAGCTCAGTCAT
>CAZMJG010000106.1:0-3964 GCA_964566675.1 uncultured Gammaproteobacteria bacterium
CAGAATCCGCCAGTCCTTACTAAGCTGTGGAGACAGGATGCTATACGGGCACGGAGGCTCCTCAATGGCTTAGTGACAGCACATCGGCAAGGTATAGATCTGTCTAAACTGGATTTAACAAAAGTAATGAATATGGTGGAAGAGATAGGAACTGCCCAGACTGCAATGTAGAAATACTAGACGATCTCTTCTTTTTTCTGTCGCACAAACGAAATCCATTCTTCTATGACTTCGATAATGAGTTTGAACGGCGCCTCGATGATGAAATCAAAAATGACTATAAAAAAGTTGATCTTTGAAACACCTTCACTGAAAAACTTGCCCAGTGATAAGATCGGCATAAAGAAAAAATCTGTGATCGGTTGGAGTACACCTGGCTTTTCGGCTAGTCGATACATATTGGCCAGCTGTTTGAGTCGATAGGCGAAAAATCCGACCACGCTGATAAAGAATACAAAGACTGCTTCACTGAGGATATTGAAGTGGCCGTAGGAAAGCACCAGATGGATAAGGTACAAAGTGACCACAAATGTGAGTACATAGAGTATCGTAAATCCAAATACCAGAATTGGCCTTTTATACTTGGCCTTACGGGTGATATAGGCCACAGACTTTTCAAAAGATGGATCGGCATCGGTGATTTCGATGATACGACCAAACAGTCTTTTGGTATTATCATCACCTGGGATGGACACACTCAGTATGATAAGTAGCATAAAAAGAGGCGGCACAACGCTATTTACTGCGATTGCTATATAGTTGACTTCATGAAAAAAATATTGAGATACCGGCACTTCGAGCAAAAGTGCAAACACCATCTTGGTGATAAAAATATATATCAAGCTACGAAAAGCTAAATTGTTGAGACGAGAGCGTATCTGGGCATATTTTTCACGGGCTGTTTGCTCTACATGGGTCCATAGAAGCTTTTTGCTGGTAATAATATCCTCTAGATTTTCTTTTTGTTCACGGATGATTGAAAAAAGGATGAGGTATGGAGGTAGCTGCTTGCGCGTAAATCGAACGAGTTTTTCTACATTGGGATTGCCGATGAGATCATCTATTTTTTTAAAAATAGCCGGCAGCTTGGTGAGCATATCTGGTAGCTCATTGGCTTTATACATCGAAAGAGGCTTGTAAAAAAGTCTAAAAAGATGATAGCGCTGATAGGCAGTGTCTGATTTGCGGTAGGCAATTTCGAGAGCTATGAAAAGATAGGTATCTCGAAGCTCTTCGGTACAGTCTTCTATTTTAATCTTTCCTTTAAGTGTTTGAAAAATAAAATAGGTAAAATCTGATTCTCTTTTGGCTTGGCTTAGAGTAAGATGCTCTTCAATCTCGGCCGTAATAAGTTGTATGAGAAACTCGGCCAAGTATTGTTTGCTTTGATGATTGCGCCCGGTGAGAATCTTTTTGCGGATAATAAGATACTGGTTTACGATATGTTGCACTTCGGCTATATCTTGCTCCCCAAGTGAGCTATTGGCAAAGTATCTGGCCCACAGAAGCTCTCGCAAGATATTTTCAGACTCACCTTTTCCTTCAGGATTGAGCGTGAGGCGTCTTTTCATAATACGCTCTATTGCAGCACGGCGTATAAGATGGTCCTCGCGATATTCTATAGCATTACGTACTTTTTCGTACATGAGCGCAATAAAAGATACAGTTTGAGAAACGGTGATCTTGGTATACTCATCGGTGGTACGACCTGGGCCAATAGTTTTCAAAGACGCCAAAAGGGTCTGAGTGGTTTTTGAAAGATCTATAGCATCATCGTGCTCGTTTTTGGCTTTTTTTTCTTCCTTTTTATTGGTATCCATACGTGCTGTAATTAGTCTTTGATTGTCGCTCCGGTTTTTTCGATCTTCTGAGATAATTCTGCCACTTTCTCTTTAACCAGTTGCTCATGTATACCTTCGACATTTAATCGCAAGAGTGGCTCGGTATTTGAGGTACGAATACTAAATCTCCAGTCTGGAAAATCTATGGCAATACCATCTAAGGTGGAAAGGGTGCCATCTTTATATGTCTCTATAACCTCTTTGAGGAAATCGGGCACACTGGCATGTTCGGGGAACTCGAAATTGTACTCGCCTGATTCTACAGAACTTCGAAGCTCATCGATGATATCGGCGATAGGTCTCTTTTCCTCTGCCATGACACGCAAGACATACAATATGACACGGAGTGAGCTTTCACATCCGCCCATGGACTTGAAATAGTAGTGCCCGGAAGACTCGCCGGCAAAGGCTGCATTTTCTTTGTTGACTTGCGCCGTGATGAGGGCATGACCGACTTTGGTATACCCCACTTCCCCACCGTATTTTTCAACAATAGATTTGACATTGCGGATGTAGCGGATATCTACCAGTATACGTGCGCCAGGCTCATCTTTGAGGATCTCGCGTGCAATAAGCGCTGTGATATAGGTCGCGGGTATAATCTCGCCTTTATTATCTACAAACATGACCCGATCACCATCGCCATCGGTGCAGATACCAAGATCGGCTTTTACCTCAAGTACTTTGTCTTGGAGTTGACGAAGCGTTTTAAACTGCAATGGATCTGCCTGGTGAGCTGGAAATGTGCCATCAAGCTCAAAATTTATTTTAACCAAATGTGTCTGTAGTCTGCCAAAGAGCTCCTCAACGGGTAGAATACCCATGGCATTGGCCGGATCGGATACAAAGGTGATATCTTTGAGGTCGCCGGTGCCTATGGCGTCTACGGCCTGGGTGACTTCCTCTTCAAGGACATTGGACACAATTTCGCTGGAACCGTCGTTGGCGTAGCCATCATAGGTCTGATTTACTGCATGTTCTTTGATGTCATTCATGCCTGTCTCTTTGCCTATTTTTATAAGCTTATCTCCATCGCGCATGACAATTTTTATGCCATTGTATTCTTTGGGATTGTGGGAGGCACTGATTTGGATACCGGCATCGTATGAGTGATAACGGACTGCAAAATAGACGGTAGGTGTTGCCGCAAGGCCCAGCTCTTTGACGTGAGCGCCGCAGGCGACGAGTGTCTTTTTGGCAACATCGTAGAGTGAGGGTGAGGAGATACGCATATCACGACCGAGTGCTACTACTACATTCTTTTTACCTAATTTGTGTGATAAAAATGTATAAATTGCACGCATAACATGCACCATGACTTCTTCGTTTATGCTATCTGGGTAGATGGCACGAATATCGTAGGCTTTAAAAATCGCGGAATTGAGATTGGACATAATTTTATTTCAAATAATAACAGGCGAGAATTTCTATAGATTCTCGAATATCAAAAGTGCTTGAGCTTGTCTTCATACCGACATCTATTTTAGCAAGTCCTTCATAAAAACTCACAAGCTTTTCTTTTTGCCAGGCTCGTGCTTGCGCTTGTAGCTTGCCTCGCTGCCAAGGAGCGGTTTTTTTATCAAATGCTCCCTCTGCTGCCAGTATAAGCTTGCGGATATGTCGCCATAATAGAGTATATATGAACATGATATCTTGGGTTTGGTGAACTTGGTGAAGAGTCTTGATAAAATGATTTATTTTGCCGGGTACGGCAATGTCTAGCAACTCAAATATGGTTTGCCCTGGCTTGGCTTCGTAAAAGGAGCTGGTCAGCTTTTTGAGGGTACTCAGCTCGTAGGCGGATTTGCCGTTTTCCCAGGCGATGATATGTAGTTTGGTATTTTTACTCAGCTCGTCTACTGCGGTTTTGAACTCGGATTTACCTCGTCCTTTATAGAGTGATGATAGGTTTTCGACGGCGTACACTGACTCTTGACCAAATAGGTCGATGACGCCCTCGTTGCTTTTGAGGATCTCGGGGAGTTCGGATGCGGCTACGTCTTTGACGTTGAATCCTTTGGTTTTATACGATTGTTTAATGGTTTGCAGTTTTTCTCTTGAAGCAGCAATATCCTCTCCACAAATGATTGTCAGCATAGTCTATTTTATCATATTTTTACCCT
>CAZMJG010000107.1:0-3943 GCA_964566675.1 uncultured Gammaproteobacteria bacterium
CTTATTTTAATTTCATTGACTATGCCAAGATAGCTCCCCGCATTGGACAGGTATTAAGCATTGTAAATTACGAAAATCCCACTGAGATAGAGCAAGCAGCCGAACACGTACGTGACCTTATTATGGATGCGCCTGTCCCTCCAGAAATCACCAAAGAAATTATTTCTTACTATGAGGAGCTCAATCAAAAGGAGCAAGAGTACTTTAATAAAAAAAATTCACTGCTGCATCAAGCCTTGAATAAAATAAAAGGCCTCTATGATCAGCCTCTTGTCGCCGTCCGATCCTCGGCCACAGCCGAAGATTTGCCCGATGCCTCATTTGCCGGACAACAGGAAACATATCTCAATGTCAAAGGCGAAGCATATCTACTGCACAAAATCAAAGAATGCTGGGCATCGCTTTTTACAGCACGGGCGACCTATTATCGTCATGAAAAGGGATTTGACCATTTTAAAGTAGGTCTTGCTGCAGTGGTCCAACGTATGGTTCAGTCTGAAAAATCAGGTATTGCTTTTAGTATAGATCCAGTCACCAACGATAAAACAAAAATAGTCATAGAAGCTGTCTTCGGTCTCGGTGAGTATATCGTGCAAGGAAAAGTCACTCCCGATCACTATGAAGTCAATAAGCAGTCGTTTGTCATCACCAATAAACAGATTGAGTACCAAAACTGCAAATTTGTGCGATCCGGCATGGGTAATCGTGAAGTTGCGCTCCATAAACATGATGGCTCGGTACAAAAACTTACCGATAACGAGATCCGTGAAGTAGCACTCCTCGTGAGTGATATCGAAAAACATTATTTTTTTCCTCAGGATATTGAGTGGGCAATTGAAAAAGATCGTGTCTTTATCGTGCAGTCTCGCCCGATCACCACAGCCAATAATGTCGCCAAAAAAGACAATATTGCCGCTGGTGCTGAAGTGCTTCTCACTGGTGCACCCGCCTCACCTGGCATTGGTGTGGGCCACGTAAATATCATCAGGTCGCCCAAGGAAATTTCCAAGATTAAGCATGGTGATATCCTCGTTGCGCCTCAAACCAACCCGGACTATGTACCTGCTATGAAAAAAGCTGCCGCAATCGTGACTGAAAAAGGCGGTCGTACGTCACATGCTGCAATCGTATCTCGGGAACTTGGCATTCCGGCAGTTGTAGGTGCCGAAAGCGCCACTCATATTTTGAAAGATGAGATGGTCATTTCCGTCAATGGGACCACGGGAGATATATATAAAGGGAGTGTCATAGACAAACATAGCGCCAAAGAGCAAAAAGAAAAACAAGAGAAGGAGGATCATAAAAAAATCCATACGCGTACCAAAGTCTATGTAAATCTGGCCGAGCCTGAGCGGGCAAAGGAAGTGGCGCAGCTAGATTGTGATGGCGTCGGATTATTAAGGGCAGAGTTTATGATTGCCGAGATTGGCACACATCCGCGCGAGTTTATCAAACAGGGAAAGGAAAAAATATTTGTCAATAAATTAGCACACGGTTTAGAGCGTTTTGCCGAGGCCTTCCATCCTCGCCAGGTAGTCTATAGAGCTACAGATTTTAAATCCAATGAGTATCGACACTTACGAGGAGGAGCCTTGTACGAGCCTCATGAAGAAAATCCGATGATTGGTTTCCGTGGTGCCTCACGCTATATTGCCGATCCCGAGGTATTCAAGCTTGAACTTGATGCCATACAGCAGCTTTGGGATAAAGGCCTCAACAATATGCACCTCATGATCCCTTTTGTGCGTGTACCGTGGGAATTTATCAAAATTCGAGATATGGTACGAGATCATGGCCTTTTAAATCATGAGGGTTTTAAACTGTGGATTATGGTAGAAGTCCCGGCTGCCGCACTGATGCTCAAAGAGTTTATAGATGCTGGCATCGATGGCGTATCTATCGGGACCAACGATCTGACCATGATGCTTTTAGGTGTCGACCGTGATAGTAGCGAAGTGGCTCATATCTATGATGAGCGCCATCCAGCGGTCCTACAGACATTAGATTCTATCGTGCAGACATGTACCGACGCCGGTATCACTTGCTCTATTTGCGGCCAAGCGGCATCTGATTACCCAGAGATTGTAGAGCGGTTGGTAAAGCGTGGTATTACGAGCGTTTCGGTAAATCCAGATGCAGTTCATCGCACCAAAGCTCTTATCCATGAGATAGAATCCAAATTGCACATAAAAACCAAATAATCGTAGTCTCAGATGACAAAAGCCTTTGTAGTGAGTATACTAATTTCTTATGATTGGTAGACTCAAGGGTATATTATCTGAAGTAGAAGGCAATATTGGGCTTATAGAAACCTCAGGAGGCGTCTATTATCAGGTATTTCTCACCTCAAATCTGCTTACTCGCTGCCTACCTCACGATCCAATAGATATCTATACTTTTTTGAATGTCCGCGAAGATGCTCTCACTCTCTTTGGGTTTGAAGACAAGAAGGAATACCGCCTGTTTACGCTCCTCATTGGGGTGCCTGGCGTAGGTCCCAAAACAGCCTTTGGTATTGTGTCGTATGCCAAAGTGAATGACTTTATACATGCTATAAAAACCAATGATCCATCCTACTTTACTAAAATTCCTGGGCTGGGTAAAAAGACAGCGTTAAAAATCATACTTGAGCTTTCGCAAAAATTTGAGAGTGAGTTTTCCTTTGAGCCTACGTTCATGACCGAAGAAGATACGACAATCATCGATGCCCTTGTATCTCTTGGTTTTAAAGCAGGAGATGCCAAAGAAGTACTCAAGAAAATAGATAATACAAAAAGTACCGAGCAGAAAATAACAGAAGGAATTCGCCTGCTTTCAAGGTAATCATTATTGCGAGTCAGATAGTATCATTGTTTCCGTTTTTCGTAGCTTTGGGGTATGCATTTCAGACACTTGCGTTTCTAAATATCCTAATAGAGGTTCAAGTTCTTTAAATTTAGAAGGATTTGTCTTTTGATACGCTAAAATCACACTGTATAGAGCTGCGTAGTCTTGTAGCTCTACTCCCTCTTCCTTACAGAATCTCATAAAATTTTCTTCCACTCCATTATTGTCGGGTATTGTTTTTCCGCTAAATGGCTCAGCGAGTGGTGAAAGTGCTGACTCTCTTAAAGGCGGTTGTGCAACTGAGATATCTGGTTGCAGTTTTTGCATGATAAATGGAAGAAACTGTCTCATCTCTTGATATCGGGCAGGATTAGATTCCCGGAATGCCAAAATGGCATCATACACTCCTTGATAGTTTTCAGATCGAGTACCATCGGCATTTGTTAAAGATAAAAGTTCACCTGGAGCACCCGCAGGTTTAACACTCTGTACTGGTACTTCTTCTCTAAAAGGTGTCCGATTTCCCCATGAACCTACTTCAACCCCACGCACTTCCGAGTCATGGTTCAAGTTATAATTAATAGCAATGGTATCAGCTTCTGGGGATACTTCTGCGTCTACTGTGTCCTCTTGAAGTACTATTGGAGTTTTAGGCGGTTGATCAGTTATAAAAGAATTATTTTCAGTAATATTAGGTTCAATAATACCATCATAGATTATGGCATTGGGAGTACTTTTGAATGTATCTTTTCCTGTTGATTCTAAACCAGTTGGCAATTCAAACGGGTTACCAGTATCAGGTATTACTTTAGAAACAAAAATAGCGTCCTCATCGGTCGTAAAACCTTTTTCCATTTCTAGTTGCATAAAGTTAATATTAAAAATAAGTAATAAGTATGTATTTATATTATACCTTATGAGAGGCTAAATAAAAAACTTTATTTAGGATTAATTTAATAAATTACAAAATAAGTGGTATATAAAAAAATTTTCTACTATACTACGTAGGTACTTGTATGACATCTACAAAATCAGACGCACAAATAGATATCTCAAATCTCCGGCCACAGAAGCTGCAAGACTACGTAGGGCAAGCAAATGCAGTCAAAACACTCAA
>CAZMJG010000108.1:0-3935 GCA_964566675.1 uncultured Gammaproteobacteria bacterium
GTCGAAACATCCCGACTTTCATCGGGATAGGTTTCCCCATTCGGAAACCACCGATTGATAACGTCTGTTTAAGGACTCATCGATGTTTTCGCGCTCGTACACGCGTCCTTCTTCGGCACAAACTGCCAAGGCATCCACCATTGGCGTGATTTCTCCCATCTCTCTCGTTAGTCAAACCCTCTCATACTAGAGGCAATATTTAAAGAACAACAATTTTTTGTTTGTTTTTTTTGACGAAATTAAATTACACCTTCATTCTATTGTTATAGAACTACAGGCGTAACTAATAAAGATGTTTCCTACGTTTTTTGGATGTGTCGTCGCGTCTCATGCGACGTACACGAATCTTTTTGAAGATACTTCTTGCGAAATATCAAAAAAGATTAAAAAGACGTTTGAAATTAATTCAGCTAGTTGTTAAAGAACAACATCATAGTTATAAGTTATAAGATATATGTTGTAAGTTCTTTTCAACTTACAACCTACCACTTACAACTCACAACCTTAAATAGTGGACCTGACCGGGCTCGAACCGGTGACCTTCTCATTGCAAATGAGATGTTCTAGCCAACTGAACTACAGGCCCGTTGGCATTTTTTTTAGCGAACAAAAAAATCACTTGAACATTCACAAGCGATGAGCACTATTGTAAAACAAGCGTAACCTAAAAATCAAGAGCAATTTTCAGGATGAATCGAGTGATTCTTGCAGGCTGTTCGGAAGGCAATCTTGTGTGCTTCCAATGGTACCATTAAGAAAGGCCATAGATCATCATGTATTAGGTATAATATCAAACTGTTTTTTACATGTCAAGACTATTATGTAATTGCGTTATATTATAGATATATGAATATATTTAAAGACGACCTTTTAAAAAATACTTATTTTAAATATGCACTTATAGCACTAGCTATCGGATATGGACTACTTCTTTTACAACAATTTTATTCAGTAGAAGCACGATGTGAGCGTTATATAAAAAGTTTAAATTCAAAAGTATATATTGGAGCAGGGAATAAATTACGAGAAGCTGCGCTAGAAAGTGTTTCTCGAGTACTGATTGAAGAATGTGTGGAAAAAGGTGGCCCTGATAGATCGTAATATCAGTTGTGTGTCACCTGTACATCAAAGATCTCGACCTCACCATAGGCATCACACGATTCACCAGCTACTTTTTTGTCACCTTGGCAGGAAGATTGCGTATAAGCTCCCGCTTTAAAATATGCCCCACTTACATTTGTATTTAGGGTAAACGGCACGAGGGCTCCATTGTAATAATACTTCACCTTATTTGCTTCAACTTCAAACTTTACCGTAAATCGAGTCCCCAGCTGATAATTTGTAGTAAGTACCGGGCCATCTGAACCGTTTATATCTATAAAAAGCTTTGTGCCTTCGAGTCTGAATACTGTCAAATCATCGCTGCCTCCATGAATTTGACCTACCACGACGTGTGCTTTAACAGCCGGCAATTTATTTACTCGTTGATCGATAAACATGGTGTGTTTGCCCGATCCTGCAGACCAACCAGCATCTGCCGTACCATTGTTTGTTCGCTCTCGTAACTCAGACCGGGGGTATCCTGACCCACCTGTAGTTGCCCCGCCTGCGTGGGCACGGAAGATGACACTGTTCCCTGCAGGTGAGACAAAGAAATAGTTGGGATCTTTGTATGTGGCAAGGGCCGGCTGTTTTACTTCATCTGCATTCGTATCTTCATCAGGGCCATCAAATGGTATAGTAATTTTCCAATTAGTGAGATTGAGTACTTGAGACGGGTATTGAGCCGAACTACCACCAGTTGGAGATGGCGAGGCTGTAGGCGTTGGACTCGCAGGAAGTGTTGGTGCAATGGTAGATGTCGGTATCTGGGTTGTGGGCGGATTGGTGACCGTCACACCTGGCGTAGTCGGGTTTGCGGTATCGTACAGATATCCTTGAATCCAAACAGCATAGTCAAAAACAGTCACTGCAGTATCCGTTGCAATGTAGCTCGTCCCTGGATAGTTAAAGTTGGCGTCCATGGCATTCCCATCCCCATCCTGATCGGTGCCACAGGCGGCTAAATTGGTGCTACTGCAGCCTTTGATAAATTCACTGTACCAAATTGCATAATCGAGTAAATTTACATATTTTCCTTGCGGGTCAGGTTTACAATCTGCGTCACCAATATTTTTTTTAGCGCACGAGCCTGGAGAAGCTGTCACTGTTACGGCTGCCGTACAGTTGTCTCCTTTATCTACCGGGACACAGGCCGCCTGGCCACTAGCAACAGCCGGTATAATCATAATCCGGTCTACCTCTACACCACCTTGTTTGGAGGCTATTTTTATATTGGCTGTAGTTTGTGCAAGATTGAGGCCAAAAGGTACCCACTGCCAAGTGTTTATGTTGGATGTACCAATCGAGCCAGGACACGAATCATTGACGACGATCCATAAAGAATTATTTGAGGTGCTAGGTATTTTAATACGGCTATATATATAATAATCACCTACAGAAGGCAAGGTTGCATTAAATGTAACAGCGGGATTACCGGCAGGTATAGTGACCGTACAGGAAGTCTGTGCCGCCACCTGAGGCGCAGTATAAAAGAAAATAGCCAGTGTCAGGAATAGTATTATAAAATATTTCATTATGACGTTTAATTGTGTGTAACTTGCACATTGTAAATTTCCACTTCTCCATAGGCATCGCACAACTCTCCATCTACTTTTCCTGCGCCTTTGCATGAAGACTGTATATAGGAACCTGCCTTAAAATAAGCACCCCGGAACTGTTTGCTATAGGTGTAATTTATAAGTGTGTTATTGTAATAATATTTTACTTTATCATTTTCAACTTCAAATTTCACCGTAAAACGCTCGCCAAGTTGTAAATCACTGTCGATAATAGGGCCATCGCCATCTACTCCATCTATCATGAGTTGTGTACCTATCAATCTAAATACAGTACCCCAACTGCTACCACCGTGTATTTGACCCACAATTATATTGGGGCGCTTTACCGGAAGCTTGTTTATTCTTTGGTCAATAATCATTGTATGTTTTCCAGTCGCCGAAGACCAGCCAGCTTCCGTAGTTCCGTTATTTGTCATCTCTCGGAGCTCAGAACGTGCATAGTCAGAGCCTCCGGTAGTGACTCCTCCTGCATGGGCTTTAAAAATAACACTATTTCCTGCAGGTGAGACAAAAAAATAGTTTGGATCTTTGTAAGTTGCCAGAGCTGGTTGTTTTATCTCATCGGCAGTTGTGCCACTGTCACTCCCGTCAAATGGCATGGTGATCTTCCAATTTGCTAAATTGAGTACTTGAGCCGGATATGTAGCTGCGCCGCCTCCACCTCCACCATTTGGTACTGGTGTAGAAGTTGCAGTCGGGGCGGTGGTACTCACGGGGGTATTGGTGATAGAAGGGGTCGCATCATTGAAGCGCACGTACATACCATTTGAAGCCGTAGAATCATTTATTATCACTTGCAACGGGCCACTGCGGGTGCCGTTTTCCGCCTCAAAAGCAACTATGTCTGTACTTGCGGCGGATACTTCCTGAATTTTATTATTAGAGCGATATTGTATAAGAGAGACCACCATGATAAGGAGAATACTCGAAAAGAGAGCGACTACGCCAGGCGAGAATTGAGTAGGCCGTTTCTGCATATAAATCATAATAAAGGATAATATATATATTGTCTATTCTCTTTCCTCTTGCTTTCTATATTCCAGCTATTCTATATTGTACTTATATGAAAAAAAATCTAGTCTGGTTCGAAGAGGTTAGAAAAGATGATGTGGGTTTAGTAGGTGGTAAAGGCGCTAACCTCGGCGAAATGACCAATGCAA
Source organism: uncultured Gammaproteobacteria bacterium (assembly GCA_964566675.1). Classification (GTDB taxonomy): domain Bacteria; phylum Patescibacteriota; class Microgenomatia; order UBA1406; family GWC2-37-13; genus CAZMJG01. Next base: position 3,842 of record CAZMJG010000108.1, read on the forward strand.
ACCTCCCGATTCCTTATGGCTTTGTTGTTACGTCCCATGCTTATTTTAATTTCATTGACTATGCCAAGATAGCTCCCCGCATTGGACAGGTATT
>CAZMJG010000109.1:0-3832 GCA_964566675.1 uncultured Gammaproteobacteria bacterium
TCTTCGCATAAAGGCACGTTATGAAGAAAAACAAGAGGAAAAAGATAAAAAACGTGTTGTATATAAGCAGGAACGTATTTCTGCTTTCGAGTATACAACCACGTTGCCTCGCCCAGTAGATGCAAAATCTATTGAAGCTGAAGTAGTAGACGGTGTACTCAAAGTAACTGCCACTATTGCAGAAGAAGCAAAACCAAAAAAGATCCCGGTAAAGGTACAAAAAGAGAAGTAACCTTTTTCGGGTGGAGTATCTAAAGCGCGCTGCTCACGCAGCGCGCTTTGAACTTCACATATTAGATAATATTCTTAATTGTTTTTCTTGCCAAAATCTGGTATCCTCTAAAAACTATGGACATCAAATATATTGGACATTCCTCATTTTTTATTCGAACCCGTGACGCTAAAATTGTGACCGATCCGTTTAACCCTACGTCTGTTGGGCTCAAGTATCCCAAGACAGAAGCAGATATCGTGACACTTTCTCACTTGCATGACGACCATAATTATATGGAAGGGATAAAGGGAGAGCCTCTTTTTATAGATTGGCCCGGAGAATTTGAAAAAAATAAGGTTCGCATATTTGGTTTTCAGACATTTCACGATAAAAAGAAAGGCGAAGAACGTGGCCCAAATACCATGTTTAAATTTGAAGCTGACAATTTGAGTGTATTGCATTGTGGCGACCTGGGGCATTTGTTGGAGGATTCTATGATTGAGGAAATTGGAAGCGTAGATATACTTCTTATCCCAACAGGTGGCTTTTATACAATCAACGCTCAGGAGGCTGCTAAAGTAGTAAATGAAATAGAACCTGCTCTTGTAATACCCATGCATTACCAGCAATCTGGTATGAATGAGGAACTGGCTGTAAATATGCAACCAGTGACTGATTTCCTGAAAGAAATTGGTGCTGCGGATACCCAGCCTGTTGATAAACTTAGTATAAAAAAAGAAGATCTCAATCCAGAAGAGCTGAAGGTAGTCGTGATGAGTATATCTGTGTAAAAGTTTGTAATTAAGAGATAAGAAAGAAGAGAGAAGAAGTATGTATTTTTTCTTTCTTAATTCTTCATCCTTAATTATTGTATTTTCTCTGAAAGCAATTTCTTGTTGTCTTCTTTATGAAAGTTCGGTACGATTAATATCCCTATGGCGCAATCTTCAACAAAAGATCCGTTTCGAGTTCCGCCGCATGATTTGCTGGCTGAAAAAAGTGTCCTTGGTGCTGTACTTATTGATACTTCAGCAATTTCCACTGTGGCTGAATTTTTGAAATCTCATCATTTTTATCAACGAGAACATCAAGTAATCTTCAATGCCATGATTAAGTTGTTTGAAAAGCAGCAACCTATAGATGTAATCACTCTCAGAAATCAGCTACAAAGTGATGGAGAGCTTAAAAATGCAGGAGGACAGGAATACTTGGCTGAAGTCGTAAATGCTGTGCCGACTTCGGCGTACGTAGAACAATATGCTCATATAATTCGTGCTCAATATACAAAAAGGAAACTGATTGAGGTGAGTTCGCGCTGTGTAGAAAAAGCATTTGAAGATAAAGGCGAAATAAAGCAGCTTATTGATGAAATTGAATCAGAAATTTTTGGACTGGCTCAAGAACACCAGCACCGTGATTTTATACCACTTAAAGAGGTGCTTACCACGAGTTTTGAGAGACTTGAGGAGTTTATGAAAAGTGGTACTCATACACGAGGTGTGGCAACTGGCTTTTCGGGGCTTGATAACAAGCTTTCAGGCCTTATGCCAGCAAACTTGGTGATTCTCGCGGCGCGACCGGGTGTGGGAAAAACAACATTCGCTTTAAATATCGCCCTCAATGTGGCTTTAAAAGATAAGAAACCAGTTGGATTTTTTTCTTTGGAAATGAGCAAGGAAGAACTGGTCGACCGTTTGCTCGTAGGGCATTCGGATATCGATGCATGGAGGCTCAAAACAGGTCGCCTCACCGATGATGATACGAAGCGTATCGTGTCGGCCATGGGTGATCTGGCAGAGGCGCCTATTTATATTGATGATACACCAGGAGTATCTATACTGGAAATGCGTACAAAAGCGCGAAAGCTAAAGGCTGAAAAAGGATTGGAGCTTCTTGTAGTGGACTATTTGCAGCTTGCCGATTCGGGACGCCGATTTGATTCGCGTGTGCAGGAAGTTTCGTTTATATCGCTGGGTCTTAAGAATTTGGCCCGCGAGCTTCAGATACCGGTACTTTCTCTTTCTCAGTTATCGCGTGCGGTGGAACAGCGAAATGATAAAAAACCTCAACTTGCTGATTTGCGCGAATCGGGGGCAATCGAACAAGATGCTGACGTTGTGATGTTCATTTATCAGGATGATGATGGTGGTGATCTACTAGATAACAATAGTCAACGTATTATGAAGATCAGTATTGCCAAACATCGTAATGGCCCGACAGGGGAGATAGATCTCATGTTCCGTGGTGATAGAGTGAAATTCTACAGTGTGGATAAATCTCACGATCTGTAATTATTCCCCCATATCTTTGGAAATAAGTTCTCGGATATAATCTGCTTTACTGATAGCAAATTCATGCGCTTTGTCGTTTAGATATATATCGATATCTCGGCTTAACATCAGATTAAAACGATAGGTGAGTCTCTGCTTTTTGGCTACTTTAATGAAATCTTTGAGTAAATTATCTAAGTCTTCACTTGTGTTTTTGTATGATTTGACATTTACGAGGCGACTTGACCCGATGACAATAGGCGTGCTATTTACTTCTTTTTGAAGCATAAGTACCGGCTTGTGTTGTTGAAGTGCCAGAGTGATAAGACGGCCTAGATTGAAATTTGATTGAGTAGCCTCCACGATTAGAGCGTCGGCTTTTTTGATCTCTTTGGTAAGTTGAGAGGCATGATCTTCGTGGGCGCCAGTATCATGGGGGAACGTGCCATCATATAAAGTGTTTTTGGAATCTTCTATTTTTTTACAGATTTCTTTATAAAGTTTTTTTATATTATCATTGGCTGTTTCAGGAGCTAAAAATACAATATACATATATTAAGATAAATATTTTAATGGTGCTTCCAACGTTTTTTGGAAGCATATCTTTTATAATCAGCTATATATAATATAACTGATTAACGTTTAAGTAATTAGTATACAATATGCAATTATACAATAGCATATAACTTATGAAAGTAGAAGATATCTATATACAATATCACATTATGCCCTCACTTCGTATGCATCAATACAGAGTAGCAGGAGTGGCTAAAGCCTTATGTAATGCATTAAATGTAAATGATGATAATATAATTGCAGCGTGTCTTCTCCATGATATGGGAAACATTCTCAAGTTTAAACTTGATTTATTTCCTGATTTTCTTGAGCCGGAAGGATTGGACTATTGGAAAAAAGTAAAGGAGGATTACCACCGCAAATATGGAGATGATGAGCATATAGCAACTCTTGCAATTGCCAAAGAAGTATTTAGCGCTTTTCCAGAATCCAATGCAGAAGCTTTAGACACAATGATAAATCCTGAGAGAGTTAATGAATATCGTGTTGTAGAATTGATTGATGCAATAGGGTTTTCAAACGCTCAGTATAATTTTGAATCATTTGATATAAGTCGAAAAATTGCAGCTTACTCAGATATGCGAGTAGAGCCTTATGGTGTGACCTCGCTACATCACCGACTGGAAGATGGTCACAAACGCTTTAAACTACATAAGCCGGGGGTAAGTAATGATGTTTTTTTCAACGAAATGGCCGAATTTCTAAAAAAGATTGAACAACAGTTATTTTCTCCTATATCCTTGAATCCGAGCGATATTACCGAACAAACTGT
>CAZMJG010000110.1:0-3761 GCA_964566675.1 uncultured Gammaproteobacteria bacterium
GAAGCCTATAAACCTCGGACACCGGAGGAAAAAATGCTTATAAAGGCACTTGCCCTTGCCAAAAATGAAGAAGAAGTCGCAAATTTCCTGCGAGATTTGCTCACACCTAATGAGATTTCTGAGCTTGCAAACAGAGTACGTATCGCCTCGCTCCTCCTCCAAAAGGAGCATTCCTATCTGGATATTGCTCAGCTTGCCCAAACTTCTACGACAACCGTAACTCGCGTCGCACACTGGCTTTTTAAAGGATGCGGAGGATACTACACCCTACTTAAAAGAGTATTAAAGTAATTACGAATTACAAATGAATAATTACGAATGAACTTAATAGGATAACTCGTAATTCGTAATTTGACATTCGTAATTAATCTTTATGATACAATGCAATCATGGAAAAGCCACTTGCAGAAACCCTGCGGCCAAAAACCATCGATGAATTTGTAGGTCAGGAACACTTGCTTGGAAAAGGAAAACCCATACGGCAAATGATCGAAAACGGAAAAATATCTTCAATGATTTTATGGGGTCCACCCGGCTGCGGCAAAACTACTCTTGCTCGTCTTATAGCACAATCTATAGATGCCGTCTTTGTACCTTTTTCGGCGGTGACAAACGGCATAAAAGAAGTCCGAGAAGTGATTGCCGAGGCAACCCAGCGCAAACAATTTTTTAGGACAGATACTATCCTTTTTGTCGATGAAATACACCGATTTAATAAAAGCCAGCAAGATGCTTTTCTGCCGGCCGTCGAAGACGGCTCTGTGACCCTCATTGGGGCAACTACCGAAAACCCGGGATTTGAGGTAAATGCACCACTCATCTCACGCTCACATGTGTATGTCTTGCAGCAACTCACTGATGAAGACATGCAAAAAATCGTAGAGAATGCGATAAAATACTACCCTGAACACAAATTTGACAAAAAAGCACTCGGACATATCATCACCTTTGCCAATGGCGACGCACGGGCTGCTCTAAACGCGGTAGAGCTGGCGGCTTCACTTGCCAAGAAAATAACGCTTGCTGTGGCTGAAGAAGCACTCCAGCAAAAATCACTGTATTATGATAAAAAAGGTGACTTTCACTATGATACTGTCTCGGCTTTTATCAAAAGTATGAGAGGCAATAAGCCTGACGCAACCCTACACTATCTCGCTCGCATGCTGAAGGCAGGTGAAGACCCCATGTTTATTGCACGACGCATGGTGATACTAGCCGCAGAAGACATAGGCAATGCTCAACCAACAGCCCTGGTCGTGGCCACAGCCTGTATGCAGGCCGTACATATGGTCGGGATGCCTGAGGCTCAAATAATACTTGCGCAAACAGCGACATACTTGGCAACAGCAAAAAAATCTACGGCATCATATATGGGTCTTATGGAAGCTCTGCATGATCTGGAAACACAAAAACTAGACCCGGTACCGATACATTTACGGAATGCTTCAAATAAGGTGATGAAACAGCAAGGGTATGGGAAAGGACATGTACGCTACCCCTGGAAAGAAGAAAAAAAGGGTGTAAAAGTAAACCAGGAATATATGCCAAAAAATCTTGTGGGAAAAAAATACTACAAACCAGACTGGAAGTGAAAGAAGCAGATAGCGCATAGGGAATAGCATGTCAGCTACTCAGTTATCCAGCAGCCAGCCATTTGGTAATTATTATTGAGAAGCTGTCAGGCTGGGAAACTGAATTGCTGAGTCGCTGGGATGCTATGTTGTATCACCCCACACGCTGTCGGCTATAAGCTATACGAACTTCTCTGGGAATTTTTCTCTCAAGGAGATCGAGTTTTTATCTCGCTCTGAAATAATCATTTTTTCCTGGCTGATCGGCCATTCAACCGCTAAATCAGGATCAAATAATGATATTGCAGCATCTCCAGAAGGATCTCGATCTTGATATAGTCGATCGACGCAATAAATATAATCTACCGGGCCTTCGAGTACACAAACAGAATTACCAAGTCGAGCTGGGATATAGAGCGATCCATCAAGGGCTTTTTCATGAACTCCCATGAGGAAATACTCTTTTTTACCAAATGTTGCTGAATTGGGACGGACATCGCAAATCGCACAAAAAGCAAGCCCCGACGTGACAAAAACCAGCTTATTCCAATCTTCTGCATGAATACCTCGTACAACATTCGTTTCCGACCTTGCATGATTTACTTGCTTTATACGAAAATCGACTTTTGCCACTTCCTCAAGCTCCGGGATACGCATAATTTCTGCAAAAAAACCTCGATCATCACGATGCTTTTTATGTGCAATAAAATAGAGGCCATCTATAGAAGTTTTAAAAACACCAGGTTTTACTTCAAGCTCAGGTGTGGGGGTATAAGAGGATATGTGTAAATTCATATGGATATTATGATACTATAGAAATCCCGGTTAATCGATAGGTCATTTTTGCCCCTTCAGAAATAAAAAAAGCGGATAGTCTTTATAGGGGAGCAGTGCAGGATACTCTTCAAGTAAAACCGCATCAGTAATAGTAGGCTCAAAAACCTGTACATCATAAAAACCATTTCTACTAAATGCTTCTACATATTCGTCTACAGATCTTTTATGATAAATCAACGGCCCAACCGTACCATTTAGCTTTACTTCCTTATTGCGCTGTAAATAATCAATATTTGTTTTATGTACAAAATGATAACCATCCGTGCTCTCAAAGGAACCTGTCTTAAAATAATCAGGATGTGCAAGTGAAACGGTAAAAGCAGAACCTCTTTTCATAACTCTATTGATTTCAGATAAAAGAGTATTTATATCTTCCACCCAATGTAGTAGTAAAGAACTAAATACCACATCGGCAATTTCAGATTGCAACGGCAATGATTGAACATTCGCACAAACTAAATCTACTGAACCCGATTTCATATGCTTCATCGCATAGTTAAGCATTGGAAGGTAATCAACTGCTATATATTGTAGGGGGGTATGCTCCTGTACGAGATGATCGGCCATGTATCCGGTACCTGATCCAAGTTCGACTACAGACCTTCCAGATAAAGTAGGAAGTAACTCATACAAGACTCTGTCGTGGTATAGTTTCTTATTGAGGTTATTCGGTGTTACGTCAGAATTTATTAAATTTACATATTGTGTTACGATAAACTCGCTATTCCAGCCTGCAGTTTCTTCTCTAGAAATCATTGTAAGGTAAAAAATTTCCTTGCCTCAAGCTCGTCTTGCTTCATTTGCGCAATCAGCGCATCTACAGTGGTAAACTTTATCCCATCACGAAGCTTTTTCAACACATCTACTTTAATTTTTTTATCATATATATCTTCGTTAAAATCGAGGATAAAAACCTCTGCTTTTTTATCTGTTTCGTCAAAGGTGACATTGGGGCCAATAAATACAAGTGAAGAAAGAATACGGGAATCCAGATGCGTATAGCCTAAAAAGAGACCATCGGGTAAATCGGGCGTGATGAAGACATTGGCAGTAGGAAACCCAAGCTCCCGACCTCGACCAAGATTTCGCTGAACAACGCCTGAGAAGCTAAATAATACAGGTTGATTCGTCACTCCTAATTTTTAATTAGTAATTCGTAACTTTTCTCTTTTAACTCTTCTCTCTTAACTCTTCTCTCTTAACTTTTCTCTTTTAACTAGATATTAACTAGATGTATCTATAAAGTGGCTCGGGGGAGGTTCGAACTCCCGACCTATCGCTTATGAAACGAGTGCTCTACCACTGAGCTACCGAGCCTACCAGTCTGTGAGTTATTAGTCAGATAGTCTATAA
>CAZMJG010000111.1:0-3712 GCA_964566675.1 uncultured Gammaproteobacteria bacterium
TCCCCTACCGCGATATGCGGTATCAAAGGTGGCTACAATATTGACACAAGTAAATATCATATTTATAAAAATTATACCATCAATATGTAAAAATGCAAGTAAAATAGGTTGAAAAGGTTCATGAAATTTTAATTTCCGCGAAAATTTTATAAAAAGCACATAATTACAGGAACTTTTTTTGTAAATGTATGCTCAAATACATTTGGTATAATAGTATCTATTGCGGGCGTAGTTCAGTGGTAGAATGTCTGTTTTCCAAACAGAAGATCGCCAGTTCGAATCTGGTCGCCCGCTCCAAGTTCCAATTACGAGTTTGTAAATTACGAATTACGAGTTGGAAATTGTCATGTATGAACAGGTTGAGTCGTGTGCTGGCTTCACTTATTTTTTTTGGAATTTTCGGTAACTTCTTCTTTTACCGTTCTGTTACTCCACTATGGTTTGGCTTTTTCTTTCTGTCATATCTAGTATTTATTCTCACAACCGCAAGATATGTATATAAAAGTACGTGGATACTTACACTTACGGCCGTTTTTGCGGTAAGTGTGATAGCAACAAGGGCGACTGTAGTTGTACAAATGGGGACGGTCTTTTTCTTGCTGGCAACGGTTTTAACTACCTGGTATGTGGGCACTCGTGAAGAAGGATCGTTTGCTTCACTCACACAAGTAGTACTCTCTCCCCTTTTTGCTGGACTGACTTATATACGTATGGCATTTTCTCTCCTTGTACCCAATGTTTTAAAAATGCTATATAGTCGCGTCGTATCTTTACTTTCAAATAATACGCAACATTCTCGTATTACTTCATCATTCATGGGACTGCTCATTGCTATACCAATCGTTACCATACTAGTTGGGATGTTTGCGGCTGCTGACCCTATATATTATTCATATGTACAGAAAATATTTTCGCCCGAGTTTCTGCGCGAAATTCCTTGGCGAATTATTCTAACCATCATTATTATTATCTCGGCCCTGCCTTTTATACTACCCAATACTAAACAGGTATTTTTTTCACCCGGATATATCCTTTCACGGCTGCAAGTAACACGCGAGTTGACAATTGTAATGTTGTGTGTGGCTCTTGTAATTGCCAGTTTTATAGTTGTGCAGTGGCCCTATATCTTTGTGTCGGTTGGGGCAGAAACAGATCTTTCGGCATATGGAGTGGCTACCTATGCTGAATATGTGAAAAAAGGGTTTATTGAACTACTACGAGTGAGCGCTTTTATATATATTCTCCTGTGGCTTGGGCTTTCGGCAATACGACACTCGATACATCGTCCAAAATGGCTTTTTGTAATACAGCTCGTCGTTGCAGCCGAATTTTTTATCATACTGCTTTCTATATTCCGACGCGTATATTTGTATCAGTTGTATCACGGACTGAGTCTCATACGTGTGTACGGAACATTTTTTCTGATATGGTTAAGTATTTTGACTATTACCTTAGTTGCTCGCCATTTTACTAAGCGATTGAGGCTCGCCTACGTGGAAGGCCTTGCCGTCATTGCACTCTTTTTTATAGTTGGACTATGGAATGTAGAGCGTTTTATTGTGCTAAACCACCCACCCACTGTAAATAAAAAAATCGATTACGTCTATTTATCTCGCCTTTCTCCCGATGGTGTTGATGGGTGGATTGTAGCCTATCATCATGCTCAGGAGGTGCTGGAACGATATAGCAATATGGATGGAGAGCTAGATGCCCATGCACGAAAAGAGATTGCATATGCCTATTATGAAACCAAAAAATTGACCTACAATTACCAGCGCCTGGCCTTGAATCAGGCCAATCATGATGAATTCGGTAATTATTTATCCGAGGTGGTAGCCTTCCAAAAGAAACAACTTTTAAAGGAAAGCGAAGGGCTGGCAGTATATCAGTCAAAACCTGAGGATACCTGGGTGCCTCAGCGCATAAAAGATACAAATCGGATGATTGGACTTCTTGATGAGCTTGAAGCATCCTTCAAAAAAGGAGAAACTGATCATACCAAAGATTATGTAGATGTGTCTACCCCGGCTTGGATAGATCTACCGCAATATAATCCGGATCCAGTACCTGCACTGGCATCTTTTTATGATGGTGGCATTATCTACTCATTACCAACTGGTGCACAATGGTATCAAAAGACGGTGGTAGATAGGTATTTGATGAGTGATGCATGGATTGATAGATTATTTAGATATAACAGTGGAGAACGAGAAGCTTGGCAACGAATACAAAATGAGATTCCACTAGCAGATATACACACAATGCAGGATCAGTATTTTGCTTTGCAAGAGCGTATTGAAAAACAAGGAGAGCGAAATTATGAGCAAGATATTTCGCTTGATAGCCCGCTGCTGTGGTAACAAATCCACTATTTAGATAATCTTCATATCAAAGTTTGCGATACTCGTAGATCATAGCTGCGGTTTGGAGTACTGTGGCAACTATAAAAGCGCATAAAATAGCAGTTGGTGGGCCAAAGACGCCTTTTTGAGGTATAAGCCAGTAGGAACCTACAGAAATGATGACAAAAAAAAGAATATTGGTGAGAAGTATATAGATAGGTTTTTTAGCAGTATAAAGTAGATAGAGCATAGGGATGCTACCGAGTGCGTTGAGTACGAATGCGATGGTGAGAGAATGTGAAATATCTGCCGTGAAGGCATATTTTTTGGTAAAGACAAGCTCAAACACAGCTTTCGGCGTCAGATACAACGCTATAAAAATAGCAGTCGGAAGCAAAAGAAAATAAAAAGCCTGTTTAATTTCTTTCTTTACATCTTCTTTACTTTGTATAGAAGCAAATCGAGGTGAAAGTACCTGGGTAATACTTACTATCGAGGCAATGATCGTAAGGATGATTTTTTGAGCAAGACCATAGTACCCTACCTCCTGCCTAAGGCCAAAAAATGAGAGCAAAAATAAGTCCATGCGAAGTCCTAAATTATAGAATTGGGATGCTGCAAAATAGGTCATAGTATAACCAAATTTAAAATCTTCCTTGTGAACTTCTGCAATATGAAAGTGCGGAATAAGTGATCTATTTCTTATCAGAATAAGGAGAAAAAATATAAGAGGTCCTAAAATACCAAATACAAACATGACGATGCCAACAGATATAAAACCCGTGTAATTGAGATAAAAGATAATAATGGTTTTTATAAGATTGGCAATATTAATATACAGATTTGCTTTTAGAAACTTTTTTGTGGCAAATAAGATATTGGTAAAGAAATTTTGCCAAATCAGAAGTAGCACAGAAATTGCAGTAAGATAGAGCTCCCATCGGGCCGCACCTGTTTTGAAAAAGACCTTATCTAAATATGGAAATGTGATAAAAAGGATGATAATGATAATAAAAGAAAAAAGTGATTGATAATAGAAGGTGCTTTTTATAAAACGATACAGTTTGAAACTTTTCTTTTCATAGAGCGGTGGAATAACTGAATAGATAGTTGCCGTAGTGCCAAATTCAAGCACATTGGCCAGAACATATGCAATACCCAGTAGTACACTGAGTACACCATATTGCTCGGGAGACATAAATCGCACCAGCAGAAGAGCAAATAAAGCCACAAAAAAAATATTTACATAGTTTCCCAAGGTGTTAATTATCACATTCGCACTGGTTGGCTCTTTGATAAATGTAAGAAGTCGAGATAGCATGTACTATTGTACCAATAAATTATGGTGAGTGGGTGTTATCTAGTTGGCA
>CAZMJG010000112.1:0-3660 GCA_964566675.1 uncultured Gammaproteobacteria bacterium
TAAACGATGAGGACCTTCATATGTTGATGGGTCAGCAAGGAGATAAACATAAAGTGATTAGCATCCAACTGGTCGAAGTAATGTGTGGATATCCTTTAAAACCCATGGCCACTGTAAAACTTACCGTTAAAGAAAAAGAGTATACCGCCTCAGCAAGTGGTAATGGTCCAGTAGACGCGGCCTACAGTGCTGTAAATGAAATTCTTATCGAGCAATCCAAGCTTATGAAAAAGTTGCCATTGCTCAAGGAATTTTTGATACAAGCAGTAACCCGCGGCAGCGATGATATCTGTAAAGTGAATGTTCAGCTGGAAAAAAGTAACCATATGTATTATGGATATGGTTCTGATACAGATATTGTGGTTGCTTCAGTGCAAGCATATGTTAATGGATTGAATAATATAGTTAAGAGTTAAAAGAAAAAAGTTATAATTTTTTTGTCATTCCGGGCTCCGACCTGGAATCTAGGGTTTAGAATAATTCCTGGATCCAGGATCAAGTCCGGGATGACAAAGTCATGATCTATGAATATAACAACACAACAAATAGAAGACGCGGCAAAACGGCTTGAGAAAGTTGTTCAAAAAACACCGTTGCAATATTCAAAGCGTTTATCTAGTAAGTATGGCGCGGATATTTATCTAAAAAGAGAGGATTTACAGGAGGTACGTTCATTTAAGATAAGAGGCGCTTATAACAAGATGTCTTCATTATCAGATGAAGAAAAAGAACGTGGAGTGGTGTGTGCAAGTGCGGGTAATCATGCACAGGGTGTCGCGTATAGTTGTAACGCTCTCAAGATCAAAGGTGTCATTTTCATGCCTATTGTCACCCCTAACCAAAAGATTGAAAAAGTCCAACATTTTGGAGGAGAGTATACAGAAATTAAACTGGTAGGGAATACCTTTGATGACGCAAGTATCGCGGCGCAGATATACACCAAAGAGCATAACTCCGTATATGTACACCCATTTAATGATCCTCTCACCATTGCAGGGCAAGGTACGACGGGAAAAGAAATATATGAAGATATGAAAGATGCTGTAGATATTGTTGTCACAGCAATAGGCGGAGGTGGACTCATATCTGGTATTTCTACCTATCTTAAGAATAAGGTTCCTCAAATTCAGATTATTGGCGTAGAACCAAAAGGTGCACCTTCTATGTCGGAGTCATTGAGACACGGCAAAATTGTGACACTTGAAAAAATAGACACATTTGTAGATGGTGCAGCTGTCAAAACGGTAGGCGATAATACCTTTGCAATATGTAAAGAATATCTAGAAAAGGTAATACTGGTAGATGAAGGAAAGGACTGCTCAACTATGATAGAGCTGTACCAAAATGAAGGTATTATTGCAGAGCCAGCTGGAGCACTGTCTGTCGCAGCACTAGATTTTATTGCCGAAGATGTGAAAGGTAAGACAGTGGTGTGTGTCATCAGCGGAGGAAATAATGATATCCTTAGATATCCTGAGATCATGGAAAGAAGCCTTGTCTATCAGGGACGAAAACATTATTTTATTATAGACTTTGCTCAGAAACCTGGACAACTCAAAAGAATGGTAAATGAGGCATTGGGCCCAACCGACGATATTGTACGATTTGAGTATATAAAAAAAACTAATAAGGAGAAAGGCCCTGCTCTTGTAGGAATAGAGCTGAAAAGCAAACAAGATTTGGAACCGCTGATGGAAAGGATGAAGGCTATTGAGTTGAAATTTACAAAGGTTACTCAAGATGATCTTTTGTATGATTATTTAGTGTAGCGATTTGTCATCCTGAACTCGTTTCAGGATCTGTAAAAATATAAAGCTCAAGTATATTTGTTCGAAAAAAACGCTCGCGCTAACGTGCAGAACACTATAGTTATTCTCGTTCGCTCGCTGCGTGAAAACGTACAGATACAAAGTAATATAACTATTACCAAATTTCGTTTGTACGTTTTCAAGCTTTTTTCTTAACAAATATACATTTCGCTTTAATAATATAAATTATAAATAACTATGTCAGATACATGTAATTGTGGAGGGTGTGCCTGCGATAACAATACCAATATTGAAGAATTAAAAGGAAGATCGGAAGAACTCACTAGCCGTGCTGGGGGAAAAGACTGGCTTAAGCGTGCTCCCGCTCGTGCGATGATGCGGGCTGTGGGATATACCGACGAAGATTTTGAGAAACCTTTAGTTGCAGTTGCAGCGCCTCATACAGATATAACTCCCTGTAATGCACATATACTTGAGCTCGGAAAAATAGTAGAAGACGAAGTAACTAAAGCAGGAGGCAAACCGTATATCTTTGGGACTCCGGTTGTCACGGATGGTGAAACTATGGGTACAGAAGGAATGAGATATTCACTTGTATCTCGTGAACTTATAGCCGATTCAATTGAAATGATGACAGAGGCATACTTTGCCGATGGTGTAATAGCTTTGTCCGGTTGTGATAAAACTATCCCGGCTTCTATCATGCCACTTGCCCGCAATAATAATATTGGTATTACACTTTACGGTGGTAGTATATTGCCCGGTAATCTTAACGGTAAAGACATGAATATAGTGAGTATTTTTGAAGCCGTGGGACAGTATAGTGCCGGTAAAATAGATGAAGAACAATTGCATGCTGTGGAATGTACATCATGTCCTGGTTGTGGTGCCTGTGGAGGGATGTATACCGCCAATACTATGGCTACAGCACTTGAAGTGATGGGAATGTCGGTGCCCGGAAGTGCGGCTCATCCGGCCATGAATAGACATAATCGCATATCTGAAAAAAAATATGATGATGTAGGTAAGACGGTACAGTGTCTCCTTAATCTTATGAAACGAGGGATTCGTACGCGGGATATATTATGTCGTGAAGCGTTTGAAAATGCAATTGTGGTAACGCAAGCTTTGGGAGGATCTACGAATGCGGTACTCCATCTTATTGCTATAGCTCATGAGGCAGGCATAACACTTGATATAGAAGATTTCAATCGTTTAGGACAGAAAGTACCATTGATAGGTAATTTTAGTCCTGGAGGAAAATATATGATGGAGCATCTGGATAATGTAGGCGGGGTGCCAATGGTCATGCGTATGTTGCTTGAGGCGGGATTGATACATGGTGATCTGATCACAGTCACCGGCAAAACAGTTGCGGAGAATTTAAAAGAAGCTCCAAAAAGGCCCGAAAATCAAGATGTGATCTCATCTCTTGAACAACCATTTTCCCCTCCCGGACATCATATTATCATCATGCGGGGAAATATGTCACCAGAAGGCGCTGTTATGAAGCTAAGTGGTAAATTAATTGAACAACATAAAGGACCAGCACGAGTGTTTGAATGCGAAGATGACGCCATGAATGCCATACTTAGTGGAAAAATTAAACACGGAGACGTGATGATAATCCGTAATGAAGGCCCAAAAGGAGGACCTGGGATGCGAGAAATGCTATCGCCATCGGCAGCACTCATGGGCGCGGGACTTGGTAAAGATGTGGCAATGATTACGGATGGTCGTTTTTCCGGGGGCACACATGGCATTATGATTGGCCATGTTGCGCCAGAGGCAGCTGCAGGAGGCCCAATTGGTCTCATAAAAGAAGGGGATATCATACATATTGACGTTGCAAAAAAAAGGATAGATATCCAAGTCGATATTCCGGAAATAA
>CAZMJG010000113.1:0-3647 GCA_964566675.1 uncultured Gammaproteobacteria bacterium
CAAATATATAGACTAGCGGCTATTGTAGAGTCATCCGATGATGCAATTATCAGTAAGACACTTCAAGGGGTAATAACAAGCTGGAATAAAGCTGCAACTCAACTCTTTGGATATGATCCCGATGAGGCTATAGGCAAACACATAAGCTTACTGATTCCACCAGAACTTCTTTCTGAAGAAAAAGTTATTATTAGCAAATTGAAAAAAGGTGAGCACATCGAACATTATGAAACTACTCGTATAGATAAATTCGGCAAAAGATTGTCAGTATCGCTTAGTATTTCACCCATAAAAACTAGTCAAGGGACCGTCATTGGAGCTTCAAAGATTGCTAGAAATATCTCAGATAAAAAAAAGGCCGAACAGCAATTAAAGGAAAATGAAGAAAGATTGCGAATTGCGTTGGAAGCGGGCGAAATAGGCGTATGGGACTGGGATATAGCAGACAACATACTTACCTGGACAGATAAAGTATATTCTATCCACGGGGTATCAAAAAAAGATTTTAAGCTTAGCTTTGAGAATTTTTCTGCTCTTGTCCATCCACAAGACAGAGCTTATGCGAGCAATAAAATAAAGGAAAGCATTTCGCAAAAAAAACCGTTTGTAGCTCAATTTAGAATAATAACTCCTCAGGGGCAAACGCGATGGGTAAGCACTCAAGCTTCGCTTACACTGAATGAAAAAGGAGAAGTAGTTCGTATGTTGGGAGCGACCACCAATATTACTCACCAAAAACAAATGGAACAAGATAAGAGCGATTTTCTGAGTATGGCCTCGCATGAACTAAAAACTCCCCTTACGAGTATGAAAATGTTTATAGATCTTCTCCGCAAATACATCGACAGAACAGAACTTGAACGACCTAAATATTTTGCAAAAAGAATTTATGACCAGGCAAACCGACTTACAGAATTAACAAATGATCTACTCGATGTCTCCCGCATTGAGACGGGTAAACTTAGGCTCAGCAGAGAATCATTTGAATTTGATTCTTTTATTATTGACACAGTTGAGGGAATACAGGCTTCCACAGAGGACCATATTATAACGATCAAAAAGAATCCTCATTTTTCTATTTATGCCGATAAATATAGGTTATATCAAGTCCTGGTTAATCTCCTTACAAATGCGATCAAATACTCCCCAAAGTCAAAAGGGATTATTGTTACAGTTAAAAAAACAAAAAAAAGTGTTGTGGTAGGTGTACAAGACTTTGGAATAGGTATAAAGGAAGATCAGCAGAAGCGTATCTTTGAAAGACTATATCAGGTAAATGATCCAGAGGAAAAAACATATCCCGGTCTTGGACTTGGCTTATATATATCAAAAGAGATTATCAGTCGCCACGAAGGAAAAATTTGGGTTGAAAGTAAAAAAGACCAAGGTTCAACTTTCTATTTCAGTATTCCTATCTAGGATTTCATACAACCTAGATAACAATATCGTTTATCTGAAGATCTTTCTCTAATAACTGTCGAATATACATTGATTTTGTCATTTTTCTTTTTTTTGAGGCGTCTTCTAGATAGGCATTTAACTCCTCAGGAAGGAAAAAAGTAAAACGGGTATCATGTTTGCCTTCTATATAACGAACAAAGTCATCAATAACTGAGCCAACCGATTGAACCGCATATTTTTCTGTATGAAGTCGATCATATGTGTGATACTTTAGGAGAGACGGTGGGTCACCTTCACTATATAAAACGAGTACAGGTTTAGCGAGTCTTAGAGCGAGTGCTACTTCATATCCGACACTAACACTTGGGAATGAGGTTTCAGCAATGACAAAACTACAAGCCTTAATCCAGTTCTCTACTCTTTTTAAAAAGGCTACTCTATCATCTCGTTCCATTTCACGCACGCTTGCCTCTGTCGAGTTTAATATATGCTCATGCACAACATGGAAATTGCGTTTTTCCAGATAAGAAATAATTGCATGATAATTTTTTAAATACTGATTCTTTGCGGCAATTGATGCGGTAAAATATACATTCATAGTTATATAATTAATTGTTTATTTACTTAACAATAGCCCTTCCAAAAACATTTTGCTGCTCTGAAAGGTTGTTAAAAGCCTCTTCTTTAGAACAACGCGTGATTATCGTTCTTCCCATCCGCGACGGTGTTTCACACACGTGATTCACCTTGTATGTATGATATGTTATGATCATACCCATTCCTAAGATAAAAAGTGCGTATTTCATACAGCTTTATTAACTACTAATACTTTGCATTATATGAAATAGCTTGTTGAATCAATATGGAACCTATCATGAATCACACTTGAATCAAGTAGATAGATCAAGCGCTATGAGTATGTTTTATGAGCAGATGAAGATCAGGATTTAATGTATATGTCTTTTCTTTAAGTTCGATTAGTTTCACTGGCAAAAATGGTGCGGCTTTTTTATTCAAAACGGTCATAGTATCGTAAACTTTACGCCAGTTGTCGCTACTGGGATCGTCCCCGAATTGTTCGAGTAACTCATCCAGTTCCCACCTTTTCTTCACATTGGAGAAGATCGCTTTACAAAAATAATACTGATTGGAATCCAGTGGTATATCTATGGTTTGATTTCCAATTATAAGCTTTCCTGTTTTCCTGTCAAAATCAAGAGTATTTGGCAGGTGTTTTTCCTGCTTTGAGTTTTCATAATAAGTAATAATCTTTTGTATGACACCTTTGGTAAGATTTCGTACCATATATATAGCAATCAGAGTAGACAAGATCGTGAACCCCAATATATACGGCAAAGCTTGTATAAAAATTGAGTAGATAAACCCTATAGATTTTCCTGCAATAATTATGCCCACCGGGTTATTTTCGCTATCATAAATTGTTTGCTTAGCTATCATAAATGAAGTATTTTTTTGTGAATCCCTTACTATTTTTGCTGAGTTATTTGCGTTTAGTTCCGCGTAGACATAACTTTTATCGATAAATGTCGGCATTCTACCATTATTTAATAAGACCTTATTGAAATTAGTGACGATTTCAAAAGATATGTCAAAATCTACCCCTCGCAAGTCAACTTTATTGACACTAATTACACCATTATTAATAGATACTGCTGCTTCAAGATAATTTATAGTACTAAGTAGTTTAGAATCCGAGACATTCGGAACAAATCTTTCTGGATGATAAAGCGCTCCAACAATTACTCCAATTGTCTTCCCATTATGAACTAAAGGTCTTGACATAATCCTCCATTGCTCATTGGTTACCACGCTTATCGTCTGAGCTTGTTGAAATTCCATAAGATGGCTAAAGTCAGAAGAATCAAGAATTCCAGGGATAGGGGCGTTTCGTTCTATTACAAAACCATCAGCCGCTATAATATAGAGCGGTGTAGAAAAACCACTTGAACCACTAGGGTGCGGTGTTTCAGGATCGGAAGTATACTTTGTGGTATCCCATCTACCATTTTGATAAGATAGTCCTTGTGCAACGCGCTTAGTAAAATCATTCAGTTCAGAACTAGTTTGTTGCAAAGAAAAAAAACGTAGACCGACAAAGACTGCCACCATTTGAAGTGAACAAAGCATAATAAAAACCCAAAGCATATAAGGTATTATTCTTTTTTGGGCATATTGCTCGGTTTTCACATTATCAGAAGACATAGATTCATTATACTGATTTATTA
>CAZMJG010000114.1:0-3621 GCA_964566675.1 uncultured Gammaproteobacteria bacterium
AATCACGACTTCATCGGCGATATCATAGGCAGAATCAAGAGCAATGTGAAGATTTTCCTCTTCATTATATGTCGGAATACAAAGTGAAAGTTTCATACCCTTTTATTGTACCAGAAAGCCTTGCAACCATACCGCATAATCAAACACATCGACTACCGTATCACTTTTCAAATAATTGGTGCCGGGAAAATTGAAATTGGCATCCATGGCGTTTCCAACACCATCTGCATTGGCACCGCATCGAGAAATATTGGCTTCTGAGCAACCAGCAATAAATTCACTGTACCAAATCGCATAATCGAAGATGCTTACCGCTTTACCAAGAGTGTCACTTTTACAGTCAGCATCTCCAATATTTTTTTTAGCACAACTGCCTCCACCACCAGGTGTTGGTATCACAGTAGTACCACCGCTACCTGCCGTGCTACTATTGAGGAATTCCTCTAAATCTGTATATCCATCCCCGTCCTTATCTGTAGTACCACTACTTGAAGTTATACTACCAAATGTCTTCGTTTCCCACTCATCAAACATACCATCTTTATCTGCATCTGCGCATGGTGTACCAGCTGCAAGTGGTGGCCAACCTCCTACTTGGGACGGATTATCTATGATTTTACCAGTTCCATTTTTTACATCATTTATGACTCGTGTATCTACTGCATCTCGTCGAGCTGTCCAATTGCCATCACATTGAAGCATTCGACTATTTCCTGAGTCCGCAATCACTTCATCATATGCTTCGGTAGCTGTCTGTATCGTAACTGGTTTTTTTGCACCCGTAAATTGTGTCTGAACCAAATAAGCATCAGGCGTATCTGTAGAGACCACCGACCATTCTCCTGCGCTTGTTCGTACAAAACTCTTGTTTGTATCATTGGCTCTATGAGGCCCTATATTACCTTTCACAAACATTCTTACCCCAGCGCCGACTGAGTTATAATAATAAATTTCATACTTATCGGGACTGCTTGGACCTTTTTTATAAAAATTTCCAATAATGTTGGCCTTTGCGACACCATTGTTATCAGAGACTAGTGTAGTTCTATCACCAAAGTTATAAATAACATTGTTTATCGACTCAAGAACTCCTGTGGGATCGCCTTTAATTTCAGGATGGCGATCCATATTATGTGCAAATAGTGTATGGTGCACCGTAACATTTTTATTAAATTCACCCATCAGGAAACCTTTGCTATGCTCC
This sequence comes from uncultured Gammaproteobacteria bacterium, assembly GCA_964566675.1. Classification (GTDB taxonomy): domain Bacteria; phylum Patescibacteriota; class Microgenomatia; order UBA1406; family GWC2-37-13; genus CAZMJG01. Next base: position 1,205 of record CAZMJG010000114.1, read on the forward strand.
CCTTTTGGATGATTGGCATTACTTAAAGCTTCTGAGATAATACTCCACTGTATTGTTATATTTTGAGCCGTAGGATACCAGGTATTGACAGTTTCATCTACTCCCCAGCTTGCAGAGACATGATCAACAATGACATTTTTAGCATTAATAGTGATACCATCAAGTGTATCTCCATTTGAGCCTCCAACCCCCGTTCGTACACGTATATAACGGATAATTACATCATGAGCTGTATCTCGTACTACCAGTAGACCTTTAGGATTAGATGAATGTGTCTTTAATGTTATACCTCCTCCCGGTGCAACCTGACCTGCAATAGTCAGATAAGGATTTATAACATCAAGTCTCGTCATTAACTCTATTGTGCCTCCAATTCTAAAAATACAAATACGTGGGCCACTTGATTCTACACATGCCCTGAGACTCCCGGCTCCCGAATCACTCAGTGTCGTAACCTCTATCACTCTTCCGCCTCTTCCGCCCACTGTTTCTGCGCCATACCCTTCAGCTCCCGGGAAAGCCAGAAGCATACCGGGTTGCTGTGTTGGCACAATTATTGACGTGGTTGGGATCGGTGTGCTGGCAGTTGTAGTCGGCGTAACGCCTCCTATAGTGGGTGTAACAGCTCCAGTACTACCAGATTCCTTCCAACCGCTATCAGGGGCCGAACCAATATAATCAGATCCAGATTGATAACTCACGACGGTATCATTAATATTCTGGCCATTAAAGGTATATGTGTGACTATAGCTAGCTATACCAGCATCTATAGCAAGGCTTCCTGCTTGGGGCACAAGAGACGCATCTAGCTTTGGATCACCAATTTTTGTTGTAGCATTATCTAGATTATTCGTACCTTGCAATTTGGGAGTTGCAGCAAAGACAGAATTTATTACTTTTGATTTTCCACCTACTGCCTTTAAGTCAAATGTTTTCTGTCCCGAAAAAATATTATTGATAGCAATCAGGTTCGCTCCTCCCGAAATCCCCGCGTCATTGTTTATAAAGGTGTTATTTACAGCGTATAAAGGCTCCGGCATAGCAGCAGCGCTATAATTTTGATTTGTAATATCCGCAACCATAATGCCTATTCCTGCTTTCCCTGCATTGCGAAAAACATTACGCTGGAGGATATATCTTCTATTTGAAAAATTGTCATAGTCCATAATCTGTAAACTGTCTTCACCTGTCACATCAACAAAATTATTTCGGAAGGTAAGAGTCGCACGAGAAGAGATAGTATCATTTTGCTGGCGTATTTCGATACCGTCTTGTCCACAGCGAGTCATGGTATTATTCTCAATGAGGATTTCCTTTGTTTGATTATCTACATCAATACAATCGTCCCCTGAATTCTCGAGATAATTGCCTCGAACAATGCCTCCCCCACCAGGTTCAAAGCTTACGATATCTCCACCGCCTGTTCCGTAATTATATTCAATGATAAATGGCGCATTTCCTATGATGGCATCGGCTGCATTTATGGAAAAGCCTCTTATCGTAGGGCCTTGATCCCATGCCCATGATCCAGTAACTGTCACACTGCCATTTATTTTTATTGTGTTGAGTTTTGGATTAGCTCTATTAAAATCTTCAGATTCTATGATAACTTGCTTATTCACAGTAAAACCCGCATAAGTACCTGGGCCCACTTTTATGGTATCTCCAGTCGTAGATGCAGTAATGGCAGCCTGAATCGTAGTATATGTACATCCACTACTACATACAGTTCGACTCACAGCAAAGGAATCACGGGGTAAGAGGAAGAAGAGGCAAATAGCGAGTACAAGAAATAGTGTGTGTTTCATATAAATATATACTACTATTTATAGAATAAAGATAATTCAAGGAAAAATCAATTTTATATTAGGGTATAAGCAGTTGGTAAAAAAAACCGACAAGGGGATCTAATATTTTATGAAGCATTGAGCCCGAAGGAAAAGGAAAAATCAAGAGAAGTAAAAAAATTATGCCAAATTTCTCTAATTGGTACCACTCCTTTGCCTGCCTTTCGCTAAGCAAGCCTCCTACAATTTTAAATCCATCAAGTGGATGTATAGGTATCAGATTGAAAATCCCAAGTATCAAATTCATAAAAATAAATGGAGCCAGATATATACTTCCTATAGCCGCAACTTCTGGCAACTGAAATAACATAAGTAAACGAATAGCAACCGAACATACTATTGCCAAGAAAAAATTGGACAAAGGGCCTGCAACAGAAATGATTGCAGCGTCTTTACGAGGATGTTTTAAGTTAAAGGGATCAAATTGCACTGGTTTGCCCCACCCAAATCCAAACAATAAAAGGAATAAGGTACCATACACATCAAGATGAGCCAATGGATTGAGAGTGAGTCTTCCTTGTAAGCCAGGTGTAGGATCTCCCAGGTGATCAGCTGTCTTTGCATGGGCAT
>CAZMJG010000115.1:0-3538 GCA_964566675.1 uncultured Gammaproteobacteria bacterium
AAATAGCACGAGCGAAGATGAGATCACTGCTTGGGAGTAAGACGGTGGAGAAGTTGAGGTAAAAAAATGCGCACTTTAAGATGGTATTTAGTCGAGGAGTGGATGAGAAGTGGATTTGGGTGGTGGGGAGAGTTGAAATAGAAACTATAAAGCATCAATAACACGTATTAAATTTTGAATAATAGGATAATCTAAACGCAAATTATATCTTCCCGAAAGTTGATCTTTCATAAAAAAGAACTGTAATCCTGTACACGTCTCCTCTGGTTCGTATGATGCAACATTGATGATAAAATCAATATATGGGTATGCTGGACTGATACCTAAATTGTCTGTAGACCCTCTTTCAGCATCATGTATAAATCCAAATTTTTTAAAAGCTGTTTCAGTAGAAATATTGGTGTTGTAACAAAAAATCCCACAAAAAATATCTATTTCTGGATCTAAATTTTTTATTATCTGAAAATTATTATCTGTTTTTTTCAGTTCTCTGCTGTCGGCATTGGATTTGACTTCAAGTACTAGTTTGCATTTAGATGGCTCTATCATTATTTGCTCTCCTATAACATCGACAGGGGATGATGAGTCATAAAAAAGAAGGTCACATTCTCGGCTTTGCACCCTATTTTTACAGACAGTTCCTTTTCTTATTCTTAAGGATTCCCTTCGTTTTAGAAATATATCTCTCAAAAAATCTTCACGTATTGTCCCGCGAGGATGCTTTTGTTGTATCTCTTCTGTAAGTCGATATTGGACACGCAGTAAATCTTCGTAGTATTGTGCAAAAAGATCATCCATATATTTTTATAACTCACCCTTAAACGCCTTCTGCATAAGCACATTAAACTGATTATCCAGTTCTTTAGACTGCTCATACATTTTTTGTTTTATTAAATTTACTTCTATATAGAAATTTGAAAATTCCGATTGCATAGCTAAATTAGGAAAAATAACTGGAAAATTATTAAGAATACTAAGATTTAAATTGGGTTGATTACCTCCTCTACCTAAATTCCTTAAATTTTGATATTGCAAATGTAATAAAAAAAATAAAAATGAAGTATTATATCTAGAATTTGGAAGTATAACGGCACATGCTTGATTGGTAGAAGCATCTATTCCAAGCACGCCCACTCTTCCTCTTGTTTTTCCCTGTCCATACATTGCCAAAATAATAGAATCTTTTGGAAATATTTTACAACTGGAATTTTCTAACCCTTTTTTCGTAATTGTTTCTTCAGTTGTCATAATTATATTACCATTGACCTCAGTAGTTTTTACCCATGGTATTTCTCCATTGTAGTATTCTTTGATATCTCTATTTGGAGTACTCCCAGTAGATATTTTTGATATTAAACCAAGATGCTCCTTTTTAAAATTCTTTGCGTTTTTCACAGGATCGCCAAACATATCATAAAAAACCGCTTTTACACACTCATCTAAAAGCTCCATAGCCTGCTTTCGCTTACGGCGCAGCTCATCTGCCTGATCCAGGACTGAAACAATTCTTTTTTGTTCATTTAATGAAGGTAATAAAATTAACAAATTTTCAATATCTGTAGATCCAATATTTTTTTGCGCAATCCCCTTGCCATTTGCAATTAACTGAGATTGAACAACCGGGTTTCTAAAGAAATAAAAGAGATAAGGTACAAGTATTTTATTAGTGTCAACAATTATTTTTGCAACTCGTTGATTTAAAACCGCCGGAAGGTTTTCTTTTATAACAAGACCAACACGCCCTACATTTCCCGTTAAAGAAATTAGTAGATCATTTTCTTTTAAAATAAATCTCTCATGAAAATTGTTTTTTAGAGTAATATATTTTGGCGATTCATTAGATATATAGCCATCCTGAACATTCGCAATTCGAATTACTTGATAACCATCATTTGTGTATTCACTGCTTTTGAAAGCATAGCCATTAAATACTTTGGAAATTTCGCCTAATTTTACTCTTAACATAGTTATTGACGTTTCAAATCATTAATTCCCTCAGTTATTTCTTTTTCAATTTTTTCTATCCTCTCAAGAATTATCTTTGGATCTTCGTATACAACTTCATCATGCACAGATTCTTTATATCTATTTATACTCAAATCATAATCTGCCTCAATAATCTCTTTTTTCTGAACAAAAAAACATTTACTCTTGCGATCATTTTCTGTCGCAGCTCGGCGCTCTTTCCACTTTGCCACGATATCGGGCAAGTCACCCCCACCATCTATCGGCGTACGCTTATCATCGAGGGTATACCCATCCGATTCCATATCATAAAACCATACTTTTTCTGTTGTACCACCTTTTACAAATACAAGTATCGCAGTACTCACTCCCGCATATGGCTTAAAGACACCACTTGGCAAAGATATAATACCTTGAAGCTCACATTCATCTAAAAGCATCCTTCGCGCCTGCTTGTGCGCATTGCTCGAACCAAAGAGCACACCGTCTGGTACGATCACCCCTGCGCGGCCTCCAATCTTGAGAGATTTAATAATACGATTTATAAACAAAAGCTCTGTCTTAGTAGTAGGTAGTGATAAAGACGGGTTTACATCTCCTTTGTCGATAGCTCCCTTGAAAGGAGGATTTGCCATAATCACATCAAAATGACTGTCTTCTTCATATCTTTTGGATAGCGTATCTTTTTGCTCTATATTCGGGTGCGTAATACCATGCATCATCAGATTCATGAGTGCAATACGCACCATACTTTCATCGGTATCATATCCATAAAACGTTTTTTCCTTGAGAATTTTCCAGTATTTCTGATCATTCATAGTGTCGCCTATATAGCCCCGAATCAGACCATTTTCATCCTTTTTCCTATGTTCTTTACTCGTATGTGCTGTAAGAATATGATGATATGATCCGAGTAAAAAACCAGCCGTACCACAAGCCGGATCACATACAGAATCTCCGAGTTTTGGATCTACCAGCTCACACATAAGTTGAATAATATGGCGGGGAGTACGGAATTGACCTAGCTTACCTGCACTCGTAATCTCCGAGAGCAAATACTCGTATACATCTCCTTGCGTATCCTGAAACTCCTGACCATCAAGCTCTTGCTTTGCTATTTCTGCATAAATTTCATCGATGATATTTATAGCCTCAACAAGAAGTGACGGCTTTGATATGATAAACACCGCGTTTTTCATATACTTAGCAAAAGGAGAATCTGATTCACCCAACGATTTCAAAAATGGAAAAACATGTGTTTGAATATGCATGAGCATTTCGCCACCTTCCATTTGTTTAAAATGGCTCCATCTACAATTTTCTTTATCCTTTGCAAAAAGCGAGACAAATGTTTCACCCGCAAATGATGCATTTAACTGATTCTTCTTATCTTGTTCATCTAGGCGCTTCATAAAAAGCAGATAAGATATCTGTTCTATAGCGGTAAGCGGGTTTGAGATACCGCCACTCCATAATTTATCCCATAATCTATTAATTGATGATTTGATAGTAGTATTAAGCATGACCTGTCACTTTCTGAGTAAATTGTAATATCTGTTGTTGCATCTGATGA
>CAZMJG010000116.1:0-3506 GCA_964566675.1 uncultured Gammaproteobacteria bacterium
TAAAAAAAGTCGAGAATAAATCCCGACTTTTTTCATGAGTCCAGAGGGAGGGATTCGAACCCCCGTAGAGCAAAGCTCGACAGATTTACAGTCTGTTGCGATTGGCCACTCCGCCACCTCTGGTCTAATAAGTGGTTATTATACCACTTACCACTTATCACGTACCACTCAATTTGATATCATTAACACATGACTCTCACTGAAGTAAACTTTACTGTTCGTCGAATGGCACCTTTTGCAATCATTGTAATCCTCATATTACTTACCATATACTTTGCAATCAAGCTTCTCCTCATAGTCACGTCTCTAGATTCACAAAATCAAACTCAAAACTCTGTCAAGAAAATTGCCATAAACCCCATTTTCAACAAAATCAAACCCCTTCAGATCCCCGAAACCGGCACTTCAGGCAATTTTAGTTACGTTATAGATACTTTAGATGGTACCACGAATATAGAAAATGCAACATCTGCGGCGTCAGTATTCTTTTTGCAAAAACCTGCGGCAACTTTTGGATTTCTTGACGAAATATACAACATGGCCAAAACTGCAGGCATAGATACCGAAGTTACCAAGCATACTTTGGTCGATCGCCTGGCCACCTTTGATGACGGCAAACGTAAAATTGTCATCAATATTGATACCTTTAATTTCAGTTATGAATACTATTTAGATCGTGATGATACATTATTTAGTCGCGATCTTGGAACATCCGTCAATGGTGTCCAGAGTCTTGGGGGAACTTTTTTGGGAAAGCTTGGGAAGTATAATCAAGAGCTGTCTCAAGGCAAGCGAAATCAGATTTTTTTACGATATGATAAAGAATCCCGTCAAATTAGTAGCCTCGAAGATTCAGCAGGGTCAAATATGGTGGAAGTTGATTATTATCGACCAGACATCGGTCCTTATCCGGTGGTCACTACGACCTATTACAATAGTCCGCATTATGTCATCGCTGCCATGAGAGGTACATCTCTTGATATCGTCAAGGCACAAATTGCCTATTTTGAAAGATCCAAAGATCAGGTCGGAATATATCCGTTGCGCACCAGTGATCAAGCCTTTGAAGATCTCAAAACGGGGAAAGGCCTGGTCATCTCGTCTTCACAACCGGATGGTGAGGTGAAAATCAAAAAAGTATTTTTAGCTTACTATGATCCCGATACTTATCAGGAATATATGCAACCAGTATATGTATTCCTTGGAGAAAATAAGTTTGTAGCCTACGTCATGGCGGTCACCGATGAATATCTTCTTATGGAGTAATAGTGGTATCGGGTGTCTCTAGAGCAGGTATATACGAAATATTTGTTATTATCCAGTCGACAAGTGTTCGAGTATCTGCAAAACGATCATTACTTTTCATGACCACAATGATAAAATCATGCCCTTCATGTTTATAAAAACTTACCAGGTTTTCGCCCGCAAATTCGGTATATCCTGTTTTGAGTCCTCCAAGACCTCGTATTTCACCAAGTAGTTTATTCACATTTGAAAGATGGTGAAAAACCGTATAGTCCACATCTGAAATGGTAATTTCTTTTGTTCCCACAATCTTGGTGAGATACGGATTTTTTAGTAGTTCGCGTGCAGCAAGCGTCAAGTCATATGGGGTTGTGAGCTGCTGCATATCATCCAGACCGTTTGGATTGCGAAAGGTTGTGTTATTCATATGGAGCTCGTGAGCTTTTTTATTCATCAGTTCGATAAAGCGATCATAACCATAGCTATTGGCTATTGCGACCGCCGCATCGTTCCCCGAGTGTACGAGCAGTCCGTACAGTAAGTTTTCGAGTGTTATGCGTTCACCATTTTGCAAATTCATGAGTTGGCCTTCTACCGAGGCAATTTTCACTGTTAGTACATCATCAGGCGCGTATAGGTCTAGCGCTACCAGCGCGGTCACTACTTTGGTTGTTGATGCGGGGTAAAATCGTTGCTTTTTGTTTTTTGCATACAGGGGAGTCAAAGACGCAGCATCCACGACATATACTCCTTGTGCACTCACAGTAGGTGGTAGTGCGCCTGCTTTTATCAAAGGGATTGTATTTATTTGCAAACTCGGTTGCGTATGCTCTTTAAAAAAGTAATTTTTATTAAAGGCTATTATATGAAAGTATGGCCCGGAGCCGGGGTAAAAAAGGAGCAGAAAGGTGATGGTGAGAAATAGGAAGTAAAATCTAAAAGACACAGATTTTTATAATTAATAATTATGAATTACGAATTACGAATGTTTACTGGTTTTATATATCATCCAACAACTTGTAATCCATAATTACTCTATACTGTCGACCTGATACCAAGTTCTTTCAGCTGCTCCAAACTTACTTCTGATGGCGCGTCCATTACGGCCGTCTTTCCGCTGGAAGTCATCGGGAATGCAATTGCCTCTTTTAGCGATCGCTGGTTTCCCAAGACCATCACATGGCGGTCGATACCCAGTGCGATTCCTCCATGAGGTGGTGCACCGTGTTTAAAGGCCTCTATCATGTGCCCGACACCTGCTGTCGTCTCTTGTGCGCTATATCCCATGATCTTGTAGGTGGCTTCTAGTATTTCGGCTTTATGTGCTCGTATACTACCACCGCCCGCTTCAAATCCATTACATACTAAATCGTACTGGGTTGTCATGATGTTTTCAATATTTTCGCCTTTCATATGCCATTCTAGGTGTTCGGGGAGCGGCATACTGAAAGGATTATGGGTAAATGTCCAGCCACTTTTGCCATCACTTACTTCTGCACGATCAGCTTTATCTACTTTTTTGAAAAAGGGGAAGTTTATGACCCATGCAAAAGCGAGGACACCTTCTTCTTTTTCTTTTTCGGTACGTAAATCAAATTTATCAGCTCCATATTTTTTAAGAGCGTCAGCATAATCTATGACTGGGAATGTTGTATGTTGTAGCTTTCCCCCCACGGCCGTCACGGCCTTTTTTACCATTTCTTCCACAGTATTCATCACATCTTCTCGATTTACAAAACTCATTTCAAGATCAAGTTGTGTATGTTCAAAGCCACGGTCAGCCCGCAAGTCTTCATCACGTATGCAGCGGGCAAACTGGAAATAGCGCTCTACACCAGCTACCATCAGGAGCTGTTTATATTGTTGAGGGGATTGGGGAAGGGCGTAAAATTTGCCTGGTTGTAGACGAGCAGGTACCAGGAAGTCGCGTGCGCCTTCTTTTGTTGATTTGGTGAGTATAGGAGTTTCTACTTCGGTAAATTGTTTTTCACGCAATATTTGTCTCAACTCATACATATAATCAGATCGAAGTTTGAGCATGTGACTCATGCGTTCACGACGCAGGTCTAGATAGCGGTATTTGAGGCGAATATCTTCATCTATTTCCTCACCACTGGTATCAAGAGGTATGGGTGAAGTCTCTGATTTATTGAGGATTTCCAGATGTTGTATTTCCATTTCTATTGCGCCAGTTGCTATCTTGGGGTTTATCAATCGCTCAGGTCTCTTTTTTATGAGTCCGGTAGCCTTTACTACATCGC
>CAZMJG010000117.1:0-3445 GCA_964566675.1 uncultured Gammaproteobacteria bacterium
ATAAATCTACTGAAAAAGACTGGGAGAAATATTTCTATTATTTCACTGTTGCGGCACGTAAATAATTCCTCTGTTTCTCGCTATAAGAAGATTCTACTCAGTTTGGCGCAGCCTTTCATTTTGTACTGAATACGTTTTATGCTCATCTAAAATGAAAATCTAATCCAGTTTGGTATAATACTCTATCGCATTATGAAAAGCCACTGGACAATTTGTCTCATACTGATCTTGCTCACAAACCTCTTCTTTTTTGGAAGTGCTTATCTTTACAATAAATATTACTTTTCAAGTTGGTATGGTCAGTGGTTTGTGTATGTAGCGATTGCTATCACATGCTGGGTAGCCGCAAAAATGCATCCTTTTAGAAAGCTCGTACATATGATATGTACCTTTTGTATTGGTGTGATTACAGGATATATCTTTATTATTGCTGCCACCATCACACCAGGCTCTAAGGATCATAATTATGTGATGTATAGAGTTTGCATACCGGCTCTAGATAGGCACTATCAGGCCAAAGGTCGTATTTTCAGCTTAAATGATACCGGTTGGAAAGAGCATGTAAAATGCGAATATAATGTGTGGAACAACAGAGAACCTTTGGAAGGTATTGAATAAACTTTTTCACACTCCTCTTACATTTCTTTGGTATATTGTAGTAATTACTATTTGTATAAATATCTATGAATAAACGACAATATAAAATCTCTATCAATGCGCCAGTTGAAAAAGTATGGCACAGTATGCTCGATGATGCTCCGTATCGCGAATGGACAACCACCTTCTGTAAAGGCTCATATTTTGAGGGAACTTGGGAAAAGGGTTCCAAAATGTTGTTCTTGGGTCCAGATGAAAGCGGGAAAATGGGTGGAATGATTTCCTACGTGGAGGAGAACAGACCAAAAGAGTTTGTATCCGTGAAGCATGTGGGTATGGTCAAAAATGGTGTTGAGGATACAACAAGCGATGAAGTGAAAGCATGGACCCCGGCCTATGAAAACTATACGTTTAAACCTATGGGCGATACGACCGAAGTGGTGGTAGATATCGATATCGCAGAGAATTATGCAGAAGAATTCGACAAGATGTGGCCTGCGGCTTTGCAAAAGCTCAAAGAGATCGCCGAGCGATAAAATATAATTGACGTACAATATATCATTTGGTACAATAATCTTAATCATCAGGGAGAATACGACCATATGACTACGTGTCATAGAGCGACGCCTCCCGTTTTTTTATGGCTTATATTCCAGTTTGTTTTTTTCTCTTTCGATAAATGTTTTTATGGAATGAAATTCTTTTAGAAGGCTAGATTCCGATTTTTTGTTTGGTATCACTATAGCTCCTAATTTATTTTTATTATTTAAATATTCAAGTAGGCAGTAAAAGTCACCATCTCCTGAAACAATCACTGCTTTACTAAAATTTTTGTACTCAATTGCAGCACTATGTAATACTATTTCGGCATCTACATTGCCTTTAGGTTTCCCGCTACGATCGCAAACCGTTGGTTTAAACACAATCTCATATCCATAAGAGATAAGTTTTCTGTATAAATTTTTATGCTGAGGTATGTATCCAATAAATAGAAAAGTTTTTTGCACGCGGAATTTATTTACTAGGTAAATTCTAAATTTTTGAAAATCCAATTTCCAACCTTTATAGATGAGTTTTTTATTTGTTCGTATATCCTTACTCGTCCCGTAGTTTAAGTTTTGACTATCTATAAAGGCGTACACTTTGTGAGTGGTTATCATAATGAGTGATGTAATTGTATAACAAATTTATATTTTCTACAATATACTATCCAGTCGTGAGCATAGACTAATCCCCTCTTGAGAAGGGGAAGGGGTGTGTACTTACAGCAGTTTTCTTTTTTTTATTTCCTCGAGTATCTTGCCTTCGAGTTTGCGGCACTCACAGTTTTTAGCGTGGGCCAAGTGCCACTCGATACGCTGCTCTAGCGTGGGGTTTTTGGGCATTTTGTGCTGGCTATGCCATGTTTCATTTATTTTCATAGCTCTAGTATAGGACGCAAAATGGAGTATTTTTTGTGATAGAGGTCACGTCTGAGCGTATTAGGCTTGCCGAATATTTGCTGCACCATCAACTGTAATATTGATCCCCTCTGTGAGGCCATCTTCGATGAAGGAGATTTGTAGGAGTTGTTCTTCTGCCTTTATTCTCATGGTGTATACACCAGCATTCTTTTGTTGGGCAACACGTATTATATGTTGAGGTGCGATCCCAGTCCGTGCGCAAATAGCACGATACATATCACTTACTTTTTTAGGATACGCTCCCAAGGCTATTATTGTTTTGGGAGGTTTTTCCTCATATTCAGACCAGTTATGCCAGAGTTCCTCGGCATCATATTCGTAGTCCTGAAAAGGAAGATGCGCGATCCATAGGCGGTTATCGGTTATGGCGATCCCGGCCGGACAGGTGATAAATCCTGGTGCATGAATTGTATGGTCAAGTGGCAACTCAAAATGGCTACTAGAACCAGGATGTATCTCTCCTTTTGTTTTGTGGCCCTCGAAGCTTTTCATCCATTGGTACAGCGGATGATCATCGTCAAGTTGTTGGGATGGCGTAAATCGCCACATGAGTTTATCCGTTTCCATACATTATTATAAGGTATTTTTAAGCAGAAAGCAATATTATAGGTTATTTTGGTAAAAGGAGAAGTGTGGCGGCGGAGGGTAGTAAATAGTGTATAGTAAGCATGTATTAGTAATTCTTTTTATCTATGAAATCTATGACTTGTCGTGATTTGGGTGGTGCGTGTGATAAGGTGTTTAAAGCCGAGACGTTTGAAGAGATGGCTAAAAAGGCTAAGGAGCATGGTATGGAGATGTATCAGCGTGGAGACGTGCCGCATATTGAGGCGATGACGCTCATGAGTGAACAGATGAGTGACCCGGATTCGATGCAAGAGTGGCTTGCGCAAAAGCAGGCCGAGTTTGATGCATTGCCTTGAACACTATGTCATATTCATAAAGTCAGAAAAAGTATGCAAAGCATTTTTTTAATGGGTAGAATTTATTGATATGTATATGTATAATATTTTGGATTATAAATCCAAACCTTGATGAAAGATGAATATATCTTAGATTTTTGTGATAGAGATAAGAAGAGATATGTGTTTACCAGACAAAACTTTGATAATCATAGATCTAAGCATCCCGAACTAGAGGTGGAAAATTTTTTTGATAGAATAAAGAAAGCCATAACTGAACCTGAATTTATATATAAGTCTTACAATCATCTCACATCAAAAGATCATTATAATAGGTATTGTTATTATTACCTTGAAGCTACAATTGGAGGACAAACAAGATATACTAAAGTAGTAGTTGAAAAAGCAGAAGACATATATATGATAATTACTGCTTTTAGACCGACAAATGTGAAGGAAATTAAATATTCTAAACCCTTATGG
>CAZMJG010000118.1:0-3408 GCA_964566675.1 uncultured Gammaproteobacteria bacterium
CGCTTTTCTACTATCATTTCATATTTCTCCGGTGCGAGAGATCGGGCCGCTCACCTTGCTTGCTGGGACGTTTGCCGTACGTGTGGAGCAGGCATGCTCTGGGCTGGATTCAATATTTTTATTTACGACTCTCTACTTGCTCATCGTACTTGTGGAGTGGAAACGAGCTCATAAACTGCGTGTATTTTGGGTATATTTCCCAGCTCTTGCAGGCATGTTTGCTGTAAACATACTGAGGGTTTATATACTCATTTTAGTAGGTGTCTATATCTCTCCAAAACTTGCTCTACAGCTTTTTCATACCTATTTGGGCATGGTACTTTTTATTGTGTACTTTTATTTTTTCCTGACTTTAAGCTCAAATTACCTTCTCAAAGAACCCTGACAGATTCCTTACATTTTTCTGATGTAATCTTTTTATATTCCAGTTTATACTTGAATTCTAATACAATAAAATTTTATTAGTGTAAAATATAAATAACTATGAGACATCTTATTGTTTTTCTAATCCTATTTAGCCTATTTATACTCCCCTATTCTGTAGAAGCCACCAACTTCAAAAGTCCAGACGGTAAGACTCGCGTACGCGGCAATGTTTACGATCTTGAGGCTGGCAACTGGGTACAAGGTGTGAGTGTCGCAGTGACTTGTAATGGTACTACCCTCAACGCGACTACCAGCGCTTCGGGTTTGTATACTGTAGATTTCAATAAGAGTGCCTGTCCGAAGTTTGCTATGGTATCTGCCGCCGTGACTCACGATGGCGAGACCTTGGGGCAAACAGTACAGGTTTCCAATACCAATACCGCTACTATGGATTTCAATTTCGGAGCAGCCGCTGTACCTGAGCTGGGTATGATCACGGGGCTTATGGCCGCAGCCGGATCTGGCGTAGCCTATCTGGGGATGAAGCGAAAACAAATTACAGGTTAATACATACTTCATACACCAAACTATATCCATGTCCTTGCTTTCTTACATTTCACTTCTCTAATATTTTTATATGAAAAAATTTATAATGGCTTTTGTTTTAACCTCCTTTTTATATATAAATATTGTCCCAGCAGCTCAAGCAGATACTATCGGTACCAAGGTGAGCGGTATAGTACGTGATGCAACTAGTGGGCCTCTTGAGGGTATCACGGTGAAGGTAAGTTGTAATGGCCAGACCAAATATTGGGTCACCAATGAGTCTGGGTACTATGAAGTGAAGTTTCTGAAGCTTGTGTGTCGACAAGAATATCTGGTGTCTGCGGAGGCTAGCTACAACGGGCAGACGCTGTACATGAATACCCCCGTGAACGAAGATTTTGATGCACCTATAGATTTTGTCTTTGGCGCAGCTAGTGTGCCCGAATTCGGTACGACTACGGGTATTGTCGCCGCACTTGGCGCGGCCTTTGCATGGTACTACGTGCAGCATAGACGCCAGGTAGCCTAGCGCTATAGCTTCTATATTATTTGAAGTATTCAGTTGATAAATTTATACTGATTAGACATACTGCATCTAATTAAAAAGATATTGTGATACAATTACATAATGAATGCTTTTTTGTTTATAGATGGAAGTAATTTATATGGCGGACAATATGAATTATTTGGTCCAGACTACTATTTAAAAGTAAACCTCTTAATACAATATATTGAAAAAAATATAAATGTAAATTTTTCTAAAATTTTTATCTACGGTTCATATTCTCCTATCCCTAGCAGGCCAACAAAAAAACAAAAGAGCCAGTTAAAAAAATGAGGGTTTATTTTATAAATCTATACGTCATATTGATAATGCCATATTTTTTAAAGGATACAGATCAAGCACGAGTGGAAAAGAGAAGGAAGTAGATGTTAAGCTCGCTGTAGATATAGTTGATATGTTACACCGAGATATGTTTGATGATTTATATCTTTTTTCTGGAGATGCTGACTTTATGCATGCGCTTACTATTGTAAAGGCGAAGAATAAGCCAATAACTATATTGGCACTGCAAAACAGAATTCCCTTTCGATTTATACATCATTTTTCAACCATTATATTTGGTGAAGAAAAATCACTTCGTAAACACTCTGTACTCAAAAAAGCAAAAAAGGTAATTTTTACTCCTATAATCTGGGAAGCTATACTTGGAAGGATTTAAAAAAAAACCCCGACATGCATGCACGTCGGGCGAGTTGGCATAATTATATACATTTAAGTGATTGAAGTCAATATGCTGTATGAGTTACGTAGATATGAGACTGATGAGGGATAATTGATAATAGGTAATCCATGGGTGTTATGTTTCCAAGAGCTTTGTGAACTCTTTTGGTATTGTACCAAATTAAATAGTCAATAAGACGTTGATTAAAGGCCACTAATCCATCCAGGAGATATTCTAAATGACCTTCGAGGAATTCTTCTGAAAGGGTACGATTTGCTCGTTCAATATAGGCATTAATTTTGGGACAACGAGGGTAAATAAACAGGTGTTGTATCTTTGTTGTTTCAAGATACTCATGAAATTCTCCAATATATTCTAATCCATTGTCTGTTTGCACCGTATGTATCCCATTCTCAACAGGATATACTGCCTGTAATTTCTTAAAAAAATCTAATCCATTTCGACTCGTAAGCCGTGTGTATCCATATGAAAACTGAAATTTTGCTTTCACATCTACGGCATTAAATACATATACTTTTAATCCATTAAGAAAGCGGGTGATGGTATCAATTTCCACATACCCGATATTGGTTACTTTTGGTGAATGTCTTACTTTCTTTTTGTAGTTTACTTTCCGTTTTGCGTAGCCAGAACAGGGATTATGATAAATCCTTTGTGGCCTCATAAATAGATTATGCCGCTTAATTACTTTTCCAATCGTTGATATAGAGATAGGGGGGATATCTTCTGTTTGGCAGTACTCATCAAGCAATGGTTTGATTTTCTCTTTTCCCAGTCGCGGTCTTTTTTCTCGAAGTTTTTTGATAAATGATATAACTTTGTAATGGGTAATCATTGTTCGTTTCTTATGGGGTGTTTTTGATAGTGGGACGAGTGAATCTAATCGTCCCTCATTATCCTGCAATGCTTTTTTCCACCGATAGAGAGTTGCTTTTGAAATACCATAGGCATCAATTGTTGCAGGAGTTCCATGGTTTTGATGAAATGTGAGAATATCCTTTCGTATTTGTGCTGTCTTTGAGCGTTCAAATATCAGTAATGATCGTATGGTTTTCATAATAGCTCTATTGTAGAGCTTCGTCCCATACCATATATCCCATATACTGCCGGTAGGTGCACCAGATGAAGTAGGTCGATAGCCTTTTCGCATATACTTTTCACATCCTCTCCTGTCTCATATGTTTCGTAACTTATTCATATGCCAGACAGAAAAGGGGAAGGATTATAGTTTCTGTATGCTGAAGATGGC
>CAZMJG010000119.1:0-3394 GCA_964566675.1 uncultured Gammaproteobacteria bacterium
GATTGGCTCCCCAACCTGAACCTGGAGGTGGTGAAACTCGTCCAAAGACATCATCTACGGTTGCGGCAAGTACTGCGAATGTTATCATAGTGTTATATTATAATGGTATATCAACTTGGAATATTGTGCCAATCAGTTTGACAACAAAGTAAGCAGAAATAATTATCATGATACCTATAAAAGCATATGTGGCAGTTTGTCTGGCTTGACCGACTTTTTCAGGGTCGTCACCAGCGGTGAGGATAGTAAAAGCAGCTTTTCCGAGCATACCACCCAGTAAAAGTACTGCCAGAAAAGTAAGTACGGGTGTTACAATATTCAATAATGTACCTAAATCGGTAAATCGGGCGGCGGGGAACATATTCTGTATAGATGTAGGGTTAATAAAAGGGGTAGGAGAAGGTGTCATAGTGTAGAGTGTAGGTAATTTCTAGCTGGAAGTCAATATTATCCTTTATAAATCAAAATTTATGCATTTAAGACATATTGCTATTATCCCAGATGGTAATCGGCGTTGGGCTAAACAGCAAGGAAAAATGGCTGCGGAAGGACATAAATACGCGGTAGAGCACACCTTACCTGCACTTTATGACGAATTATTAGATCTAAAGATTCCTTATTGTACGTTTTGGGCTATGTCACCAGAAAATTTTATAAAAAGAACGTCATTTGAAGTAAATAATCTGCTATATTTACTTCGTCATTTTCTTCAGATACGTCTAGATGATATGCATCAAAAAAATATCAAAATTTGTGCTATTGGTGATATAGAAAAATTACCATCTAATACTCAAGATTCAATAAAACGTGCTATTGAAAAAACAAAGGAAAATACAGGGATGGTATTTGTATTTGCTATAAACTATGGCGGTCGTGATGAGATTTTGCGGGCCGCCAAAAAATTAATGAAGCTAGATTTACAGGATATTACGAAAGAGTCTTTCACAAAATTACTAGACACAGCCGATATCCCGGATGCGGATCTAATTATTCGCACAGGCGGAGAGAAACGAACATCAGGTTTTCTCCTTTGGCAATCTGAATATGCCGAATATATATTCCTAGATAAGTTATTTCCTGATACTACTCCTCAGGATCTACGTGATAGCGTAGAAGAGTTTTATAATCGCAAAAGAAGATACGGCTCTTGATAGTATTACCGCATAATTCTTTCAAATCTACTATAATGTAGAAATATGTTTAGTCCTCAGTTTCAGATCACCAATAAGATACTAAATAATATTGCCAAGATTGAAGCTGTTGAGGAGGTTATACGTCATTCACCCATACTCCCTTTATGGGAAAAGGAGTTTAGAGAAGATGCCATTGTCCGTTCGGTATATCATGGAACTCATATAGAAGGAAATATGCTTCATAAAGAAGAAGCAAAGGAAGTGTTGCGAGGCAAGGAAATTATGGCGCGAGCACGTGACATTCAGGAAGTCATCAATTATCGTCGTGTTATCGATTATATAGATGAAGAAGTTCGAAAGAAATCTGATACTATCACCGAAGAAACTATTTTTGATCTTCATAAAATCATCGTTGATAAAATCCTTTCCCCTGCTGAGGCTGGTGCATATCGCACTAAACAAGTAGTAATACGAAATTCTCAGAATGGTGAAGTTACCTTTAGGCCTCCTATACCAATAGAAGTGCCATATCTAATGAAGGATTTTATTATGTGGCTAAATCGGATGAATAGAGATGAAATGCATCCTATTTTGAAAGCTGGCATTGCTCATCATGAACTGGTCCGTATTCATCCATTTATAGACGGTAATGGGCGTGTATCGCGGATTTTAGCCACTCTCGTTCTCTTGCAAGGGGGATATGATATCCGCCGTTTTTTCTCACTTGAAGAGTATTATGATCGAGATGCGATCATGTATTATGAAAGCCTTCAAAAAGCTACCTCTGGAGATATGTCAGCTTGGCTTGAGTATTTTACATATGGGGCCACAGTAGAGTTTGAGCTTATCAAGGATAAAATATTACGTTTATCAAAGGATGCTAAATGGAAAGAAAAATTTGGTGGCCGTCAAATTTTTTTGACTGATCGTCAAGTGAAGGTCGTGGAGTATATACAAGAAATAGGTTATTTACAAAATCAGGCTTTTGCTTCAATCTTTCCCGATGTTTCGGAAGATTCGGTATTGCGAGATCTAAAGGATCTTATAGAAAAGGGTTTAATCAAAAAAATAGGTAAGACAAAGGCTGCCCGATATGTGCTAACTGGTTGATGAATATATTGAGTGATATATAAATACATTAATTCTTACGATTTTATTATGCAATTTAAACAGCTTTCAGAATATTTTAAACAGATTGAAGAAACTTCTTCTCGCCTTGAAATGACACGTATATTGGCTTCTTTATTTAAAGAATTAACTCCTGAAGAATTTAAATATGCAGCGTATTTATTACAAGGGCAGGTAAGTCCTTCATATGCTCCGTTGAATTTCGGAATGGCAGAAAAGATGGTCATTCGCGCTGTTGCTTCTGCTATGCAAGTTGACGCCGCATATTGTCTTAAGGAATATCAACAGATGGGAGATTTAGGAAAACTCACTGAAAAACTCAAAAATGAACAGCCTTCTTTTGAAGAAAGAGAAATGAATATTAAAGAAGTATTTGATGGACTCAAGGCTATAGCTTCCGCAAATGGTCCAGGATCCCAAGATGAAAAAGTAAGACAACTGGGCGCTCTTGTGAGGCAGTTAGACCCTTTGTCTTCACGATATGTTGTACGTATTCCTGTGGGTCAAATGAGATTGGGTTTTTCTGACATGACAATCCTTGATTCATTGTCATGGATGATTAGTGAAAATAAGTCTTTGCGTCCCACACTTCAGGGAGCTTACCATGTGCATCCAGATCTTGGATATATTGGGCAGATTCTAAAGGAAAAAGGTATAGAGTCAGTAAAAAAAGTTGAGCCTCAAATATTTACTCCTATTATTATGATGCGAGCAGAAAGACTATCATCTGGAGATGAAATTATTGAAAAAATAGGCGACTGTATTATTGAACCAAAGTTTGATGGATTTCGTTTACAAATACATAAAAAAGGGAATGAAGTGAAGCTCTTTACACGGGGACTCGAAGATGCGACATATATGTATCCTGATATAGTTGAAGGAGTCAAAAAAGAAATATCTGCCCACGAGGCGGTCTTTGAAGGTGAAGCGATAGGATATGTGCCATCTACTAATTCTTTTTTGCCATTTCAGGAAACTGTTCAACGCAAACGTAAACATGGCATAGATGAAAAAGCTCTGGAGATACCTTTAAAACTTTTTTCATTCGATCTTCTGTATTGTGACGGAATATCCTTTATCTCAACCGCTTATACCGAACGGAGAAAAAAATTGCAGTCTATTATGACAGATGA
>CAZMJG010000120.1:0-3265 GCA_964566675.1 uncultured Gammaproteobacteria bacterium
TGCTCATGAGAAGGGCCATATTTTATATACTCCTTTTCTCGTGTGATATCACGAAGATCTAATGATTCTTGATCTGGTTTTATCCCTTCCTCTCTATATCTCATAAGGGGAGCAATTTTTTCAATCACTTCGTCCAGTTTCTCTATTTCCGTTTTTGCCAAATAATTACTATTTACTATTTCTTCAATCAAGTCTTTCTCCTTTGCCACAATATTCACACTGAGAGGCAAATCTGAAACAAGCGCAATAAGCACTTCTTGCAACGCATGAATGCGCTCCGGACTTTCATTTGTAAGTATGGCAATTTGATAAATCAACATTTTTAGTTCAAAACTCATGGCATCCTTATCGATTTGAGTACGAGCTCTCAAAAGAGGTGCAATGTCTTTTTGCAAAAATGACTTTTTATTTTCATCAAGTTTTTGCCAGAAAAATTTATCGAGGGAATCAAGTTTACTTAACGCATCTTTGATAATGACATTATTTGAAGGTAAAGAATCAATATCATTTACAATTTGCTTAATTGTTTTTTCATAATTTACCTTATCAGATTGCTTCTCATAAATAGCTAGTAGTTTTAAGCGGGCTTCAAAAAGCCGTACAGGCAAAGGCTTAGTGAGATTTTCTGTTTTACCTGCGGGATTCATCTGAAAATACTCAAAATTTTCCCAACAGTCTATGACAAGGAATTTATCCTTTTGTTTACACCATGGCTTGATTTTATTTTTTTCAAGCAGGCGAGTACCCCGACCAATCATTTGCCAAAACTTAGTATATGAGAAAACAGGTTTCGCAAATACTAAATTTACCAACTCACGGATATCAATACCTGTATCAAGCATATCAACACTGATAGCTATACGAGGAAAATCGTTATTGATAAATTGGTCAAGAAGTCCTCCCTTTCCATATACTCGTGAATCATCCGATACGATTACTTTTGCTAAATTACCTTTATGCTCTGGATACAAATCATCAAATACTTCTTGTAACCGCCTTGCATGCTTCATGGTCATTGCAAAGAAAATTGTTTTGCCTGGCAATGTACCTGTTTCATCCTTGATACATTCCTCCATAAACTCTTGCACAATCAGAGCATTCGTACCACGATTGGTGACTTTGCGTTCTATATCCGATCCCTCATAATTTATCTCTTCAGGCTCTTTTCCGTCTGCTAATAATTTTTGCTGTTCTGCTAATGAAATATTATCTTTGCGAATACCATCTTTTTGAAATTTAGTACGTACTTTTAACACTTCAAAATCACTTAAATAAGGAGGTTCGTTATTGATTGCTTGATCATATGTATATGCGTAAGTAGGAAGTCCATCCTCACAGTTAAAAAGATTAAACGTATTATGCTCAATTGCATCCTTGGGTGTTGCCGTGAGTCCAAGCTGAAATGCATCAAAATAATCAAAAATATTTTTATAGACATTATAAATAGACCGATGACTTTCATCAGCCACAATCATATCGAAATAAAAAGGGGAGAGTGGACAGTTTTCGCTCTCCAGAATATTCATCATGGTAGGATATGTGACTGCATATACTCTTCGATTTGTGAGAAAATCAGTTTCGCCATAATTTGGCCATACCGGAGCATTAGGTAAAAATTCTCTAAATGCATCAAGAGCCTGATTTCTGAGAGCAATACGATCTACGAGAAACAAAATTTTTTGCACATGATTTGTTTTCATGAGAACATCAACCATAGAGACACAGGTGCGTGTTTTTCCTGTACCCGTCGCCATAACAAGTAAAGACTTACGCTTACCTGCATCTATATTCTCAAATACCGAACGAATTGCTTCTATTTGATAAGGTCGTTCAGATATAGATCTGTCTATAAGAGTTTCGGAAAGTGGTTTTTCATTTTTTCGTAGGAATAACATTCTTTCAAGATCCTGCTTAGAAGGAAATCCATACACTTTTCGTGGAGGTGATTTTTCTGTATCCCAAAAGTATATATCATATCCATTTGTATAAAATACAAAAGGAATCTCTTTTTTAGCATTTTTTTGAATATTTTTGGCATATTGTAAAGCTTGTTCTTGACCGATTCGAGCGTCCTTTGTAGTTTTTTTTGCTTCAACAATAGCAAGAGGATAGCCATCGTCGCCCAACAAAGCGTAGTCCGCATATTGATTACCCATGTAAGGAGTAGTAGGCTCATTTACATACGGAGGTAATCCCGTCCAAATTTCAAGTTCGGTCGTAACTTGTGAAAGATTTTGCACATTCCATCCTGATTCAAGTAACCTTTTATCTATAATTTCTTTTCGCGTACTTGCCTCATTATATTTCCGCATAATAAGCATATTATAGCGACATTTTACTTATTTTGTTTAAATATTCTGATTTGAGATATTTGTTAGAAACATAATTGTTTTCATTTCTCCGATGGCGATGGCTTCAAAACCTTCAGTGTGACATACACGAAGTGATTTCAACCTACCATGCTAGTATACTTAACCCATATGAACACCAAACTTTTATACGCCATCGTCGGTGCTGCAATCGGTGCACTCGCTACCTGGCTCCTCATGACCAATTCCTATGAGATCAATACACTCCAGGGCACAGGCAACAAGGGCGCGACAGACGCTATCGATAAACACTTTATAGAGCAAATGATACCTCACCATGAAGACGCCATAACCATGGGTAAGCTAGCCCTCACAAAAGCGCAAAACCCTGAGCTCAAACAGCTAGCTACCAATATCGTAGACTCACAAAGCCAGGAAATAACCCAGATGAAAAGCTGGTACAAACAGTGGTACGGGGCAGATGTGCCACAAGGCCGCGAAGTGATGGACCAACACGGTATGATGGGGGAGAGTACCCACATGGGTATGATGGGAGACTCAACCGATATGACAAATCTGGAACAATCTGCCGACTTTGATCGTGAGTTTGTACGGGAGATGATACCCCATCACCAGATGGCCGTGATGATGGCGCAAATGCTCAAAAAGAGTACAAGCTCTCTTGAAATGCGACAACTTGCTGATGATATCATAGATGCCCAGACTACTGAAATTGAGCTTATGCGAGGCTGGCTGAAGACCTGGAAATAAGCTATGAACCGATATAGGATTTGCAATGAAATTAAACCATTCCTTATTTTATATTGATCTGAAAGATAAAAAATAGCATACAGATCATTTACAATAAAGTATGGATATCTCTGAGCCATCCAACAAAAAAACCTACACCTACCAGACCTACCTCCGCAATAAAAACATATTCAAAACCATCCAGA
>CAZMJG010000121.1:0-3251 GCA_964566675.1 uncultured Gammaproteobacteria bacterium
AATGATTTGATTTTTTTTCCGTTTGCCGGGTTAACTACTTGAATAGACATATTGGGTATATAAATTTGTTATACCATTATAGTGAATAGAGACAATTTACGCTACCAGAACTACCTATGTATAAAGATGCTATGAGAACACTAGATGAGTTAGTATAAGTACTATTGACTATCTTATAGTAATATACTATAATTAAATATTAACTTAATCTATGAATAAGAAAGAAGCGATAAATATTGTTGGAGCAGGCCCTGTAGGGCTTTTGTTGGCAATCTTACTTGCAAAAAGAGGTTATCCTATAAATGTGTATGAGCGCTTTTCTGAGGAAGAATTATGTCAGCATGCTTCGGTACGCTCATTTAGTATCACTTTTTTTAAAAGAGGTCTTGATATTTTGCAAAAAGCTGGGTTACTCGATGATTTTATACCTCATTTGCTACCTATCACCGGTTCGGTGATTCATCCACTTTTTGATGATGAGATAGTCCTTGATGCCAATGCTACTCGTACCCCCTATCATGTTATTAAGCGCTCATCAATAGTTGAGGTCATGATGAATCAGATTCGTCAGTATCCACAGATTACTATGCACTTTAACAAAAGTGTTCTCTCTATAGATCGATACAAGAAAAAAATGATAGTCGAGGATATAAAAACTGGACAGCATGAAACAGCTTCCTTTTCAGTTATTTTTGGCGCGGATGGAGCGCATTCACATGTGCGCAAATTTGTCTACGAAGGTCAAGATTCATGTTTTACAGAGGAATATGAAGAATGGAAATATAAGCAAGTATTTTTCCCCGCCGATGTGGTGAAAAAAATGAATCTACAACCTGATCGTATGCACTTATGGCCTCGTGAAAGAGCGATGCTCCTCATTTTTCCCAATGCAGAAGGATCTATGACTGGTATGCTCGTCTTGTCTTCGTTTGATCATTTCAAGACAAAAGATGAGGTAAAAGCATTTATGACTGAAAAATTTGAAGCATTGCTACCCAATATAGATGAAATAACCGAAAATATTTTAAAAAATCCAATTGGCAAATTTGTAAGTATCCATGTAGAACCATGGTACTATAAAGGTACAATGGCGCTGCTGGGAGACGCTGCACACGCATCTTTACCTTCCCACGGACAAGGTATTACCGCGGGTTTTGAAGATGTGTGGACACTTATAGAATTACTCGATACCCATGGCCCGATATGGGAACGTATTTTCCCGGAGTATCAGGAACAACGTAAAAAGCATGCCGATGCGCTGGTAGATGTATCAAAATCAAGTTTTGTCAGATTTATGCGACATAAAAAAGCAGATTATGAAGCTGTATATGATCGGGTAGATGAATTATTGCATAAACTCTTTCCTGGTATTTGGCAACCGCCCTTCTATGTACTCATGTCTAGCTATACTAAAGGATTTGCTGATATTTTAGCGATTCACAAAAAACAACGTACTATTGGTAAATATTTAGGTATATCATTGGCAGTCTGGATCTTTACAAAAATACTTTCCTATATTGAAAATAGTACCTCTTCGACTTCGTAGTTAGGGTTCAATATGTACTTTCTTTGGCAGATGCGAAAAGATCTGGAAGGATAAAAAGAAACATATAAGCACGAGCACCCCAGCTCCTATAAAAGGAGATCGTGTAGAATACGTAGCCATACCCCCAGCCAATATCGGTCCAATGATTTGTCCGATACTCATATACGAGGCATTGAGACCTTGCATCTCTCCTTGTTCCTTTGCGTCAGTTTCCTCTGAAAGAATTGTTTGAGAGAGGGGCTGGATAAAAGAGCTCATCAGTGCCAGAGCAATATTGGCTGTCACATAGGTAGTTATCGAGTTGGTAAAATACATGAGCACAAATACCGCCGATACCCATATGAGAGCTGCTTTAAACGTGTTTTTTACTCCAAATGTCCGAGTC
This sequence comes from uncultured Gammaproteobacteria bacterium, assembly GCA_964566675.1. Taxonomy (GTDB): domain Bacteria; phylum Patescibacteriota; class Microgenomatia; order UBA1406; family GWC2-37-13; genus CAZMJG01. The sequence goes on from CAZMJG010000121.1 coordinate 1,932, forward strand.
GCAAAACCCAAAGTGACAAGCTGCGATATCAGGCCCAGGATACCAAAAACGGTAAATACCAATGATATCTGGTTTGCCGACATATGATATATATTTACTGAGGCAGACTGAAACATATAAATATACATTGAGAAGGCTGTAAAATACAAAAGTGTCAACATTAATGTAGCCCCAACTGTCCTGTTGGTCAAAGCATGAAGTAATTTTCCCCAATGAAATAATTTATCATGGGATGTCTCCCCCATATGTTTATTGGTCTCAGGGAGAAATAAGGCTGTCAAAATGACGGCCACTATAGAAACAGTGGCTGCAATGAGAAAAGGTATAGATTCATGAATGCCGACTGTAAATGCAGAAATTGCCGGCCCAAAAATGAAACCAAAACCAAATGATGCCCCTATAATACCAAAGCCTTTTGCTCGATCCTTGGGCTCAGTGGTATCGGTGATCACCGCGGAGGCGACAGGTATATTGCCGGCGGTTATGCCGTCAAGGGCGCGAGCTATAAACAGCACAATTGCGTTTGGTGCAAATGCCATCATGATAAACGATATCGCAGTACCCGTGATAGAGCCAATCAAAAGTGGTTTGCGGCCATATTTGTCAGACAATCTGCCGATTACGGGTGTAGCAATAAATTGACATAGTGAAAATGTTGCAAAGAGTAGCCCATTTTGAAAATCTGAAAGGCCAAATTTTACAGAGTATGGATATAAAATCGGGATGATTATGCCATAACCAAGAGCATTGACGATGGCAATAAGGGCGATGATGATGAGATTTCTATTATTTTTAAACATAGGCGATACAGTGATTCAAAGCTATAATGGGAATCTACCATTATACAGATTAAAGTGTATTCGCGTCAAGAAAGAATAAAATAGATATTTTCATGTGATTCACATTATATACTGCATGAAATTGCGTAGGACGATATTTGCAGAAAGCACTGGGTACTTGCTCGGAGTTGAAAACCCTTTCAACGATTGCTATCTTTTGGCTTTCCCCAGTGACTTCCTCCGGATAAAACCTATATAGATAATTATCTCTCTCAAAATAAGCCTCCTAAACAATATCCGATATTTTATCGATTCAGGTCTAAATTGAGTATAGGTCCCTTAAAATGAAGATAGATGTGATAGTAATCACACTGCACAAAAAATACACAATTTGGTATATAATTGCAGCATGGTAAATGAAGTAGAAACAAAATTGAAAACATTTTTCCAGGAGCATACCAGTAAAAAATTTAAAAAAGGCGAAGTGCTGATGCGCCAGCAAGAAATGCCAGAAGGGATTTTTTTTCTATCGCAAGGTATT
>CAZMJG010000122.1:0-3245 GCA_964566675.1 uncultured Gammaproteobacteria bacterium
CCTTGTAAGCCAGGTGTAGGATCTCCCAGGTGATCAGCTGTCTTTGCATGGGCATATTCGTGCACCGTAATTGCGATTACGATCGAAACCGCACTTAAAACGAATAAAAATGGATTATTGACTAAAGTATCTATCATATTGCATTTCAACTCACACTATGGTATCATAAAATTTCTATCATTTGAAGTAAATATATACATGGAATGTTATCACTGCGGTAAAGCTATAATGTTTGGTCGTTCTCACACGCACCATAGAGGTGTGGCGGGAGGTCGATGGAAAAAACGTGCTCCAAAAACACAAAAAATCTTTAAACCCAATTTGCAACCAGTGGTAATCCTTATTGCCGGACAGCAACAGCGAGTAAAACTATGCACAAAGTGCATAAAGAGAGTCAAGAAAGATATGACCGATGGTAAAAAGCCATTTGTCCATCTTGCTTACCCACCAGCAAATATCGCTACACCCACTCAAGTAGCACAGGCATAACTCTAAATTTTTAGGATATATATTTAGAATTTTACTTCTTCTAGTTCACCGTCACGTTCTTCAAATATGGGTCTTTGCTGCTCTAAAGCCCGCTGAGTAAATAGTATTCCCTGCAAATGATCTACTTCATGTTGTATGATGACCGCATCAAATTTTTCAAACCACTCTTCAACCTGCTTTCCTTCCAAAGTTTGGTATGAAAGTAATACCTTTTGAGGACGTACTATAGGAGACCACACTCTATCTACTGAAAGACATCCTTCTAAAGTTGTTTTATTTTTACTTTTCTTTGTCGGAGTAGTACTTTCTTCTATTTTGATAATTTCAGGATTAATAAAAGCCCGGGCCGGTTTAGTATCATCAGGGCGGATGATAAATAGAGCTATACCAAAACCTACTTGGGTTGCCGCAAGGCCTACTCCTTCTGGATCAGTCTGAACATGAAGGGTTTCCTCCATATCCTGGACAAGTTTTCGAATTTTAGAAGTTATTTTGTCTATTTTCTTTACTGGTGTTGTAAGTACCCTGGCTGGGACTTTCACAATTGGCAGAATCATGAAGGTATTATATCAAAAATTCGCATTACTCGCATTTTTTGAGTGCATTTACCCAATTTGTGGCGTGACTATCATCGCCGCCGATCTTATCTTCTGCACGTAAACGACAATAAATAGTAGTCCCCAAAGGAGGTACGACATTGAGAGTCGCAGATGTAGAAGATATTTGTTCTATGGCATCTTTAAAATACCATGTTTCCGAACCTGAAGATGATTCAAAACTCCGATCTTTACATTCTAAAATATATCGTCCAAATGATTTCCGACAAATTTCTGTTTTAGTATTGAGGCTATCCCACGTCCATCTATTACATTTATTTGCTGAATTTATATCAGCCTGAAGAAAATCAAGATTACAAGAATAGGAACGTATAAGCACAGTAGTTGGCTGGGGAGTAATCGTATTACCAGTAGACGTAGTAGAGGTACCTAGAACACTCGCAGTGGGAGTAGGTGTAAATATTTGGGAGGGTACTATTGTTGCAATATGAGTACTCGTGCCCATACATTTCATTTTTATATAATCTATCATAGAGCAGCCGCGCCCAAGTTGAAGCTGTATTTCCGCACAGGTCTTGGCGGTACAAGCCGCAGGCTTTGTTGAGGTTTGATTTTTTTTACTTTCTGCATCAGATATACGCGTAGTGATTCCTCGTACCTGCTCTGACACATCCTCTCCTGTTATGGATTTTGTGGTGAAAGTCCAAGGCATACCCGCATTATCATATGCCGTGTCCCCTACTCGAATGACAAAATAGTATGGTGTACTTGATGTCAATAAAGTTAATTCAACTGTATGTTTTTTACTGGTAGTTTGTTCGGGTGCATAAAAATTGAGTACGTTGGGAGAAATACCATATTCTACAACGCCTTGAGTATTCTTATCTGTTATCCATGTAATAGTGGCCGTAGATTTGGTAGTTTGAGTCACTTTTACATCATGCGGTATTGAATCTTCTTCTCTTGCAAATATGCCTTGGCCTGCTATCAAGCCTAAAAACAACATAGGGATTCCAATTAGCACTACCATAGCCACAGCAACGATACGCTTAATATTGTGCTTTTTTCGAACTGGAGAATACTCGTCTGAAGACATAATAACATGATAGCATATTTACACAATTACCGGATGACCAATCTCAACGCAACACCCATAAACATCAGAATTAGTCCGGGCACAGCAAATCGCATGACATTTTCATAAACACCACTTTGAGGTAATGTAGTAACAGTGGTGGTCGTAGATGTTGTGGATGATGAATTATTTGTAGTACCAGAACCTGTTGAATTTATAGTGAGAGTACCATTACCTCCACAATTTATTACATTGGTTGCATTGATATCATTTTTGAGTATTTTTGAAGTTTCTGTATTGGCAGTGTTACATTGGAATGTCACAGTGGTATTTCCTCCCTTTACTGTTTTAAATGTGAGGGTTGACAGCACTCCTTGTCCTGTTTTATATTCACCTTGATTTTCTATCACTCCCCACACATATAATTTGCCAGTTGATGGCATATTATCAGATTTTGGGAAAAAGCTTCCTGCGGTCACTGTCTGAAGCTGCAGATACTGAGGATCATAAATGACATAAACATCTGTCCCTGTGACCTGCTCTGTACCAGCGTCTACTACTACATCAACCGAGAATGTACCATCTTGCTGTGTATTGACAGAATTTGGATTAAAATTCAATGTAGCAGCGGAAGCCGAAACGACAGCCAGAAAGAGGAATATAAAAACATTGATGCCAGTAGATAAAACTATATTACGCATATCCTTATTGTATTTCTAATTTGATAGAGCCTATTTGTGGCTCTATAACTTTTACTTCTGCATCAACAAGCTGTGTCTTTTCTTGCCCCATGGAAGAATTAAGAGATACAACAGAGGTACCTTGTTTCTTAGCTTTTACTACCATCTGTAATATATTTTCTCCATTAAATGTCACCGGCTCACGCTTTTTAAAATTCTTAATACCCGTGATTGTCATATGATCACCTCGATCGAATTTAAATATTTCGTAATCTGGAAGAACTGAATTCACAGATACCACTTCTAGCACAGTTGGATCATAGGCTATCAACATATCATAGCCTGTGATATCTCGATTAGCGGATGTACCTTTTATGTATATAGTTTTTGTACCACCAACAGTCATAGAAGAACCTTCATCGGTTGTTACTTCAAGCCAAGGTA
>CAZMJG010000123.1:0-3213 GCA_964566675.1 uncultured Gammaproteobacteria bacterium
AACTCCGTGCTGTATTTTCCTACCAGGCTACTTTTATGGGAATGCGCCCAACTACCGCATTAGGAACATATATTTTCCTTCCGTGGGCCAATATCACAGATGGTATGTATGCCATACGTGGAGGCACCTACAATTTAGTACAAGGTTTTTATAAACTTGCTCTTGAGCTTGGTGTGACCTTTGAATTTAATACCGAAGTAAAAGATTTAGTGTATACAAATAAAAAAATCACGAAGGTAATAACGACAAATGGCGTCAGGGATTGTGACATTATTGTCAATAATATTGACGCCGCTTATTTTTATACACATATCGTACCTGCTGAAAAAAACACACTTTATACAGATTCACATTTAAGAAAAATGAATCACACGAATAGTTACTTTACTATTAATTTAGGTCTTCGCAAAGCAATACCAAATATCAACCATCATACCTTTATGGTAGCTGAAAAATGGCATGATTTTTATAGTCTCATTTTAGAGCCAAATTCTGCGACTAAATTCAATAAACAAAATTTGTGTTACTACATTATGCAACCCTCGATTACAGATAGCTACATGGCGCCTGCAGGTAAAGCGACTGCTTTTATTCTTGTCCCTGTATGTGGGTATGACCCAAATTTTAATTGGATAGAATATGAATCGACTTTTAAAAACCTTATTTATGATTGTATAGAACAAAGAGACAATATCCCAATTCGAGATCTTATTGAGGTGGAAGAAATATACAGTCCAGCTCGTTGGGGAAAAGAGTTTAATTTATGGGAAAATATAATTCTCGGTTTTTCCCTCGATATATTTCAGATTAATAATTTTAGAATGCCCAACAAAGCACGGGAGTTTACCAATCTATATCATGTCGGTGGTTCAACTATCCCAGGGCCTGGTCTACCCACCTGTGTAACCAGTGGGCAACTAGTTACTGAGAGAATACTTGAAGACTATGACTAATCAAAAAAAAATCATTATCATTGGCGCTGGTATTGGAGGTCTTGCCACAGCGGCTCTACTTGGAAAAAAAGGTTATGCAGTTACTATACTTGAAAAAAATCAACGTGTGGGAGGTAGAGCTATGATCTATGAACAAAATGGCTTCACCTTTGACATGGGGCCATCTTGGTATCACATGCCAGAAGTTTTTAAAGCATATTTTTCCTTATTTAATAAATCTCCAGAAGATTATTACAAGCTTAAAAAATTAGACCCACAATATCGAATTTTCTTTGCTGATGAAACAATAATTACAATCATGCGAGATTTAAAAAAGAATCTTGCTACCTTTGAAACACTAGAACCTGGTATTTCAAAAAAGATACTAGAATATTTACACTTAAGCAAACATGAGTATGAGACGGTGAGAGATTTCGTACTGTATCAAGATCTAGATTCATTTAAAACATTTTTAAATCCAGAAATACGCAAAAAGCTAAGCACCCTTAAAGTATTTCAGAGCCTTGAATCGCTTACAAAGCAATATGTATCTAGCCAAAAATTACAACAGATACTTCTTCATCAAGGATTATTTATTGGACTGAATCCAAAGGAATCCCGAGGATTTATGTCTCTGTTTACTCATTTGGATCTAGCTATTGGTGTAGAGTATCCTATGGGCGGGATCACCAGCTTTATAGAATCACTGGTAACATTATGTAAAGGAAATAACGTTAAAATCCTCACCAACATGGATGTAAGTAAAATCGAAGTGTCAAAAAACAATGCTCAACAAGTGTGGGTGGGCGATCAAAAATTTGCATGTGATATGGTGATTTCTAATGCCGATTATCCATATACTGAGACTAAACTTCTTGAAAAGGAATGGCAGACCTACCCAGAATCGTACTGGGCTAAAAAAAACATTGCCCCGTCGGCTTTTATTATATATTTAGGAACTAAAGGATCCTTCAAGTCATTGCTTCATCATAATTATTATTTTCCGTTGGACTGGAGTGGTCATTTTGATACTATTGCGCAAGGTAAAGTCTTGCCTTACGATCCTCTTATTTATTTCTCATGTTCTTCAAAAACCGACCCCAAGGTTGCTCCAAAAGGTCATGAGAATCTATTTATTACCGCGGCAATACCCGCAGGGATAAAAATAACTGAAGAGCAAAAAGAACAATATGCAAAACATTTAATACGAAAATTAGAACGATTTACAAAAGAATCTATTGAAAAAAACATTGTATTACAACATATTTTTACCGTTTCAGATTTTGAAAAAACATTTCATGCTTATGAAGGCACAGCCATAGGTCTTTCGCAAAGTGTTAGCCAAAGCATGATGCTACGCCCTAAACAAAAAAGCGGGAAGGTAAAAAACATGTATTATGTCGGGCAATATACAAATCCTGGAATAGGTATGCCCATGTGTTTGATATCCGCCGAGTTAGTAGTTCAACGTATTTGCAATGACCAATAAAGCAACTACTATTTTCAAAAAAGGAAGTAAAACATACTATTTTTCGAGTATTTTTTTCCCTCCCAATACACGTGATAAAGTCACAAACCTCTATGCATATGTGCGGACAATAGATGATTTTGTAGATACCGTGCCTGCAGATATACATTCATTTTTTCAGTATAAAGAACAAACAGTCAAAGGCATAACCAATAACGAAATTATTGCTGCGTTCCTAAAACTTGCAAAAGATAATAATTTTCAGAGAGATTGGTACATGTCTTTCCTCCATTCTATGGAGCTTGATATACATAAAACCACCTACGAATCATATAAAGAGCTAGAAGAATATATATATGGCTCCGCAAATGTCATAGGATATATGATGGCTGCAATCATGGACTTACCAAAAGGATCATTTGAATATGCTGGACTACAAGGTAAGGCTATGCAACTTATTAATTTCATACGAGATATTAAGGAAGATATTGATCTAGGGCGAACATATATACCACAAGAGGATTTGCGAAAATTTAAACTCCAAACTATTCAACCAACAAATGAGCAAGAAAATGAAAAATTCATTTCACTTATTCGTTACGAAATCGAGAGATATTTCAGTATCCAGAAAGATGCTGAAAAAGGATATAAATATATTCCTAAAAAATATCTCATTCCTATTCAGACTGCAGCCCAAATGTATTATTGGACGGCAAAAGAAATATATAAAAACCCTCTCATTGTGTTTGAAAAAAAATTAAAACCTTCTAAACTCCGCATTTTTGCGGCTATTATTAAACATTCACTTACCAT
>CAZMJG010000124.1:0-3204 GCA_964566675.1 uncultured Gammaproteobacteria bacterium
ACTAGTCTTAAGACTTTTCTAGTCAAAGTTTTTTTCAAGAAACCTTTATTCCTTACAGTAGAAGAATCAAAATTTACAAGGATTACTAAGACAGGGAAAGTTCTTCTTACTGAGTCTTATTGTAAAGAAGAAGGAGTAGGAGGAAGAATCGTTGATGTGTTGCGTTTCGGTCGTTATCTCTGCGAATTTGATGCCTCTTTTTGTAATATGGTCCTGAAGGCAAGAGAAATTACGAAATGGGAACCAGAAAAAGGGGTTTTTGCCTTATTAGATGTGGTCAGACTCAAAGAAGACTTCCCTCAATATAACCTGAAAAAGGGAGCAGAAGGAACAATAATCCTTGTCTTTTTTAAACCCTCTCTAGCTTATGATATTGAGTTTTATTTGGGAGAGAAAGCAAATCCAGAATGGGATAGCTTCACTTTCTCACCTCATCATCTTGAATTTGTCCGAAGTCTTTCTTCTACGTTGCAAAACTAACATGGAAGTCAAAGGAACAATCCTAAAACTAACTTTTGAAAGAGCTCAATGTTAGTATTATGAGAATCAAGCTACATGAAGCGGTTGTGTTGAAATATCTCTAGACAGAAAGCTTGAGAAAAATACCCTAAAATACAGAAACTCCTTTCCCGTCCTTGCAAGACTGCGACCTAATAGCTCCTGGCGTGGAGCTTAAGTTTGAAGATTCAAGCTGTGGGGAACGGCAATATAAAGATTAAGTTGCAGATTATATGGACAGTAATTGTTATACACGAAAGAGATGAAAATTTTTTTGCACTGAAATTCTCCTATTCCATAGACTTCACGATTCTTTAATCAAAAAGCGTAGGAATGTTTATGGAAATCTTAAATGTATACGATAACGAATATCCTCAAAATTTCGGCAGCACGACAGATATAGCAGTGTGGAATGGTCGAGAAATTTCAATTTCTAGAAGGAGAGAAAGTTGTTGTCATACAATCAATTTTCAAGCGCTGGTCGATCCGTTGATGTCTAGGCCAAGTAATGTTGAGGGAGAATTAACAGGAGGCTATAGTGAAGAAAAAGGAGCCTATATAGAGGGGCGTATTACAGGGTCCTGGGGAGATTCTAATTCATCAAAGTCGTATGAACCTAAAGAAAAAGAAAAATCATCTGACAATTCAAATTCAGAAAATAACTAATGAATTACAAGAGCATCTTTTTTTTGTTTGTGATATTTGTGCTTGGATGCTCTTGTTGGTTTTTTATTTCATATCAAAATGACCACCCAAATGATCAATCCGATTATGTCAAAATTCACGTAAGTTTTATCCCTTTTTCTTATAAGCCGCTAATAAAATCAAATATCCAAGGTAAGAAATGCACACTTATGATCGATACGGGCTCGTCTCATTTTCTTGATCTTCATAAAAGGGTTCTTGAAGAGATTCAGGATAAAGAATTCGTTAAAATTACTGAATATACAGATCTTCAGGGGAATCGTTACCCCGTCTCACAGTATCGAATTGCTAAAGTGTCTCTACATCAAAATCTTAGATTGGGAGGTATGGATACTCACGAGGAAAATATTGATTTTTTATTAAAAGGTACAAACGCAGGTAGACCTCGCTCTTTTATAAATAAATTAAAAATTTACCTTGGATTGTTTTTTATAGATGGAAGAATAGGATGGCCTTCTTTTCAACAGATTTTTTCTCTTTTCGATTTCCATAACTCTTTGATTTTCCTTGCAAAAGATAAAAAAGCATTGCAAGTTGCTGGAATATTCGTCCCTGAAGATTTTATTCGCATTCCCTTTGAGTTATGTAAATGTGGGCCTGTTCTTTCGGTTCAAACAGACTCTGGAATTAAAAAATTTCTATTGGATACAGGAGCCTCTCATTCATTCTATAGGGAACTCAATTTACAATCGACTGAGGCTATTCATCTTTCTATGAATATCGAGGGTCTTCTTTTAGATCATTGGGAGTTCTTCCCTTATCCAATATCGTTAAATTTAATAAATGAAATCGATGGCGTTTTGGGCGTTGATTTTTTCAAAACTTATGCGATCTGTTTTGACTGCAAAGGGGGTTATATTTATATTCGAAAATCAGGTGGTGGTAAATCGGTAAGGCTGAGAGCATAAAAAAATGTCTTGCATATCTATAATCACACGTTTTTTTTACAATGGAACCAATCATGGAATGCAAATGTCCTTATTGCCAAATTATCAAGATGCAGACCCTTGATAGAGATTGTGGATGTTACCCGCTTGAAGGTGTATGAAGAAGTTTGCAAGTCGATATATTAAAACTTAAAATTTGAAAAACATTGACTTAATCTTTCTTACAATTCTACATTACCTCCACTTATCTAGAGAATAATTGATGACAATAGAAGTCGGGGCATCAAACTTAGATTTTTGCTTTCAATTAACCGCTATTAATCCAAATACATGTCTATAGAATGGCCATATCATTACCGATTCAGATGCTACTACAATCGCTGAAGCTATTGAATCGAGGATTCAAGCCTTCTTTTTAGCTGAAGATCCCGATTCTGCTTCCTATCTTCAAGCTGCTGCATATTTAGCTCATAATGGAACCCCGAAAGAAGAGCGCGATTTCATTCAGAAGGATATCATTGAGCTCTTAAATACTAGTGAAGGCTTATTAGCACGGGGTCAAGATAGTGTAATCATCCCTGCAGGTATGTGTAAATCTACTTGGAAGTTTTGCAAACTTATTGAAGTAGCTGTAGGGACAACTGTCGTTATTATTTCTATTGCTACTGCAGCCACAGCCACTAGGCCGACCGCTACGGCAGCTCGTAGTGTAATTGGGGCCGCGATGAACGAAGACTCCCCTAATCATCACTCTTCAAACACCAATAAGTCTTCATCAATCCATCCCATCTTCGATCCTCCTCTTAGGGAACCACTTATTTCAAAACCTTCATACTCTACTTTTGAGTAAATTAATGCCTCACAACTCCCCTCCTTTTCTATCACTTCTCCCCCCATTTACATTCCGAATGATAATTCCTTTATTCCTCAAGATATCTTCGGCTTTCTGCAGCAACCAAACATGAATTTACATCCATCGATTGATGGATTTTGTAACAAATTCATTAAAATTAAAAAACATCTTTTTTTTAATTTTTATCTTCAATTAATTAAATTCAAATTTTCTTATTGACAAATAATGAGTCAGCTACTATAATATACTCTCTCTACTAAG
>CAZMJG010000125.1:0-3179 GCA_964566675.1 uncultured Gammaproteobacteria bacterium
CCAAAGATTGGCGGTCTGGAGAATTATGCTTGGCATATTGCCCAAGGTCTTCGTACAAAATACGGCTGGGAAATTGTCGCGATCGCGGCAAATCATACCAAGAGTAGCTACGCCGAAGAGACTATCGATGGGATCAAGATTTACCGATTACCTTATTGGTTTAAGCTCTCAAATACTCCCATAAATTTGGGGTGGCTTTGGGATATTGCACGTATTATAAAAAAAGAAAAGCCAGATATTGTAAATGGGCATACTCCTGTACCATTTATCAGCGATCTTGCCGCAATAGTCTGCAAGATTTTAAACATCCCTTATATACTCACGTATCACAATGACTTGGTAAAAAACAATGCACTTGATTTTGCTTTTCGCGTATACTATGCGACTCTAGGAAAGATCACTTTCATTTTTTCCACATATATTGTTGCCACTTCCGCCTATTATGCAAAGCATTCACTCTATATATCTACATATAAAGAAAAAATCCATATTATCCCGCCGGGCGTAGAGCTTACGCGTATGGATCGTATTGTACCGCCCGAGTCACTCGTGCAAACGCATAAGGATAAAAAAGTTGTGCTTTTTGTAGGTCAGCTAGACCGTACTCACCAGCATAAAGGGCTGGCATATCTTATTGAAGCAATGCAAAAAGTGCAACAACGTGTACCAAAAGCCTGCTTGTTGGTGATTGGCAAAGGTGATATGATCGCACATTATCGATCTGCAGCCTCAGATATTTGTGCAGAATTTCTGTCAGATGTTGACGATACGACACTAGTCGAGTATTACAAAATCGCAGACGTCGTAGTACTACCGAGTACAAGCCAGGCAGAAGGGCTAGGTATGACTCTGCTTGAAGCCGGGGCCTGTCGCAAGCCGGTAGTGGGGAGTCGTGTAGGGGGTATACCATATGTCATTGAGGATGGTGTCAATGGTTTGCTGGCTACAGCTGCCGATCCAACAGATCTTGGAGAGAAGATACTTCAGTTACTGAACAATTCATTGACTGCCAGTCAAATGGGGGAGGCTGGGTATAAAAAAGTGGCAAAAGATTTTACCTGGGATGCGCAAGTTACCAAAGCACATATTTTGTTTACTGCTTTATGATTTCTATCATTATTATTGTCAAAAAAGATCGTCGTATCGAGCAGGTACTGGCAAAGCTTCAGGATATGCAGAGTAGCAAACCCTATGAAGTTGTAGTGGTAGATGCTTCAGAAGGTGCACTTGATGATATAAAAAAGAAGTATAGTTTTGCGCGATGGTTTTCCTATGAAAATAAAAATAAATCTCGGACATACTCAGAGCAGAGGAATATAGGTATAGAGTATGCCAAAGGGGAAATCATAGCTTTTATAGATGCGGATTGTATACCGCAGGAAGACTGGCTGGAAAAACTGGTAGTGCCTATTTTTTCAGAAAAAGAGCAGTTTATTTCAGGTGCTATAAAACCCATAGATAAAAATAATGCCCATATTGAAGAATCGTATCCCAAGTATCGCGATGAGTGTGAGACTATGAATATGGCGGTGACCCGAAAAGTGATAGAGGATGTAGGGGTTTTTGATGAGTCTATGGAAGGTTGTGAAGACTCAGATTTTTGTATACGCGCAAGGGAGAAAGGATATAAGATCCGTTTTGAAAAAAATGCCGTGGTGTACCATGATTGGGGTGGGTTTATACAAAATATAAAGAGGTCTTTCAATGGTGGGAAAGATCGGGCCTCACTATACCACAAACACCCAGGCTTACTTTTTTCTCTCACGATAAACAATATATATACCTTCTACTATATTGCGTTTCTTCTTTTTCTACCTTTAGCTCTCATCTTCCCACCTTATATACTCATCCTTTTTATACCCAGTATTATCAAAAGAAGAAATCCAGTGAAAGAACTATATAATCTCTCTTTTTCTGCAGGGCTTATTTTAAAAACTTTTGGAGGTACGACGAAACCATCTCGTGTTCTTTATATTTTCAATAATGTTTTCCCAGATAACGCAGGGTTTGGCAAACGCTGCAACAAAGAACTGTCCATTATATCAAGACAGCATGAGGTGGTAGTATTGTGCAAAAAAGGTGCTGGTCAACCTACAGAGGAAGTAATGCAGATGGGAGGACAACAGATTCGTATCATTCGATTTAGTACTTTTTTAAGTACGTCCCAACATATTGAAGAATATGAAAAGAAAAAAGGTTTCTACGAACTCTATAGAAATCTAGATCTTCTCATAGGCCTAAGTATACGACTTATGCAACAGTGTCTCATGGCAGGATCTCGGAAGCTCAAGATGTATGTGGTAGTTTCTCCGCTCACTGTACCATTCATTTGTTACTGCATAGGCGCTGTTTTTGGCGCTCGTGCCCAGGTGGTAGAGTTTCACGACCTTGAGCCGGAGCTTGCGCAAGATATCAAGCATCTTCCTCATACAAGTATCATCATGCGTATAGAATATTTCCTTGAAAAGTTTGTGTGTCATCGCTTTAAGAATGTAGTCGTCACAACGCACGCACAAGCCGAACGTATTGCCAAACGTATAGGTATTGATATAAATAGAATTTCTGTCATTCCCAATGCTCTCCAAGTAGAGAGTACGTTGCCACAACCTCAGAATCAATCAGATAAAAAGATACTCAATATCGGGTATGTGAGCAGTTTTACCTTTGACTATTCTATTAAATTATTTAAAGAGCTGTTAGAGCTAGCTTCTACTCGACATGATGCGAAGAATATACATTTTACAGTGGTGGGGGACGGGCCTATACTCCCAGATGTAAAAAAGTGGTCTGAAAAACTGGGAATTTCGCACCAGATCACCTATACTGGTAATATACCACAGGTACAAAATCTGGTGTCTCAGTTTGATGTGGCACTGGTGCCATGGCCCCGTACGGAGATGACTGTCACTATGGCGCCAACAAAATTGTTTGAGTATATGAGTATGGGGAAAGTTATAGTAGCACCACATTTTGGTGAGTTTAAAAAAATATTGAAGCATGGCACAAATGCTTTGCTATACCAAGATACAGGGGAGTTGCTGAAGCAAGTACTTGAGGTACAGAAAAACAACGCTCTTAGAAAACAGCTTTCAGAAGCTGCGATGCACTTATTTGAAGCCAAATTTAGACCCGAATTTTACGAACAACAATTACTAGATCTTTTAAGCTGATGTTTATTA
>CAZMJG010000126.1:0-3047 GCA_964566675.1 uncultured Gammaproteobacteria bacterium
TGGTTGTAAAAAATCCTGAAGTAGCAAAATATTTGACAGATGGTAAAAAACTTACAGAACAGGAACTACTTGATATATATAAAAGAATTATTTTAGAAATAGAGAAAGAACTACCAGATGGGCATATATCTATTGAAGTGAATGCAAATTGGGATTCTACCGCTGGTGATTTGTTGAAACAGGCAGAAGATATGGGTACCTGGGTAGAAAATGGGAATGTCAAATTCCCAACTACCAACGCGGGTGTTGAAGCTGCACATGAATATGTTAAACAAGGCGGACGGGTAAATATGACACTTGTGTTTGATCAAACACAAGCTGCTGCCGTGTATGCTGCTACTCTCCCCACCACAAAACAATGTTTTATTTCTCCTTTCATGGGACGCTGGGATGATCGTGGGTTTAATGGAATAGATTTGATCAATAATATTGTGCAAATGTATGAAGAATATGATATATCACGCCAAGTAGACCCGCATGTATTAGTACTTGCTGCTTCTATACGTAATATGGATCATCTCTATGCTTCTATAGCGCTGGGTGCGGATATACTCACAATCCCCCTCAAGACCATTGAAGCATGGGTTGCAGATGGTAAAAAGATCCCAGGTGAGGACTATTCATTACCAGAGACGGGACTTGATCCTATCCCCTACCGCGAGATGGAATTTAATGCAGATTACAAAGCCTTTGATATCAAAAAAATTGATGGTACTCTCCTTGATGAAGGTTTAAAGAAATTTGCTGCTGACTGGGATAGTTTATTAATCTAAATTGCGTTTTTTAACCCAGTAAACATATCGGCGGCTGCCAGCACTGAAGGTCGTGAAGCCTGTATACCACGTTCCCCACGGCGACTGGCTGCGGTTTTTAGTTTTTGATTGCTGTTCTCTACAGCTATCAAGTATGCATTATCAGCACCGTCATTTACTTCTCCCGGACCTGTCTGATCTACTGGTAGGATATCTGTACTACTATCTCCAAGCTGGACATACAATAATTGATCAGGAGTAATACCTAATTCTTGGCAAACATGTCGTGTCAAAGTATTGTATTTATTAAGATCACGATGCCCAATGTCTACATATCCAGCAGTTGGATTGTAATTAGCTGCTAGTACCCCATCATGTTGCATAAGGCGCAACATATCTAGACGCGAAGCGATAGCTGTCATACGCGCAGTATGTTCGTCACGAACTGTAGCCACTGTCTCTCTTAATTCATCGAGAGCGCGTTTTTTTTCTCCGTTTCCATTTTGATACGCAGTTACAGCTTTCTCTATAAATTCTACAGCCTCCGGTATATCTCGTGTTAAATCTGCCGTGAGTTCCTGAAATTCAGCATCAAGTTGAGTTTCGGTAGATGAAAAATATTCTGCTAGCTGAGCGTTTATCCAATCGGGTGTTACGACAGAACCATCTTGTGCTACTAATTGGTATTCCTCACCTTCAGCAATCCGTATAGAAAGCATTGATAGTTTTGGCTCAATATGTACAGTATTGGAATTTTGAATTTGGGCGAGTAAATGAGTTCGGATATTGTTAAGTTCAGTTCCCCAAACCTGGGGATTTTCTACTGCTACTTGCATTCCACCCGATTCCAGTCCTGCATCTAAAATGACGCCGCCCGTCTCTGCAACTGCTAGCTTTCGGACCGCAGGTATAGGTGGAAAAGCTGCTTCTGCAGCGCCCCAAATATACATACCAGGACGACCTGTATTCAGTGTCAAATATAATTGTTTTTCAGGGTACTTTTGCCTAAACTTATCTGCGAATATCCTCATTTTGCGTTGTGCTTTAGCAGTAAGATCAGGATGGGGAAAAGATTCATCGACATTAAATGTAGAGTTAAAATCCAGAGAAATTACTAACGCCTGAGTATTTGGATCTATAAGTCTGTCTTTAAATTCTTGGGGAAACGTAATTCCTACCTCTGCTTCCTGACATTCTTTTATCAAAGTAGCAGCTTGTTGTTGTAAGTCCGGAGGAAGCAGATGCTGATTTGCTGCTAATGATTCTACACCAAGTCGTTTTGCCTTTGCAAATTTACCCACTGTATCAGTAGTTCCTGCGTATGATTGATCAACTAATTCACTAAAAGCCTCAGCAGGTGATTGATTATTTTGTGCAGCTATATACCCAATCTTTTGTGTCTCTCTTTTTACAGCTTCAAGTGCGCTTTGTACTTGAGGAGTAGCCATGCCATCGCTATATATTTCTTTCAGTAGTTGAAGAAGTTGATGCGGGTATGTATCTCTCATATATAATCCGCTTACTTTATCCATAGGTGCACATTCACCTGGCAGGCAAAGTTCCTGTAGAGTGTGCTCCATTTGCGTCAACTCCTCTGTAGTAACGGGGGGAAATAACTCTTGGGCATACGGACTCTCAGTATATACTGCAAATCCATTTTGAGAAGGAGGGGTATCTGGCCAATCATTATAATTTAATAAATGGTTAGATTGCAGTTCGGCTTGTTGTGGCATAGAAAAATGTTATTTATAATATATGTTTAGCATGTCTGCATGCTTTTTGTATTCAAGATAGTACTGCGCATATTTTTTGACGCGAGTAGACTGAGGTTTTTTTACGGAGCTATATACTATTGCTTTTTTGTAAAAAGGTTTCAGTCCATTAAATCCTTCAAGCGCAAACTTCGCAAATATTGCAGCTCCAAACGGAGAATGATCTTCTATATTGATAGTTTGAGTCGGGACATTGAGAATGTCAGTGATAATTTCTCTCCATGTCTCATTTTTAGCACCTCCGCCACATAATATGATTTTTTTTGATAGGGATATTAACATCCTTAAATGTATCTAGGCAGTCTTTAAATGAGTATGCAACTCCTTCCATGACAGCTCTGATCATATGGAGACGACCGTGTGATAGTGACTGTCCTATAAATGCACTGCGTAACTTAGGATTAAAATAAGGAGTTCTTTCTCCCGCAAGAAAAGGAAGAAAGAATAAGTTGTCGCTCCCTGGCTGTATAGAATCTATACCTTTTATAAAAGAATCGTATCCTGTATCTATTTGTTCAAGAAT
>CAZMJG010000127.1:0-3027 GCA_964566675.1 uncultured Gammaproteobacteria bacterium
AAAAAATATCGAGGAAGTACTCGGACTTGAATTGTCTTATTTCCCGTTTTAAGATTCCATAAATATATATTGTCAAATTTAATAGAATCTGCAATTGTAAAATTTTTAGATTTTTGAATCTGAGTGTCAATAATTTTATTAGCCTTTACAGATAATATTGAATCACCTACAAAAACTTGAAATATGCTTGGATTACCAACGAAGAATATTCTAGCTAAGATCAAGAGAATTATCATTGAAAGTATAATGAGGGTGAAATGCCTGAAATTCATTCATTTATTATATATAAGAGGTAGTTATATTACAATTTTTCCTATTGAGACAATACTTGTGACCCTAAATATTGCAACTTCGAACACCTTATAAACGAATTTCAGCGCATCTACGTTGAATTATATTAATAATTTTGTGAGCAATAGTTACGTATAGTTTTAAAAAAGAAAGTTGGAGAGGTTGAGCGGAGCCTAGGATATACCCCGTGGGGGGTATAAGAGTTCAGGTGCGATGTTTTGCCCCCGAACTCTTACGGTTACTTAGCGGTGGGCTCAATAATGGGATAAATTTAAAGAATGTTTTAAATTATATGTAATAGTGAAGTGAATTCGGAGAAATGAAACTATGGCTTTACAGATGAAGAAGTTTCATTATTATAAAATCGTGAGAAGTTCTGAATTTCGATTCCTATAAGTTCTTTTTCCTTATTAAATTCCATGATAAAACCAGGAGCAATTTCTTCATAATAATCCTCTACTCCATCTTTATATACTATCCACATTGTGTCACTTGCCTTATCATAATTTTTTTCCATATCTCTATTTTACTTTAATATAACGACCTTTTACTATTCTGTTCTATATTTCTTTCGGGTCTTCGGGATGAAAAGTACGGATTATTTTATTACGTCTAGTATCCTCATGATAAAATACAGAGATTTGCCTAAGTTGAGTTCCATACTGCGATGAAGAAATAGCGACAAAACTTTTTGTTTTCGTATCGTAAAATAAGTAATCTGGATTATCTACTATTTCTACTACAATTGCTTTGTTAAACTTTCGGTCTCGAATGCGGGCAAGAGCATGTTTTGTCAATAAAGTACTCATCCTAATGTAATTCTATTAAAGAGTCACATTATTATAACAAATTGGTTATACAAGTACATATGTTTTGGTGACCCCAACGCTAAATTATTTGAACCGGCTGTAGTAGTATTTAATAGATTGATGCAGTTATATACTGTATCAAACACCAATCCTCCACGTCCGCTCATTAAACCCATACATCCTCTCAATAGAGTAATTATAACCGATAAAAGGAGGAAAAAATAATGTTCTTCTTCTGGAAAAACAAACCCCCATTTAATAATCTGCAAGAAAGCAAATTATTCGATGAAACAAGTTTCTATAAACAATTTATCAACGATCTCTATAGTTGCCAAAAAGAAGTCATCATTGAATCACCTTACGTTACTTCATCACGCATGGAGGTACTATTGCCGGTCTTTAAAAAACTCCTATCCAGAGGAATATTAATTTACATTGTAACCAGGGACCCTGTTGAGCATGATGATAATATGCGAGATCAAGCGACAAATGAGTTGCTGGCATGCTATGAGATGGGTATATCTGTAAAATTCCTCAAAGGAAATTTTCATCGCAAAGTCGCTTTGATAGATAATGAAATTATATGGGAGGGAAGTCTAAATATACTTTCTCAGTCTAATAGTCAAGAAATAATGAGGAGAACATTTGGCAAAAAGTATGTTGCAGAATACAATAATTTTCTATCTAAACATTCTGTAACGGTAGGAAGGAAAATATTATTATAAGATAATTTAAAAATGAGTGTGGCCGTATTTGGCTTAAATGTACCAAATACGGCCACTACTCGCACAAACTACTTCAGCTCGCCCCACTTTACGGTGACTTTGTCACCGACTTCATACCGCCCAAGGCGGTCTTCATTGAGATTTACCCATGTGTAATCATAAGTAGTACCAACTTTCATAACCTTGATTTCACATGGCACGGTTTCACATGTTGTCGCTTCGATGACAACAACACGCTCACGGTTTTCCCAATAAATATTGTAGGCAAAAAAATAGACAATGCCGATAAACATCAGGATCACCATGAGGCCTGACCACACATTCCCATCTTCCCACCAGGGTACTGGTGGTTCGAGGGATTGTACGAACTGCACTTCCAGAATTTTTCCGCCACACTGGGGACAATTGTCCCCTGGGTCGTGACGAAATTTCGTGTTACAGTGTTCGCATTTGTAACTCATGAGAAACCTCCGATTGAAAAGTTTGTTTATGACGCAGCTCTAACTACGAAAAAATCACAATTAAAACAGCGTCATAAACATTTTGAGCGAGCCGAATTTTGAATGTGCGAGACAAAAATTTCAGTCCCATTTGGATACAAGCAATATGTATTAAATAGGCATGAAATTACCTATAATTATACTAATATATAAGCCCAAAGTCAAGTACTATAGGATAATAATTTAGAAACGTTACAGAAGTTTTGTCAGACTATAAAAGTATAGTTTCAGTAAACTGAAAGATACAAACTAACCGTATTCTGAGTTAATACCGTGTATACTTCAAAATTTGCCTGATAAGTCATCTTTATATTCGATTCCCCTATCTTTTGCCATGTATTTGCAATCTCTCTTACTAAATTCACTGCCTGTACATGAAAAACCGCGTACTTTGATGCTGGAATAGTTCTTGCCACTGCTCCTTCTGGCAGTGCGTTCACTTTACTGACTTCATATCCAAGGATAACCGTATATGGTTTAGTGAAATCTTTTTCATAATCGGTATAGAGACAAATTATGTTGTCACTCACCTTATGCTGGATTTTATCCATCAAACGCTCCATATAGAATCTGTCCCATAAATCCTTCATATCTTTTATAGACTGGTGATTGTCGTTGGTTGTCCGTACCGTTAGCCCAACTACGGCAAACTGATCTTTCTGGATTTCTGAGTACTGCATAATAACTATTATTGATAAAAAA
>CAZMJG010000128.1:0-2995 GCA_964566675.1 uncultured Gammaproteobacteria bacterium
CAAGCATCCATTGCTTACTGTCATCATTTTCTTTATAAACGATTACTGTAAGCTGCTGGCATTTTTTGCCAAATACAAAACATCTGCACTCTGGGATGTGGTGTATTCAACAAAAGTTATCAAACACAGCAAATGAGCATTGTCCAACAAATAAAACAATTAGTCTATCCTTTTCTCTATAAAGAGAAAATTGTATATATCCCCGAGAACCGCGCTTTTGATGGGAAAATAGTCATGCTTGCCGGAGGTACTGGGGCAGTAGGAGAAGCTATTTGTGAATTACTCTATAGACAGGGCGCATCTATTGCTGTTGTCGGACGAAATGCAGATAAACTTTCAGCACTAAAAAACAACTATGATTCAAAAAGATTTATGACAGTCGAAGCCGATGTGACTATAGAAAAAGATACCCAGCAGGCAGTAGCCGAAATAGTGAAGCAATGGGGGCACATAGATGGATTGGTAAATGCCACAGGTGGCTTTTTATTTGATACCATCGAACACATCAGTGAAGATCAATGGAGAAAACTCATGGACATAAATGTAAACGCAGCCTTTAACCTTTCAAAAGCAGTCGTCCCCGTCATGAAAAAACATGGAAAAGGTACCATCATCCATCTAGGGTCAAAAATCAGTCACAATACCAATATCCCAGGAGGCAGAGTAGCCTATGCAGCCACTAAATATGCACTTGAAGGTTTTTGTTATGCTCTAAATCGGGAACTTAAAAAAGATCATATCCGTGTGTGTTGTCTTATGCCCGGCACCATCAGTACATTCCTGGCGCTCAATGCTCTTGAGTATTTAGCCCCGGCAAGAGTCGCTCAAATTGTATCTACGACACTCCAAATGGAGGATGTCGATATTGAAAGTATATTGTTTACATCATCATTTCAAACCTATTAATGAATATAAAAACTATTATCACCGTTGTACTTATCGCAGTCATTGGACTTGCCCTCTATGCCGCCACAATTCGCGGTGTACCCGGCAACCCACAAGGATCTGAGATAAAGGGAAAGCTCGACCAGGCAACCATGCCATTGGAGCTATCTCCTGAGCGAGGCCGTTATGTACTCGTCATGTCTCTTGCCGAGGATCATTCATTCTCACTCAATCCTACATTGGCCTCAGCAGCTGATCCTGATATTGGCTATCATGATGGTAGATTTTATATTTATTTTGGACCTGGTATTTCGGTATTGGCTTTACCTCTCTATTTCCTCGGAAAATCCTATGGTATTGCACAAGTTGCCACATTTTTTACCATTTCTATTTTTGCGACACTCAATCTTATATTGATCTTTTTACTTGCTCGTCAGGTATTCAAGCTTCCATACTGGGCAGCTATACTGGCAGCCCTTATCTTTGGCTTTGGCAGTAGTTCATGGAGTTATGCCATCACCCTGTATCAGCATCACGTCACCACCTTTATCATCCTATCTTGTTTCTTTGCCATATTTCGGTATCGCCAAGGTGGCTGGACTCGATTTTTCTGGATTTCCTATGTTTGGATTGCGTATGCCTTTTCTATATTTGTCGATTATCCCAACGGCATTCTTATCGCACCAGTCATGGTATACGCCTTTTTCTCTGCCGTCTCTTTCCAAACTATAGAGGATAAGCTCAAAATACGACTCGATATGATATTTGTCATTACAGCGGTCTTCTTTATGGCTATCAATATCGTGCACGGCTATTACAACTATGTAAATTTCGGTGATTGGAAAAGGCTCAGTGGAGGACTCGTGGGTATAAAAGAGATTCGTTCCAAAAATCTTCTCAAAGGCAATGATCAAAGTGCGATCCAAAAAGAAGCAGCCGATAAAAATGTTGTTAGTTTCTTTCAGGAAGTACATCAGCCAGGCGGCAGTGTGATTTTACTCGTTTCCCGAGATCGAGGTATCTTTTTATATGCACCAATATTTGTACTCGGGCTTCTTGGTATTTTTGCACGACTTAAAAGATCCGAGATGGAAGGCAACATGATGGTTGCGACTATTGTCACTCATCTATTTTTATATACCAGCTGGGGCGACCCTTGGGGAGGGTGGGCTTTTGGACCAAGATATCTCATACCTATGATGTCCTTGCTTTCTCTGTACGCAGCCTACTGGTTATCCTTACCCACGTGGGGGATTGCACGCCGTATATTTGGATTTATCCTTATTATGTATTCCAGTGCCGTGGCTTTGCTTGGCGCACTCACGACCAATGCGGTACCACCCAAAGTAGAAGCAGATTATCTGCATATGAAGTACAACTTTTTACATAACTATGATTTTTTCATGACCGGAAGATCCAGCAGCTATGTATTTAATACCTTTGTACGCGGAAATTATACGTTGCAGGAATATTTTTATCTTATCTGGGGGAGTGTGCTAGCTATCGCTTTTATTCTCCTCTTTATATTGCCATTATTTAAACGTCGCTATGAACATCACGCTTAAAATATCGTTAAAACCGTTTCAGCGCCTCAAAAAGCTCCTAGAGTCAGACAATAATATGGAGATGGCCATTGTCATTACCTCCATGGTACTGGCTACTGTGGCCACCATTTTCATGTTTGTAAACGACTGGATCGTGCTCTACGGCGACGCAGAATCGCATCTCAATATAGCCAAGCGTGTCATACACAGCGTCACTCCCGGAGCAGCCCAGCTAGGCGGTATTTGGCTGCCTATACCTCATCTTATGCTTATCCCGTTTGTAGCCTCAGATTTCTTGTGGCGTACTGGCGTGGCGGGCTCACTGGTTTCGGGAGTTGCTTTTATCATCTCAGGCCTCTATCTATATAAGACAACCTATTTTATTACTAAGGATAAATTTGTGAGCGCCGTATCATTTCTTGTTTTTGCGCTGAATCCAAACATTTTGTATCTTCAGTCCACACCCATGACTGAGCTTGTTCTTATCATGTTCTTTATCATCTCTACCTATTATTTTTTGCACTACGTATACGACACCAACAATATTTTGTATTTGATATATTCAT
>CAZMJG010000129.1:0-2959 GCA_964566675.1 uncultured Gammaproteobacteria bacterium
TTCCTGAACCATATGGACATTATCAATATATTGTGCCTACATTTCGGACGGATGAAGAATGGATGCAACACATGACACTTACGCAGACCGGGAATCCGGATCATCTACTGGAGTAACAATTTTCTCATAGCTCCACTCAGAATAGCAAAAGGGTAGTAGTAATGTTCTTTTAAACCCTGAATTGTGCCATTATTTTCTTGACTGGCTAGATGGCTGACCTTCAATATTTGTTTGTTTACCTTCAATATCAATTGAATAATCCCTTAATAAAAGATCTGTTAACTGTGCGTTATGTTCAATTTCCTGTCTTCTTGCATAATTTTTAACGCGTACAAGACGATTATGTTCGAAATCTTTTGGATCTACGTATAAAGAAAAATCACGGAGTTGCGCAGTTGTAAGTAAACTGTTCATACCTTCGCCTCGACCTTTGATAGTACCCGGACCACCTTCAGCAAGTTTTGCTGCAGTTACTAAATGCGCCATGGAAAGTGCTGTTGAAATATCTACCCCGCGTGTTATCTCACGTGTTGCAATGGCACAAAATGTATCCCCAAGTCCAGTAGGATTACTTTTTGATAACTCGACATCTGTAAGAGGAAAAGATGCTATAGTTTCCTGATATATTCCATTTTGGAATACTTTCGCTCCATTTGGACCTTGAGTCAGAATAAATAATCCAGTTCTATTAGCTATTTCTTGCATATATGCATCGTCAGGAATAACATTACCTCGTTCATCTTTTCTCCCATAAGCTATATCTTCATCACTCATGACACAGACGTCAATACCGCTAAACATTTCATCCATTAGTTCTGTTGGTACTGACCTTTGATGTACATGAAAATTCTCATCAACATGGCGATGCCATCCTTGAGTTGCGGCACTAATAAGACCCTTACCTTTCATTTCCCGAATACCCTTTAAAAATTCTGATGTCATTTCACCCCATCCGGTAACAGTACCTAACACAAAATTAACACCATCAGCATCAACATATCGGCTGATAACATCTAAATCCTTACCATCAAATGCAGGAGATGTCGTGTATCTCAGTTGTGTTCGCCTTCTTTGTTCATCATATCTGTTATCATATGTTGTAATCCCATATCGAAGCTCATCTGGTGCTATATTTACCACATCAAACTGTTCACGAGCACCAAGTCCTATTAACTCCTGAAGCATTGGTTCATCCCATCCTACCTTGGTGATAAGCGTAGGTGCTTGAAGGCCACTTGGAAGGGTACGAACATTTGCAGTAATACCATAAGGACCCATTCCTCCAAGGATCCCCCGAGTAGTCTGCCAGTCCTCGCCTTCCGGGACATCTTTTGTAATATGTGCCAGATATATTGTTTTTAGATTATTCATGATAAAGTATGAAATAATTATTGCCAAACATTTCTTTGAGGTACTATATTCTTGGGACGCTGAACATGTGCACCGCGAACTACATCAAAGCGCTCGTGAGCAAGTATTGCTCCTGTCCTATTTGCGATAGTTGCATAGGTTCCTACTCCTACATCTAATCCCATTTGAGCAGCAGCATATCGTTCTGACTGGCTTGGGTAAGCAAAAAGTAGCCATGTTTTCAAGCGGGCGATATCGCTATCAATAGGATATTCCACTAATTCATTAAAATTGGGAGCAGGACGCCCCGGCTCTCCCCACACAAGAGTACGAAACCATGCTTCCAACGGTACTGTGCCCGGATAGGCGTGTTGATAATTACTTTTACTTGAAGCATTTCTCCACATTTGCATAAATGTTTTTGCAGTATTCTGATGATCAGGATGCATATCTGATTCAGGATGAGGAGAAAGAATAATAGAAGGTTTTAATTTTGTACGCAGTGCTATTCCTAACTGATTAGGATCAACTGTATATGAATTTCCATATACATCTGCCCAAAACCATTCGGGTATACCGTATTGAAAATCTCTATTGTTCTGTTTAGGAAATTCACTAAACATTTCAGCAATTTCTGGGTGATTGGGTAATGGGAGTTGGGGGATATATACCCGATTTGCACCTACTGCACTTGCAGCACGAAGCTGCTCTGCGACACGTACTTCCTGATTTGTCTGCTCATTGTAAGGTAGTTTATACTTTCCTGCAGTACCGGCAGTCATAAGTAATATATCTACTAAATAACCTCTCTGTTTCCAATCTTGAATTGCGGCAGTAGCTGTGATTTCAGTGTCATCTGAATGAGATGAGCCAATAAGAACTCGTTTTCTTTGCCCGTCTGGGAAGGTGGCTTCTTGTGTAAGGGGAAATTCTTCCTCAGGAGTTATTTCCCAGTGCATCATACTCATTGGCCCCATGTGAGCCATTCTTTCTACCCCTGTCGGAGGGTGCCTCTCTAAAAAGTTTTGTGCCCATTCAAGATAAGCAGTAACTTCTTGTTCTTTGGAAAAATCAGGGAAATGGAATCCAAGCTCCTCGTCGGTGGGTCGATTAATTTGGATATATGGTCTTATACTTTCAATATTCATATTTTTATTAAAAATTTTATTAGCCTCCTATTATAACTCATAATATTAAAATTACATAGTGGATATGTGCTTGCTATGGTATAATGTATGATACAGTATGAAATTAGTGTATTCGTCCTATGTCTATAGAACTACCACAATCCCTAATTGAACAAAAACGCTATTGGACTGCTGTGAATGCCAAAATGTCCGGTGAATCAACGGATAGACCACTGATAAGAGGTGCAATTAAACAGGAATCATTGTGGGGTTCGCGTGGAGGTGCAGCCGTAGCTACAGAAGCTATGCTTCAGATTATGCAGAATGAACTCGGTATGACAGTGGCCTGCACAACTCTTACACCAGATAACCTAGATGCTATTTCTCCAAAAAATTTTGGCGTTGATCTTATGCTGCGACCTGAATTGAATGGTAAAGCAATAAAAAATAATGAGGATTTGGCCGATATGCTACTAAATGAT
>CAZMJG010000130.1:0-2953 GCA_964566675.1 uncultured Gammaproteobacteria bacterium
GTGGTACTTATCGAATATATCCAATGATCGACATAGATAAAATATATTCTTTGCGATTTCCCTTGTACTGTGATTTCTACGAGCAGACTATCGGCATCATGGATACGAAGAGGGGTTGTTTGGTATTCGGTGTATTTATTTTGAGCAGCTAGATTCTCAAAATACTCAGATACTGTATCAAAATTGGTAGCTATTCGAGTGACCTTGATATCTCCATCGTGAGAACTCAAAGTGATAGTGTTATTTTTAGATTCGATTTTGAATGAGTCTGGCACAAGGAGTGACATCCGCATAGGCTTGGAATGGTAGGTATAGGATTGAGATTGTTTATCTCGTAGCTGCGCCCGAGACGAAGTATTTTTGTCTATACGAAGTATAATAAAGCCAGATATAGCCAAAATGACAAGCAGAATAAGCAGTAAATCATATACGCTCATATTCATCTCTGCAGGTTTGAGTTTTTTCATATGCGAATGTATATAAATTGTAATACAGTTTATAAAACTGTGCTGTAATTAGTGTGTCTTAGGCAATTGCAAAGGTCTCTCATTACATATACTTATAAGGCGTTGGTATGTATGCGAACGCAGTATCTTGCTCACCAGCTTTGAATTTTTTTTACTACGAAGATAGGCACAGTAATAGGGCTCTTTCTTTTTTCTTTTAACAGGTTTTGTGGTGGGTGTGGCATTCACTGTAGGACGTGGTTGTATAGTCGGAGTCACAGGTTTTGATGGCAGGATGGTTGGGGCGTATGTAGGGGTTGGTATGGGTGTCTGTGTCGGTGTGAGTAATAAATAATCGATAGTTAAGGTGGTCGTTTGTATATCTTCACTATTGCCATCGCCGTCTACCGCGTAAAAAGAAATTGTGTACTCACCTTGTTTATCTATCACAACCGGATGTATATATTCTTGCCAGTTAGCATCATTTACTTTATAAAGTATGTACTCCACTCCCAAACTCTCTTTTAGCGGTTCATCTGTTGCATCAAATGTTAGTTCTACAGGTGACATATACGTGTGGTTTGCATATAAAGTCCCATCTATATCGATAGATGTTTGAGGTTTGATAGTGTCGAGCTTTTCTCCCATCAGTGCAAACTGGGTGAGATGATTAATACTTATTTTTGCTTCACCAGTAGTATTATTGAATGCCGTATTCTCTTTTTGCCAACCGTGGCCATCGGCGCTTGAATATATTGCCAGAGTATCTGGTTTAAATCGGGATATATCTGCTTTCGAGTACAAAATGACTAGATCGAAAATTGTCTGAAATGTTTGCAGCGCATTTCCCCACGCATCATACAAATTGACTCGGACATTTTTTATTGAAGATAAAGTGCTCGGAGGTTGCGCCGCGTTTTCTACAATCGATAGTACACTGTCCTGGTTTACCATATTCTTAGGTATGATTATTTTGGTTGACTCGGTAGTAAATGTCCCTCCATTTGTCTTGACAGTATTTTGAGTTTTTGGAATCTCATTTTTCCACAAATATCTACTTTGGTTTCCTGTACGGCTTTTACCTCCGTATTCAAAAGCGTATTGTGGCCAAGGATCAGTCTCCTCAGATATCCATCCAAATGGATCAACCAGTCCATCGGGGATGTTGTCATCAAAATTGCCATCCTTATTTTTATCTTGTACTACCATAAAATGGATATGCGCTCCTTTGTTTCCTTGCGGTATCACATTCCCTGTGTAGCCTGTCTTACCTATTTGTTGCCCAGATATCACTTCAATGTTTTTAGAAGTATCCTCGGTGATAAGACCATCTGATAGCAAATGATAATAGCGAGTCTGATAGCCATTGCCATGATCGATATATATAGCATTTCCACAATCCTTACATGTATTTATATATCTGGCTGTACCCGCAGCGGCAGCCAGTACGGGCTCTTCCAAAGCTGCGCCAGCTACGATGCCCCAATCATATCCATCGTGTTTCGAGTACGATAAGGCAGCCGAGTGCGTATTATCATATGTCACTACTCCGTTTCTCTCTTCCTCAGGTTCGGTAATATTTGTACTAAGGAGTGGATATGCGTGATCAAAGTACGAAGTCATGCTCAAAGCCGCGTCAGAAAAACTTAAGCCCTTCGTTTTATAATTCCAAGGTAGTTCGAGAAATGGAGCAGGTGCGGAGGCGTCATAATCATCAAAATGCACGAGATACAGCGGTCCAACATTTGCATAATCCTTTAGTGTACCGTTTTCATTTATATAGGTACGACATTTTCCATAAGTGATAACAATCAGCATATTTGCGTAGCCTATATTTCGGGCTTTCCAGAGCAAATGACTTACATCCAACGGTGGCCGAGTTTGCAAAGGGCATCCTGGTGAGGCACGAAATGATTCCGTCGAAGGAGTTGTGGTGCTTACTACAATATCATCAGGTATCGATATATCACCCCGGCCATCAGGTGTGGAACTTACGACTACTTTTCCTGAATGGTATCCAACCGTTAGTATTTTTTGTATTAGTTGAGCTGGTAATAAAGGAGTACCTTTATATTCTCCCCCCGCTGTGATCTGATATGAGTGTATCTGTGTCTCTGCGTGGGCTTTATAAGGTAACAGTAAAAATATGAACGTTAGTATTAAAAACATATAAATATTTTTCATGAATATCAGCTTATTAAACCCATCGCCATAATTCAATATGAAAACATATGTAATTACATATCAAATATATAAATAACATATGTATATGTATAACTTTACATTACTCATCCAACATTCCCACAGTGAAGATACGTTTAGTCTAAAAATCTTGCTTCGTCTACTCAAACAGTGACGTGACACGATCCTTAAAAAAGGCCAGAAGATATAAAAGCACTATTATGAATATATATACAGTATTAAAAAATATCAGTGAGCTCAACTCTCGACCAAAATAAAAAAGTGCCGGAAAATAGAGCGCTGTCATGACCGGAAGTATGAGTGTC
>CAZMJG010000131.1:0-2840 GCA_964566675.1 uncultured Gammaproteobacteria bacterium
ATCACAAGTGTCGGTTTATCGAGTGTTTTAAATTCTCGAAACAGCTCCTTGCTTGAAAGTTTTAAATCATTAAAATATTCGTTATACGGAAAAGTATTGTAGTCACCATCGGGGTTTATCACGTCATAGAGTGCTTGGTATGAGTATGGAAAAGGGCTCATATATTTGGGTACCAGATCCATACCTTTCCCATGCTCGATCATATCTTTCGATTTTTGCAATGCTTTAAAGAATGTTTTTTTGCCGAGTTCATTAAATGTAATCCCCGTATCATCTCCCCCACTGAGAAGAATATATTTTGACACAGGATTTTGTCGTTGGTAATAGTGGTACACCACAATCTTGTTTGCTCCTGTCGATTCACCAATGAGATAAAACTCTGTATATCCACGTTGTTGTAGAGCCTTGATTGAGCCATCAATATCTAAAATACAATCTTTTATGAGCTCATAGGCCGTGCCATACATAACTCTTTTTTCTTTATCACCATCGGGTATCCTAAACGATTTCTTGAGATGCGCACCACGATTGTTAAAGGGAAAGTATGATATACCGGCATCTGTCAAGTTTTTTGCCAAAATTGGAGTATTTTTTGAATAAAATACTGAAGATGTTCCATTGCCGTGTAAGTAGATGGCAACTTTTTTTGTTTGCTTTTGCGGCTCAAAAAGAAGTCCGGGTAAACGAAGGTTGTCTGAAGTGAGAAAGTGGATGAGATGTGTTTGCATATAAAATATATGTCATCCCGGACCTGATCTGAGATCTATGCATGAGACCCTGGATTCCCGTTTTCACGGGAATGACAATGTTACAAAGAAATTGTTTTCACAATTTTCTCCAATTCTTTCTTTGCCTCTGCATCGGTGATATTTTTTTCAGGGGATGAGAAATAAAATCTGATGGTATATGCGTCTTTATAGCTGCTTATGTATTCAATATCTACCAGAAGTTTTGAGGTTTTTTTTGCGGCAGTCACAATATCTTCATAGGTTTTTCCTTTTACCGGGATATTCATATCAAGTTTGATGACCGCATATTGAGCTGGTTCTTTGTATGGCTCCACTACATGATAATTTTCGGTGATAAATGCAAAATCTATTTCGGCATAATACGTGTCTTCATCTAGCTCCATTTGTTCTTTCCATTTTCGATGCAATTTTCCGATGACACCTATCCGTTTCCCTGTTTGTGTATCTACAATCTCAGCTTGTATTTGCGGGGCAAAAAGTGCTTCATTGCTTTTTCTAAAAGCCACATGATGTATATGATATTGTGAAAATATGAGTTCTATGATACCTTTGAGATCATAAAAATCTGAAGTTACACCCAGGGCTAGTTTGAATTGCTCATCGGGGAGCTCCCCTTCTCGTTTAGGATATACTTTGGCTATTTCAAAGAACTTGAGAGTATCTCGTTTACCCTGGTTTTCTTTCATATTAGTGACAAGTGATGGTAAAAGAGAGAGCCTCATATACTCAATTTCTTTCGAGATGGTATTGGCGAGCTTCAGATGGGCCTCGAGTACGAGTCCTAGATTTACTATTTGATTTTCGGAAATCATGGAGTAGTTGAGTACCTCATGAAAACCGCGATTTTTAAGTAAGTATTTTGTTTTAAGTTGTAAGGCAAAAAGACGCTCCACCTCTCGTGGCTGTTTGATATACACCATGGGGGAGATGTTACTGGGCAAGTTGCCATACCCGTACACCCTTGCTACTTCTTCGGCGATATCTTCTTTTATAGACACATCATCGGTACGAAATGTAGGTACGGTGACTGTGAATTTTACACCGTCCGGGTAGGCTAGCTCTTCATCTTCAGTACGATGTACTTTAAAGCCCAAATGTTCAAGTATTTTGATCACTTTTTGTTCTTCAATAGGTATACCCATGACCCGATGAATATCTGAGAGATAGGTATGTACTACTTTTTCTTTGCGAGGATGTGGGTATATATCATAGAGCGGCGAATCGGCGATACCACCAGTCATCTGGTTTAATAGATCCACACCATAGACGAGGGTGCTTTCTACACGCGCTGGGTCAAGACCTTTTTCAAAATAGGTAGCGGCCATGGTACGCTGACCGGTGAGCATCGAAGTTTTACGAATCCTGCGCTTATCGTAGGTCTGTACAAAAAAGACTACGGTAGTCGTGTCTGCTGTAATAGATGAGTTAAGGCCTCCCATGATGCCACATAAATCGATGAGACTGCCGGAGCCATCTTCTATAACTATATCTCCCCCTGGCATTTCAAAATCTTTGTCATCTAATGTGGTGAGTTTTTCGCCTTTTTTACTTTCTCTCACGATCATCTTGCCACCCTGTATCTTGTCGTAGTCAAACATATGCGTCGGCTGCCCGAGTGACACCATCAGGTAATTGGATATATCGATTACATTGTTTATAGATTTGATATCGACCATTTCAAGTCTTTTCTTTATGAGTTCAGGTGACGGTTTAATCTGTACGTCAGAAAAAACAAGAGCCGTGAAGCGAGGACATAGATCTGGATTTTGTATTTCTATTTCTAGCTTTTTGCGCTTGTTTGGCTCTGCATTTAGATTAGTAAACGTATATTTTTGGAGAGGATTGTATTTGAGCTGTGCTTTAAAGCCATACTGAGGCAATATCGCCTGGGCTTCTTGAGCAATACCAAACACACTGGCCATATCTATACGATTTGAGGTGACTTCTATATCAAAGACATAGTCATCATCTACTTTATCGACTCGTTCAACCGATGGACCACTGAGTGACAGATACTTTTGCATATCAGCGGGCGTGGCATCTGTATCCAGATATTCGAGTAGCCAGTTGTATGTAATTTTTATGTTCATA
>CAZMJG010000132.1:0-2793 GCA_964566675.1 uncultured Gammaproteobacteria bacterium
CCGGTACACCTAGTAATAATTCATCATCTGATGCACCTGTGTCTTCTACTTCTCCTCGTGAATGCACAAATGCAAAGCCAAGCCAGGCTCCAGACCTTTTTCAAATAGATCGAACAAAAGATAAGGCTATATTGTACTTTACCCCGGCAGGAAATAATGTCTCATCGTATATAGTGATGTATGGACCTTCGGTAAATAATTATATATATGGGGCCGAATTTGGTGGTAATTCTCAGGGCGTACAGAAAATTGAAATAGGCAGTCTACACCCATCGAAGCAGTATGTCTTTACAGTAAGAGGCGGCAATGGATGCGCCACTGGCGAATGGAGTAATGCTCTCACGGCCAAGGCTTCGGCATATGGGACAACAAAAATATATAAAAATATGCCAGCTCGCGTGTACAACTCTACAAAGAACAGTCGTATAATCAAGACACCAACACCAACTCCAAAGCGAAAACTAAGTCAGAAAAAATAATCCTCAATAAATGAAGCTGTACTTGTCTTGATGAAAAAAAATACCTTAAAAAGCTGCTGTAGGTATATCCGTGGGAGAGATTTCTGAAGGTACTGTGACTGTAGGTTCGGTGGGTGACACTTCTACATCAGTAGTCTGTTGTACAGGCACAGGTGACTGGGTTTGCGAATCCATCATCATATATTCTCTGTTTATAGATGGACCGGGTGTTGCGCTTGGGATAACCTGAGGCTCTTCGGTGGTGCCTGTATTGTAAAAAAAGTAAATCGCGACTGATAATACAACAACGACTGCTGCGACACCTATAAAGATATTATTCCTCTGTTTATTCAAAGATGGATAAGATGGTGTTGGGGTGTTTGGAAAACTGGGAGAATCGATGGGTTCCATAGAGTAAGAATAACAAATAAATAAATATTCGTCAATATAACCTATAATAAAATAGCACCTTAGTCAATAGGACACACTACATTCTTAATTCAATAATGT
The DNA here is from genome assembly GCA_964566675.1 of uncultured Gammaproteobacteria bacterium. GTDB lineage: Bacteria > Patescibacteriota > Microgenomatia > UBA1406 > GWC2-37-13 > CAZMJG01. Next base: position 969 of record CAZMJG010000132.1, read on the forward strand.
TATATTTATGATAGATATACATTATGAAAAGCACTTTACATCCATTTGCTTTTGCTGCAGTGTTACTTGGGACAATATATCTTGTGTGGTTACTTTTTGTAGTAAATGGCGTGTCAGGTTTTTTATTTTTCATATTGGAACTTCTTGTCTTCTTACTATTTGTAATATTTTGCATCAATCACTGGAATAGAAAATATCAGCTGTCGGGTGGGAGCTATTCGCTCCGAACAGTGGTGGACGTCTTTATACCAACAAAAAATGAGCCTCTGGAAATGATAGAAAAAACAGTGACGGCTGCATCTACCTTGTATCATCCCAATACCAGACTTTATCTTATAGATGATGGCAATAGAGAAAATGTAAAAGCATATGCTGAATCTCTGGGGATAACATATCTGGTGAGGGAAAATTATAAAGAAAAGCAATATAAAGCTGCCGCTCTCAATCATGCACTGCAAAAATCTTACGGCCAATACATCCTGGTGCTGGATGCTGATCAAGTAGTCCAGCCGACTATCATCGATTCACTGCTTGGGCATTTTAAAGATGCAGATGTTGCCTATGTCTCCACAAGGCAAAATTTTGATGTGGAAGAGGATGATTTCAATCATGATCACTTATTTTATGAATATATGCAAGCCGGTAAAAACGAGGCTTCAATGGGAATCAGCTGTGGCTCCGGCGTGATATATCGGCGCGAAGCCCTTGAGAAAATCGGGGGATTTCAGGAATGGAATATAGTTGAGGATCTTTATACGAGTTATGTATTTATATGTGAGGGTTACAAAAGTGTATATGTAAATCAATCTTTTACCCTTGGTATTGCTCCAACAGATTTACCCACAATCTATAAACAACGCGGTACATGGGCTGCAGATACCTTGCGGTTATTCTTGTGGAAAATGCCTTTGTTTAATAAAAAACTGACCTGGAAACAAAGACTTCATTATTATGAAATGGGATATATTTATCTAGTCAGCGCATTGGTGGTGCCTGCTATATATTTTCTCAATTTTTATTCACTCTTTTTTAATGTCCATATAGTGAATGCAGGTATAGCTTATCTGCTCTTAAAGATTCCATCGTTTTACTGTATATTGAGGGTATATAATGAGCTAGGGCAAGGAACTTCCTCTTCTCGTATGTGGGCATCTCTTTTTCCGGTATATTTAAAGTCTTTTATTGATGCGTGCCTATACCGCAAACCACTGTATACAGTTACCAAAAAAATATCCGTCAGAACTGTTAATCTTGGGTATATTTGGCCTCATATAGCCCTGATGAGTATTGGCTCCCTCGCTCTTATATATCATCTTTATGCCTATGGATATTCGAGCCTTTTGGTCATCAACTTTTTCTGGCTAGTTCTGATGGTGTACTGGTTTTACCCTGTAGTAAAAAAAGGATTAGTTTTAAAATAAATATACATAAGCACTATGTGAATATATAAAAAAGATATTGTTAATCTTCTTACATACTCTTAAGATTAGAAAAGAAATGAAAAAAATATTAATAGCGGAGGATGAAAAATCATTGGCTCTCACCCTTTTTCGTAAGGTAAGCTCACTCGGGTATGATTGTGTGCAGGCACGAGATGGGGAAGAGACACTCAAAAAGTTTAAATCCGAAAAACCAGACCTTGTGTTGCTTGATATTGTGATGCCATATAAAAATGGACTCGAAATACTTGAGGAAATACGGATACGTGAACATAGTAAAGTACCTGTCATCATCTTGTCTAATTTGGGTCAAAGTGAAGATATGGGTATAGCCAAAAGATTAAATGTGAGCGAGTACTACATAAAATCAAATATTAGTTTAAAAG
>CAZMJG010000133.1:0-1746 GCA_964566675.1 uncultured Gammaproteobacteria bacterium
AAGCATCTAAGTGCGAAGTCAACTCCAAGATGAGTATTCCTTATTAGGGTCGTGGGAGACTACCACGTTGATAGGCTACAGGTGGAAGTGTGGTAACATACGGAGCCGAGTAGTACTAATTACCCGAAAGCTTCTTACGAATGAGGATTTTGATTGAGTGAATAAACTTAATGTGCCTATTCTTTACTTCTGAAGTAAATCTACTTCTTCCCATTTGTCATGATAAAAGACTAAAGGGGCTTCAAAACAGTTTGAAGCTTAACAGGGGTTTGAAAAAAGAGTTATTACTAAAGCGATGGAGTTGTCTTCATCCTTCATAATTCATCCTTCATCCCTTCACCAAAGAATTGTTGGTGGTTATAGCGAGCGGGTTCCACCTCTTCCCATTCCGAACAGAGAAGTTAAGCCGCTCAGCGCTGATGGTACTGCCGTTAGGTGGGAGAGTAGGTCGCTGCCAACTCAATACAACACACACAAATAAAGCCTCATCTGGTCATCCAGATGGGGCTTTCGTGTGTCTGCAACTAACCTATCCCTCCAATCTCAAGCGGAAAAGACGCACGGCCTGTATCCACAATCCATCTAACCACGGAAGTGGTTCAATTCACCATAGTCGCGGTCGTCCGCGGAACAAAATGGCAAGAAAGATGATCTCAACCACCGCAGTGGTTGAACTGACTAGTGAATGGTTCCACCGCTGCCGCGGTTATGAAAAACATCTACGATCTATTCATTCCTGAACGACTGTAGGGACTACTGTAAATTCAATTGCTCCGCGATGCATACTTTTACGGATTGGCTTTGAAAACCGCCGGAGGATTTATTATTGTGTGTTTCATGTAGATATCAAGGACGAGAAAGTCTGGATTCAGGAGGATGCTACTGATTTGCCACTGGTTTTGAAATTGGAACAGGCTGGTGTGCCGAAGGAGGATTTGGTTTTGGCCTTTCATGCGCCGTATAAAAGGGCGTTGTCGGGGTATGGGGTGGCGTGATGTAAATAGATATTATTTGACACGACATGAATCAAAACACATCGCAATAGTTTTTTTTGGTGGATAAAGAACAAAATATAGATAAAATGGAAATTTTGGATTATAACGTTTATAAATTATATGAGAAGCCAGAAGCCTTAGACTCAGATGAGTTAGATGCGTGGAAAGAACTTAAGGGCATAATTCAGGAAGGCCTCAAGAAAAATGAGATCCAGCTTCTTTTTCGGGGGACTAAAGAAAAAGATTTAGCGATCAGATTGAAGAAAAAATATTTAACCGATGACTATTCTGGGATTAGGCAGCTTTTTGCATTCGGCGAAAAAGCTAAATCTTATATTAAAAAAGTGCAAGATGATGAGCGTAGGACACTTCTTCAAAAGATACAAGATATTAGTGAGATAAGTATCGGGGCTATATTTGATGAGATTAATATAAATTTGGCAAAAAAGGATAAAGTTGAAAAAATCCCAACTTTTATTTCTAGTAATAAAAATTTCGTAAGCTTCTTTCGAAAGGATTCGAACAGGAGCGATTTTATTAACTATGTCATGTCGAAAAATTATGATGAGCAATTAGAACTGAGGAACTATTATTTGAGGTTTCTTCATACAACCATGGGTGAAGTAAGGTTTACTTTTTTCTTTACCCTAAGCTCAACATCCTCTTTTTGTAGATTTGAATAGGTTGTAATTCTTCGCTTTAGCAAATGAATTGTCTATTCTACTCTAAAAGGAGGTATTCCAGCCACACC
>CAZMJG010000133.1:1756-2765 GCA_964566675.1 uncultured Gammaproteobacteria bacterium
AGCAATTAGAACTGAGGAACTATTATTTGAGGTTTCTTCATACAACCATGGGTGCTGGTAAAAATAATAAGTATTCACTTTTTGTATCAATGTCAACTGAATTGAAAGTTGGGGAACGGTTTGGCGAAAAAGGAGGCATAGTTATTTTGTATTGGTTGCCTAAACCATCTTTAAGATTTGGGTTAGACTATGAACTAACGCAGTTTATTACTTCTAAATTGGTGGGAGATGGGAAACTACCAGTGTATTTCTCTGATTGCTATCCTCGTCAAAAGGAATTTTCGGTATTAGGGGGATTATTTCCTAATCATATCATTGGGTTTATTCAAGACGAGCAACTGGTGCTCAACCATAATATGTTTTATACTCCTCGGCCTTTCAGTAAATCAATTTTGGAAGATGGAATTCCTTATGATGTTCGAGAACAAGAACGAATGTTGTCTTCAAAAAGCAACTATAATAGACAAGTTAAATTATATGATAATTTCTTTTTTGAAGATGTTGATTTGATCGAATCGTAATTTAAAAATGAGAGACCCTTATTGAAAAGACTCTGTTTAGGGTTGAACTTTGAAACCGCGACAAATCACCGTAACAAGTTTTTTTGCAAATCCCACAAAACTTGTGATTTTAAACCTCATTCATGCGGATAACAATTCAAGTGGCGGAATTATTTGCCAGAAAATCTTTAATAACCGAAGGCCTATAGCATATAATCCCGTCGCCTTCTATTTTTATCAAGTTTTGCTCATAAATTTTATCCCCGAATTGCCACCACGTATGAATTGTTTTACTTAACATGACCCACTCCATTGAATTGCCGCCAATATTCGATATTTCCTTCCTATGTGTATACTGACCAGTAGTAGACCCAAAATCCATTTCTGGGATTTCATCACCTTCGATTAACTTTTCAAGAAGTTGGTTTAGGTTTTCTTTCATGAGAGGATTTCTTAAGAATTGAGTGAATGTATAGTTTATTCAAAATTTGTTATTGTCATGAGGCATT
>CAZMJG010000134.1:0-2762 GCA_964566675.1 uncultured Gammaproteobacteria bacterium
GTCACCGTGATAACAAACACATTTTTATTATCTTGTCGGAGTTTATATATAAGTGCTCCAAAATATACAATAACGTCATCTGGATGAGCTGTAACAAATAAAATATTTTGTTTGTTTTGAAAGATTTCCTTATAGCTATACATAGGCGTATTATATTATATCCTCTATTTCGGCGCTTATTTGATTTTTAAGAGACTTAGAGAGCAAAACAATATCCAACTCAAAAAAATGCCGATGGGAATCCTTTCATAAAGACCGGCATAAGGACTCATCACTTGGACAGCTGCGATTGGTCCCGTAACCAAAAATAAGAATCCGGCCGTTCCTGATATACTCGCTACCGTATCGTATTTTGTTTTTCTCAAAGCCCTCCAAAGTAAAAAATCGGAAACTATTGTGAATAAGGAGATTACCGAAACAATCACAATATGGATATACCCAACAGATGTGAGCGGTGTTCCGCGAGTATTGACTGGGAACCAGTTGATAAGTATCCCGAGTAACCCTATGGCAATAACTAATGAAGAGCCCAGTTGCGCAATTTTCTTGGAGCTAAGTCTATATAAGCCGATGCCAAATACTGCAACAAACACATTGTAAATGCAAAAAATGCTCATAAATCCTCGTATAGGAGAATGCGTTGAGGTAAGCTGGCTCACATCCTGGGATATATGTGAGTAGTTTGGATAAAGCATGCCACCAATTACAAGCGCCAAAATGTATACCACAACAGCTACGATCCCCGTATACCAAAACCATCTATGACTCATTTTATTAGATAAAATACTAAATCTAGTCGCTTCCCATATAGTATGTGTTTTATATACGACATGAAGTGATTCCTATCACTTATCGCCACACGGGGTATGGAAAATGAGTAATAGCTATAGAATTTTTACTGAGAATCAAGATAATTGTAAATCTCTGTAAGCTGTAGATTTGCCTGACTCGTGTCTAATTCTCCTTTCCTGCATTGAGCAATAGGACACTCCTGTGTTGAATAGCCAGGTAGTTCACAGACAGGAGATGAATTAAATTCGTCTAATTTGACTTGACATAATTCAACTGGGTCTCTGAAAGCTACAATAGCTCCCTGTGGCCTTACATCTTCAGGCTTGCGAGTAACACTGTGTTTGATGTTACTCACAGCATTCTCTCTCGCTTGGATTGGACTTACTCTGTATTCGCAATTAGCCATATCAATATCACCTCAATTCTATTGTAATCGTCTGATGACGATAATTTGAAGCAAATTATATCACAACATATCGGTGAGTCCGCCGAGACTCGAACTCGGAACCAATAGCTTAAGAGGCTACTGCTCTACCATTGAGCTACGGACCCAAACTTTATTAGTTACATTGCGAACTTGGAACCAACCCCGACTAAAGTCGGGACTGCTCTACCATTGAGCTACGGACCCAATAAAAAAGTGCCTCCAAGAGGAATCGAACCTCTATCAGCGGTTCCGAAGACCGCTACTCTATCCATTAAGCTATGGAGGCAAAGATGCCATACTAAAATGCACCATTACCAAGAGACTATTATACTATAAATAAAAGAATGATTACATTGTCATTGCAAGACCTTCGCCTTTGAATTATAGTAGTAGTATGCATAAAAAGCTTATCCTTTTACTGACGCTCTTTTTTATATTATCCGCACTCAACTTTTTTCTCGTGAAAAAAATCCATGCCGAAACCAAAAGAGAAACCCATATCACCATCATACTTCAGGAATTTGAAAATTTATCTATAGGAGATGAATTTGAAGAAACCGCAGACATACAGATTGATCCATCGGTAAAAGATAAACGTGTAGCCATACTAAAAGCCTTCTTCCGCAGGCATGATTCCCCTCTCTATGAACATGCAGAATACGTCGTCAAAGTATCTGATGACAATGGGCTGGACTATCGGTTGATACCCGCTATATCTATGCAAGAATCTGGCGCGTGCAAGGTGATACCTATAAACTCATATAACTGCTGGGGTTGGGGAATATATGGCAATACCGTCACTCGTTTTGGCTCATACCCCGAAGCGTTGGATACCGTAGCTCGAGGTCTCAAAAAATACTACATTGATAAAGGTTTGCGTACCCCTGAAGAGATCATGAGAAAATATAATCCAAGCTCCAATGGCAGCTGGGCATTTGGTGTGAATACGTTTATTAACGTATTAGAGTAAAGAATATTGACTACTTGTCAATTTTTGAGCTTTACACTATCTAGAACAAATATCTCTGATTTCAACTCGTCACAAGGAGCTTTTATACATGCAACTTTTTTATATATCATTTTTGTGTGACCTTTTACTTCGACAGGCCTGTCTAGAAACTCCCGATATGGTATAGCGCTCATGGGGTCTACTTCTCTATCTGTCCGGACACCTTGAGGGGTAGTACTCGACAATATAAAATAACCTGGTGTCCTTTCCGACAATATATACGTATTGTCAGGCTGCATAGAAAACAGCGATACTGTCCCATCCTGTGTGGGTTGTAGCGACGCCTGGGGATTGGAAATATACAAATAGCCAAAAATGAGTGCAAGTAGTAGTACGGTAGTTCCAATTCCAAAAAGATAAATAGTATTCATCTCTGAATTTTGCATAGATTCGAATAATTTATATATATGACGTCTTTCACGCTATAACCCGCAATCCAAACATTGGTAGCCTCCTACCATATATAGGAAAGTCTAGCAAAAAAATGTAAGAATTGTAAGTGGGCTTAGGTCAACGGCTTATTTGGTGGCAAAG
>CAZMJG010000135.1:0-2728 GCA_964566675.1 uncultured Gammaproteobacteria bacterium
GAAATGTACGAATAGTGGGTTTGCCGCGCGAATCGAGTATCTCGATCGCTTGAAGTGAGGTTATATTCATAAGAATATCTTAGCACAGCGTACATAATATTGTATATACTATGCTCTATGAAAATCATCCTTATGCGCCATGGGGAAAGTATAGGCAATACAAAACATGGCTTTATCTCAGGTAGAACAGATATGCAGGGGCTGACCACGAATGGTCGTGCTCAGGTGACTCGTACAGCGTGGGAGTTGAAAGATGAATCTATTGATTATATTTTAGCAAGTCCGGTGGTACGCGCCCAAGAAACAGCTCAAATTGTGAGTGGGGTTTTGCATAAAAAAATAGAAACTGTAGAGTGGCTGACGGAGCTTAATCATGGGGTATTTGAAGGACATTACTGGTGGGAAGTCATCCATGAAATTTCGCCAAGTTGGCGGAAAAATCGCACTCGTTTTCAAAGCACGTTTCCTGAGGGAGAAAGTATGGAAATGCTCGTACAGCGTATATGGCAAGGCTTCCAAGAGCTCCGGAATCAGTATCAAGAAGATGAGACTATATTGATCGTTAGCCATCAAGCTCCAATTTCTGCTATTCGATATGCTCTTGAGCATGGTGATCCTACGCACATTACCACTCCGCAGAAAGAAGAGGAATTTTTAACTTATATGAATACAGTGCAGATACCAAATGCCTGTTATGCAGAAGTAGTACTCAAAGAAAATTCACTTGTGTCACTCACCGAAACGACAGCCTTTGATCATGTAAAACCATCAAGCACAACTATATTGTTTTATATGAAAGGGGTTGCGAGCATGAGTGAAAATACCCAGGCATTTCCCGAAGAAACGGCCTCCAACAATATTGTCTACAAACTTGCGGATCGGGAACAGTATATTGTGAAAGTGCTTCAAGATACAGATAGCGCCGCAGCCAAAAGGCAAGTAAAAGTGTATGAGTACTTGCGAGGGAAAGGTATATCGGCACCTCAGATTAAATATTTTGATACGAGCATGGCTTTCTTTAGCGCTGATGTATTGGTGCAAGATTTTGTAGAAGGGCATGTCTTTAAAGAATGTATTCAAGAACATAATGCGCCGACTCTTTTAGAAGATATCTACGAAGTTTTGGCAAAAATTCATAAGTTGCCTGTATCTGAGCTTGAAACATTTTGGAAACCTCCAGTAGATAAGCCTTTCCTTTCATGGCAGAATTTCATGCATTATAATATCAACCTTACGTTACACGGTTTGCAGGATTTTGATTTATCGGAAGATAAAAAAAACAGTCTCGTCAAAGAGCTCACAGAATTGAAACAATATATTTTAGACGACAACCATACACTTGTGCCCATTCATGGAGATCCTGGGTCGGGCAATTTTATCATTGCTGAGGAAAATCATTCGTGTAAGCTCATACGTATCATTGATTTTGAATGGGCTCGCCAGGGCGATGGCCTATGGGATTTTGCATACTTTTGGGGCTGGCTGGAGCGAGATAATAGAGAGGCATCTTTTTTATGGAAAAAGATTTTAGAGGAAAAGATACCTCAACATATGAATCGTCTTAATCAGTTCCGTTTGTTATTTCATGCGTGGACGGTCCGAGATATGCATGATTATAAAGATAAAGAGATAAGGCTTCGCAGAGGTAAAAAATCGTTAGAGCTGCTTGCTTGACAAAACGATTGACTCCATGGCACAATGAAAGTGTGAATAAAAAATCTATTGTTGTCACTTTAACTCTGGCTATCGCTTTTCTAACTTCGTATGTCTCCGAATCTAAGGCTCAAAGCCCAGCTTTTATGCCAGTTCAGGAAACTCGTCAGATATTGCCATCTCAACCATTTGGTCAGACACAGGCATATAGTGTGACTTTGCGTGGCAATCAAGAAGCAGTAGTGAGTATGAAAGCAATCTTTACGAACTATGAAGAGGCCACCATGTCGGCACTTACTTTCCAGGTGCCAAAAGGTGAAATACAAAATATATCCGCCTATCAGGTTGTAATAGAACCTCAATGTATACAGTATGAACAGTTCATCTCTGACAGGGTAAAAGATTCTTTAGGAAAAGAAGACTATGGTATACAACTCCCCATGGTGATTAATAAAGAACCAAAATGTGTCCAATACAGTGATCCGGACTACTATCAAGGCTATTATGGCAATATGCAATATATGAAGGCCGATGTTAATTCGGATGGAAAAACTATAAATGTAATCTTGCCCAAGGGAGTAAGTCCTCAAAAGTCAGGAAGTATTGTCCTTTATTATCGAGCTACGGGTTATGTAAAAAAAGATGTCTTTGGTGCTTTCTTGTATTCATTTGAAACGTTAAAATCTGATGCTACTGTGCGTTCACTTTCAGTAGGTGTAAATACTGATTCAGATCTTATCTTAGAAGGGACAGATCAACAAGTAAATTATGATACCGTGGTCTCCTCAGCACCTTTACTGGCCCGAGATACCGGTATGAAACAGAACTCATTTATGAGCGCCGAATTTGACTCATACTATCAGCAGATAGGGTATGGCCGTGTCACCAAAACATCGGCAGATCTCCAGCCTTTTGATTCGTTTACTGTGGAAGGTCGCTATGCAAAATCTCAGATGCAACTTTATGGAAAAAGATATACCATTGGTGCTTTGTTGATAATAGGGTTTCTTATTATTGTTATCGCCGTAATATATCGTGTGATTCAGGGATTTACAAAAAGCCCGTCTGGAAATGT
>CAZMJG010000136.1:0-2711 GCA_964566675.1 uncultured Gammaproteobacteria bacterium
GAACAGCAAGATATAGGACTCATCACGCGCGATCTGCACTGGAACCTACTTTTTTGCGCAGCATCCATAGCTGGCATGTATACCGTCATAGAAGGATTTAAAATACTTGAACCAAGTATAGGTGCGATTATTGGGCTCAGCGAAATAGTGTTTAGTGTAGTACTGGGGGTGCTTTTTTATGCAGATAAGATAAGTGGTCAAATACTTGCAGGAGGTATACTCATCATACTGGCTGCCGCACTGCCCAACCTATATGATCTTTACTTACTAAAGAAAAAGAAAGATTAGACCAGCTCCCATTGCAGCACTTTTTGAGTTTGACTGCCATAGCAACCCAGCGCGCTTAGACCGCTATAATCCATATCTTGTCCGGTATAGAGAACTGCTTCTTTTAGCCTGAGGGGATCGGTTGTATTTAATTGCTCGGCTCTAAATGCGGCAATACTGCTTATCACACCTGTTGCACCACTCGCTTGCTCGCCGCCATCTTGGGGACGCACCATGATATCGGCACCTTGCTCCGTGACATGATAACCAATTTTACTATTGGGATTTGTATCTCTGTCTCGCAGACCACCCACAACCAATGTTTTCTCTGGCCAATAATTATATGCCTTTGCCACTTTTTTCTCCTGACGGATATCCTCACCCCAGTTGCCGAGTGCAAAAAGCAAAAGCTTTTTTGGCATTTTGTAAGATAGTTCCCGCATAGTATTCATACCTAGGGATGCCCTAATTTGCTGAAATGAAGTATCCATATGTATATAAGGCGTGGTATACGTGCGGATAGCGTGCTCTTGTTGAATTGCAGCTAGAGTAGACTGATAGGCATAATGACTATTTGTATCGATAACAATAGTACCACCATGTGAGATAGAATAGAAGGTTCGTTCCGGTGAAACCTCATCAATTTGGACTTCATAGGTAGCCGGAGGCACGGGATACTCGGGATCACAAGTGTCTCCCCACGATGTTCGATTTACTTCACCAGTCATCTGATTGGTATAATTTACGGCAATTAGACCTGAGGGTAATTCGGTTGTATAGTCCTTTATACCAATGATCACGTCATTCATCCAGCTTAAATTCACTATTGGTGTAGGACTTTTGGCTAAGCGATCACCGATTTTTTCCACATCAAATGTAACTCTAACCCTACCTAATCCGTCTGGATCTTCCAGGGGTTCAATACGAGGAAGAAAGTCCTGAAGAGCCACAAGCTCAGGTGTGCTCTTTACACGAAGTCTATCCCAAGTTTTTTGCATTTGTGTGGCCACATAGGCTCCGTGATCGGTAAACGCATATTGGAGCATAAGCATCCCGGCTAGTTCTGGGTCCTTTTTCTGGATTTGCACTATTGCAGCAATCTGAGCATCATAATCTTGTGAAAAACCTACAGACATGAGCTCCGAGCGTACGGCCCCGAGTCTTTGGGTAGCCTTGTCACCGAGATAATGTTGAGATAGCTCATTGCACGAATATTTACGGGCTGCAGCATATGTGGACTTAGGTGAACAGGAAGCTACATCGAGCATACTTACCAAAGGGCGGCCATTATTGAGCTCATGCAAAACAGGAGCAGTACGTTCCCGAAATTTTGCGGCCACAGGAAGGACGGGTAATTTGAGAAATGTCCTTCGACTTATTTCGGAGTTTACCATGCCATATTATATATTGAATATGTATAAATTTCAACCCATAGCATTTTTATATAAGCTAATTATTATTTAAACTACATTGTAAAAAAGAGCGGGAGGAGTCTTCGTAGATAGTAACAGGTCGGTGGGGAGATGGTGAAAACTTAGTAGACGCGGAGCACATCTATTGAAGATTCAGCTTCACTGTTGCGGTTGAAATCAAGACGATACTTACCCTGTATATTTTGCCAAATACCATCTTTCGTATACTCAAGCCCAACTGCACTCAAGCCAGGCACTGCTTTTCCTTTGTAGTACACCGTATCCTGAGATTTCCCGAAATGAGAGTAATAACTAAACGTATTACCATTGGGATAAACAGTCGATACTTCTCCACAGACAATACCAAAATTTGTGGGATCGGCACCAGAGAGCCAGCGATCCTGGTAGAACACATCACCACCATTGGTATAGTAATCTGAAAAATAAAGATTATTATCACATTGCGCTTTATAGATATATATATCATCTTTGGAGCCGTGTAACCGCATAATGTCTTGTGGCTCAGGCCTATAGGGGAACAAGTCAAAATAGTAGATACCAGAACCCGGGATAATCTCACGTCTAAAATGAAAGGTATCGGTGAAGTAATAATCACCCCATAAATCTTTGAAATAGAACGAAGTACTACTAAGGCCCTGATTTTTGGATTCGTGACTATATACTGAATCCTTCACATCAAACTTAATATGATCATATATACCTTTCAACTCGGAAGGAAGTAACAAGCCAAGAAACAGGGCAAAAATAAAAATAGACACTTTTCGATTTATAAGCGAATAAAGATTCTGCGAAAGATCCTGGAACGCTGTGTGTAATACACGGGGTATATTTGTCTTACGTTTATAGAGGAGCGACTTGATCCAAAAAAAGCTTAGTATCCCGATCATCGTAGGTAATAAAATCAACAGAAAGTATATGGGTACAAACGAATTGATAAATAATCCTTGTTGAAACGGGCAATCCCGACCTTCAAGAAAATTATCGGCCCACCCGGGCCAGGCAAGAAGTGGA
>CAZMJG010000137.1:0-2654 GCA_964566675.1 uncultured Gammaproteobacteria bacterium
AAAAGTACTTACCGCGGTTTTCTCCTTAAATGGACAAAAATTTATGGCACTTGATGGAGGACCTATGTTTAAATTTACTGAGGCTGTCTCTATGTTTGTGGACTGTGAAGATCAGGCTGAAGTAGATATGTTGTGGGAGAAACTTGCCCAAGGTGGAGAAGTACAACAATGTGGATGGCTAAAAGACAAATATGGTCTTTCCTGGCAGATTATTCCTAAACAACTTGGCGTATTGATGAATGATCCAGATCGGGAAAAAGCAGGACGGGTAATGCAAGCAATGTTGCAAATGAAAAAAATAGATGTTGCCGTGCTAAGACAAGCATATGAAGGAAAGTAGATTATAACTTAGGTATAGTGATAGATATAGCTACACCCTTTGGTGTAGCATGTGCTTCTACCGTGCCTTGATGTTGGGTAATAATTTTATGTATCAGATACAGCCCCAAGCCTGTGCTTTGAGTGTGACTTGATAGTTTTTCACCCTTATAATAGGCTGAAAAGAGGCTGTGTATCTCACCTTTCCCTAAAGAATCACCAGGGCTAAATGTTGTGAACTTATGACTCTCCTTTTGTTCTTTGTATGAAATTTCAACTGTACCTTTCGGCGACGTATAATATAAAGAATGAGCTATAAGATTAGCAAATACTATTTCAAGAGAACTATGATCTCCCACGGTTCGAACAATTGTTGGAAAAGGTTCTAGTATTTCTATTTTTTTTTCACTGGCGAGAGCTATCTTTTTATGTATATTGATTGCATTTGTTATTAGGGGAATGGCATCTAGTGCTTGGAATTTAGTCTCTTGGGGTACCGTGAGCTCGATTGTCTTCAATAAATTGGTAGTCCGTCTTACTAAAGTCATCAAGCTTGCATACATATGCCTTGTGAGAAACAAAGCGTCGTGGTCTGCCTGTATGGTTTTGTTTTGCAGCAGATTTTCACATGCCCAGCCAGTTTCTGCAATGGGGGTTCCAAATTCATGATGGGCTATACGTATAAGTTGATCTTTTTCAAAAATCGTTTTCTCTTCAATTTTTTGTAGTCTGTGCCAATTAAAAAGAATAATAAAGATTATTACAAAGATAAAAAATGGTATTGAAGAATATCCTATTATAGGAAAAAGATAATTAGCATAATAATCTACATCTACGCCCACAAGCGCCACATATTCACCCGTCTGAGGATTATGGAGAGGTCCATATCCTGTAATCCATCGACCCCAGCGGTCTTTTGAAATTTCCCATCCCGTAAGACCGTTTTTAACTGCATTATAAAAAGCAGGTGAAATTTCTTCGTACATTTGTCCGGGAGGTGAGTAATCGGGTGAGTTGGAAGGTTCAGAATCTACTAAAAAAACAACTCCTTGTGGCATAGCTTTTACGATGTATATAAATCGAGAATCAATATTTACAGTGTGGATTTCTGATAGTTTCTGTTTGAGCCTCAGATAGTCAGAAGAATTCAAATCAGATGAATTTCCTTCAAGATTTTCAGTCGGGATAGTATCAAGAAGAGAGGCGATAGTGTTTGCTCGTGTTACTAGACTTTGCTTGAGATTTCTATCTACTAGAAAGGCTGTTATCCCTATTGAAAAAATGGTCGCAATAAGAAGAAAAATAAAGACGATATTTTCGTGGCTTTTTTTAGATAGCATGTATCTCTATCTTAAGGAAAAATTTATAATCTTGCAACGTTTTCATCTTCTCTTTACGATGCACCGACTATTGCTTTTTATACTTCATTATATGAAACAAAATTCTGTTTATTTTTATATTTCTCTTGGTGTCATTGGTATTTCTTTAGATAAAAGTATCCAAGCAATTAATTATTAATTATTACAATTTTATGCCAGGGAAAAAACACCTACGAGGAGTAGGTAAAAAAGAACAAAAAATGTACGAGCATATAAAGGAAAGTAGTAAAAAACGGTATGGTAAAAGAGCTAAAGAAATAGCAGCACGTACCGTGATGAAACATCATAAAAAAGAAGGTCATGATAAAGGCGAGTAGCTGATAAAATATGTTGTGTAATTAGCAATTAATCAAACATTATGGCACAACTTACTGCTTATATTGGATTAAATGGTCAATGTCGTGAGGCAATGGAATTTTACAAAAAATGTTTAGGTGGCGAATTGCAAATCATGACTTTTGGTGATTCTCCCATGGGAAAAGATATGTCTCCTGAAATGAGAAATAGAATCATGCATTCGGCTTTAATAAAAAAAGATTTGCTGCTCATGGCCTCGGATATGTCTTATGATGAGGGATATAAACCAGGTAACAATGTAAGCCTTTGCCTTGTTTGTTCTAGTGAGGATGAAATACAGACGTTATTTAAAAATCTTTCAGAAGGAGGTCACGTGCGTCATTCCTTAAAAAAAGAATTTTTTGGAACTTACGGAGATCTCACTGATAAATATGGCTTTAACTGGATGTTTCAGTATTCACCGGAAAATAAATAATTTAATCATGGTGATTGATTAAATTATTCAATCCATTCATCAGGTGTTACAGACATTTCCATAAGTACCATACCTGCGCCGGTTGGGTCACTGACGGTTGCGATGCGGCCTACAGAAATATCTTTACTTGCCATATATACTCGACCACCGAGCTCTTTTACTTTCGATACTGATTCGTCAAGATT
>CAZMJG010000138.1:0-2640 GCA_964566675.1 uncultured Gammaproteobacteria bacterium
TTGTAGTATCGAGCTTGTGAGCCCGCAGGAGAGCTTCCTAAAGGATGTCCAGCATTTATATCCTCTATTATTTGTCCGTCCGTCCGAACATAGTTATATATTTTTACATCGTCAATAAGGCCATCAAATTCTGATGATCCTTGTCCGTCATGGCCAATTAGTAAGGAATCGGCAGTATTGGCTAGGTTTTTTGTGATAGTACTTGTATCAACTTTATCAAGTTTTCCATTTATATACATTTTTGTGGTGTTGGTATCTTCATCAAACGTAAGTGCAACGTGAGTCCAGGTGCCTGTAGGTATGGTAGAAGTTGAAAGTACCTCCTGAGATGCAGAAGTTTCCCAGATCATCCATTGCAGTCTCCCTGATGAATTATCCTGCATACGCAGTGCCCAGTTACCATCATTTTCTGTAGGTGTGCGTTTGGAGATAATACCATCGTAATCAGAGACGGCACGCCATTTGACCCATGCACTCAATGTGATTTGTGATGTTGGATCATTTATATCTCCTGCGTTTACATACTCTCCGCTTTCCCCAAATTGGAGAGCACTGCCATACTTGCCAGGCTGCCATTCATTCGCTTCCATACTCACAAGAGTTGCAGATGAGCCTGTTCCAACAGTATTATATGTGCTGAGCCCGGTATTTTCGTCAAATTTCCAATAAGCTAGTGGTTCCGCGGCAAAATTATAGAGGCCCCGTATTTCAGTAGAATTTAAAGCACGGTTGTAGATACGTGCTTCATCTATTGACCCTTTAAAATCTTCTACACCATCTGCTCGTTCACCAAATCGTAAAGCGGCGGTACCATTTGTATAACTACCTGAAGTCGCACTATATGTAGTAGCTAGTTGTCCATTGAGATAAAAAAACAGTTTGGGACCAGTAGTCTCAGATGTATCAAGTACCATGACCACATGATACCAAGGACCGGCGGTGACTGTGGCAGTGGTACTGCCGCCCATATAGGTACCACCAGCGCTGGTGAATACTATTCCGCTGAGCGTGTTATCTGATTCCAGTCGTATATCCCATTCGTAATTGCTGCCGCTACCTTTGGAAATAATTGTCTGTCGACTGCCAAGGGCATTAAATTTCACCCATGTCGCGACCGTAAGTTGGTTTGTGTTAGAAAGTGAAAAGTTGTCGTTATCTGGTATGGTTATATAATCATCCGTACCATCAAAGACAGCACTATTGCCATATTTGCCGACACCCGATGTCGTATTGTTGCCCCATGCTCCGGTACTTCCCACGCCTGAGCTATCGAGTGATGGAGAAGAAGTCTCATCCATTTTCCAGTATCCTACCAATCCGTTGCTTAATGACTCTCCAGTTCGTTCAGGATCATTGCCAAATTGCGCTGCAATACCATGGACACTGCCTCGTGCAGTAAAATCTTGTTTGATTTGGTCTGCCGAGCGGGCATAGGGATATACACGTGCTTCATCAATAAAACCGGTAAAGTATCTGCTTACCGTACCAGCTGACCAAGAGCCAATTTGCACTACCGAGGCTGAATTTACAGTCGTTATTGATTGAGTCGCTCCAGCCGTCGGGATACTATTTATATAAACATATCCTGTGTTTCCATTGCCACCTTGTACCGCACAAACGTGTGACCACTGATTTAGAGTCACTGTTTGTGTTGAATTAATACTAAAAGAGGATCCTCCCGAGTTCCATGCTGTCCAGTTGACTGTTTTATTTGCATTGAGTGTTAATGACCATTCATTGGTGGTGGCCGCATTACTGGCATTATTCCTTTTGATGAGGATGCTATCAGCGGCATCAATTTGAAGAGGTTTTATCCATGTGCAAACAGTAAGAGCATCGCTATACATATCACCCATTGTTACGTAGTCCCCTGTACCATCAAAGTAGAGACATTTACCTGATATACAATCGCTTTCATTTTTCCAAACAGCATTGGTGATGGTACCATCGTTATTGTTTGCGGTAGAATCGTTTGTATTCGTGCCATACCCTTCATCAAATGCCCATGAAGCCATAGGTCCGGGGCCTGCTTGTTCGCTTCCCACGGAGGGTCCTGAAGTGGGGGAAAAAGTATCTTGATTAAATTGTAGTGCTACGGTATTTGCTATTGGGTTTGTATTGCCATAATAATGATAAATAGCATTGCTTCCCGATATAATTGAAGGTACTAATACATAATAGTCAGTAGATGCGCTATTGCAGCCATCGGCAATTGGTCCAATAGTTGATCCATTATCGCCAATAGCAAATTCATCTAAATAAATAGTGCCACTGGTTCCTGCATCAATGGAAGATACAGCACCCCAGCGAGAATTATTAAGCGCGTTGTATTGATCATAAAAATCTATTCCGGTAAGTGTCTCTTGTAAAGAGCCATCGATATAAAATTCAAGCGTGGCATCATTGGACGAAACAGTAGTGGCTCTATTTACTTCAATTTCTATATAATGGGGAGCATCGGTAATATTAAAGTAAGTGCCGTTGGTACTGCTACCGGCATCATTGTCTATTGCAGCGCGCAGTTGAAAAGTTGATCCATTCCAACGAAGATGGGTGTTTACATAATTATTACCGCTCACATAGAGACCTCCCAAATAAAAGAAATCATTGGTGACCATGGTAATACTGTTGGGATCAAAG
>CAZMJG010000139.1:0-2596 GCA_964566675.1 uncultured Gammaproteobacteria bacterium
CCATATACAAGATAAAATTAAGTTGCCAGGAAGAGTTGAGCAATACGATGGTCACGCCGCTGGAAATTTTCAATTATTTCCAAGTGAAAAAGAGTCGTTTGGACTATCGGGAGTTGAAGGATGTCTACTGGAGAATGGACTACTAGCAAATAATATAGGAAGTATTACAGAAGCAAATGGTCCAGGAGGTATATATGTTACAACAATAGAACAATATGCTCATGCAATGGTTCAAATGATACTCAATCCAGAAGAACGAGCAAAGCGTGTTGCAATGTTAAAAGACTATGTACAACGCTATAACCCTCAAGAAACAGCATATGATTTGAAAAGAGTAATCGATGCGCTTAATCTTGAAACAGAAACACAATAAACTTATAAAATTTTTATAAATATGGTATCATCACCATAACTAACATTTCTATGACCCACCCTATGAACAACGATTCTTTATCTCAAAAAGGATACCAGCTTGCGCTTGAGTACCTCAAACAAAACCAGACCCAATATGGTATGGCTGCTGCCCGTGTCGCAAAAGACATGGAGAAAGGCACCTACGCCTCACTGTTTCCTCGAGATATCGGAACCTGTACTCTTGGTATGCTTTCATCTGATGATCAGGGACTTATAGATTTAGCAAAAAAATCTATTGAAAATCTTGTTCCAGCTCAGTCTAAACGTGGGCAATTTCCTCAAAACTATGAACCCGAAGCAAATCGTATCCATTGGTGGATGCCTGGCACAATCGATGGCACTCTCTGGTGGAGTATCGCCTTGCTTTTGTATGTAAAGAAAACAGGGGATATGGGTTTCTATGAAAAACACAAAGAGCATCTTGAAAAAGCCTATGTGTGGCTTACTTATCAAGATACGAATAATGACTATCTTGTCGAACAAGGCGAATCAGCTGGTTGGGACGACGAAATGCCCCGCATCGGCACAGTACTTTATCCAAACACACTTTGGTATTGGCTACATAAACTACGTGTTGAAGTAGAAAAGAGAACCGATCTTGAAGAAGCCAAAAATCGCATCTATGAAGGAGTAAACACACTCCTTTGGGTACACAAGTCAGATGATCGCGGTATGAATTATGTGCCAGATAATCAATATACAAAAGACATGGTCTATGCCAGTACCATGATAGAGTATTCCAATGCGCAAGCCGTGTATGTACCGTATTATCTTGGCTTTTCCTCACACCGTACATTTGAAATGCGATTTGAAGTCTATGGTAATATTTTAGCTTGTCTTACCGGTCTTGCCGATGAAAAGAAAGCCGAGCTTATCACCCAAGAAATTCTTAGAGCAGGAGTGAATTTGCCATATCCAATAAAGGTACTGTATCCACCTATTTATCCAGGTGAGCCTGATTGGAGACCATATATGTCCAAAGGCCGCCAAAACTACCCATGGCAATATCACAATGCTGGCATCTGGCCATACATCGGTGGATTCTGGGTAAAATGGCTAGCGCAATACAACAAAGACTTAGCCAAAAAGGATCTTGAAAAATTAGCAGCCGCCAATGCCATAAACGATTGGGAATTTAATGAATACCTCCATGGTCAACATGGTACGCCTATGGGTGTCCCATACCAATCATGGAATATGGCTATGTATATCGAGGCATACAAAGCGGTTAATGGATGAAGTAGTTAAAAGATAAGAGTTAAGAGAGAAAAGATAACGAACCCAGCGAAGTAATGAAAAATTTATACGCGAGCACTTAGCCTTTACTTTCGGCGGTTTGTGAGCTTATAAAATTTTCGATTACAAGCCAAATATATACCCTGGATCCCGGATCAAGTCCGGGATGACATGTAACTATGAACATAATTAACGTCACACATTACGATGCACTCTCCCAGCAAGCCGCGGAAGATGTATCAACGCTGATACATGAAGGCCTCAAGGCAAATAATCATTTTGTCCTCGGGCTTGCCACAGGCGCAACCCCAATGGGCATGTATAAACACCTTGTTCCCATGCTCGCACGCTTTTCTGCCGATTTATCAGGACTCCATACTTTTAATCTTGACGAGTACTATGGCCTTACTAGAGATAATAAGAACAGCTACTATTCAGAAATGATGGCTCAATTTTGGAAACCTTTACATGAATTAAATCCAACTTTCAAAATCGAAAACGCACATATCCCCAACACGGAAGCAAAGAATGCCGAAAAGGAATGCAAACACTATGAGGAACAAATAAAAAAAGCAGGCGGTATAGATCTTCAAATACTTGGGATCGGGACGAATGGACATATTGCATTCAATGAGCCGGGGAGTGCAGGGGATAGTAGGACCCGACTTGTCGATATTGCAACAGAAACTATCAAAGTAAATGCGGAAAAGTTTTTTAATGGTGATATTTCAAAAGTACCTACCACCGCGATTAGTATGGGTATTGGGACAATACTAGAGGCAAAAAAAATATTCCTCTTAGCCTCTGGAGAATCAAAACGAAAAATTTTAACTGACTTACTTTCGAAATACAACCCACAACTCACAAACTATCACGTACAACCAACAACCGATAACCCGGCAAGCTTTCTTCACACACACCCCGATGTGACTGTATATACAGATAT
>CAZMJG010000140.1:0-2564 GCA_964566675.1 uncultured Gammaproteobacteria bacterium
TCTCTCTTGATCGGAAAAGGGGCAGCGCTGTATAATGGCTCTGACAAATGAGAAGACTTATACGTGTAAATGATCAGCAAATAGAATTTATCCTGCGTCGAAGCAGCTTGCTACGGGGAATAAAAATAAGTATAAAACCACCAGGTTATGTTGTTGTGACGGCCCATAATCTGGTACCTGAGTTCTTGATACGGCATTTTGTAAAGCAAAAAGCGGAGTGGGTGCAAGAGAAGCTAGACTTCATCATAAATAGAAATAATGCTCTTCAGATAGTAGATAAAAAGCAAAAACGGGAGGTGCGTGATAAGGCTATAGTGTCTGTGCTTACTAAAGTGAAAAAGTGGAATGCCGACCTGGGATTTGAAGTCAAAAAAATAACAGTCAAAGAACAAAAAACTTGCTGGGGGAGCTGTACTCGAAGTAAGCATTTGAATTTCAACTGGAAACTTGGCTTGATGCCTGACCATTTGGTCGATTATGTAGTAGTACACGAGCTCTGCCATTTAAAGCATTTTGATCATTCACGAAAGTTTTGGGAGCTTGTTGCGACAATGATACCAGATTATAAAAAGAGGCGAAAAGAACTCAACGAACGGGGTCTGGCTATAGCGTGATAAGGTATAATAAAATATGATTTTTATAGATAATGCTATACGACTTCTGGCTGTGGCTTTGATAGCTTTTCGGTTAGTATACTGGATGTATGAAGAGTACTCCGCGACACAAACACGAACTGCTGTAACAAGACTCTCTATCATGTCATTATTTTTACGACTTATTACCTCGGCATTTCATGTGTTTCTGATTTTTCAGCTAATTGGTTTAAAGATATTGCCTTATCAGAATGCCCTCTCCAATAGGCTCCTCGGTATCTTTATGATCATCCTTGCAACCGTGATTTCGTATATATCTCGAAAGCAGATGGGAGAAAACTGGTCGCATGCAGCTGAATACCAGGTACGTGAAGGGCAGCAGCTAGTAACAGGCGGAATCTATGGCTATATACGCCATCCAATATATCTTGGTTTCGTGCTCACCGGTCTTGGTGTGCAATTTATGGTCGGTAGCTATTTATTGCTACTTTTTATGATTGTGCTGCCGTGGATTGCGTACTGGCAGTCTAAAAGAGAAGAAAAACTATTGATTGCGAAGTTTGGTAAAAGCTACGAAGAATACAAAAAGAACACCTACATGTTTTTGCCATATCTTTTATAGGATTTCGTACGCTCTGCTATATTGTATAATCTGCTATCTATGGAGGCAGAATCTTACGACTATGTCGTACCAGACAATAAAAAAATATTTATAACAAAATTTGTTGGAGAAGCATATCCAACACACGCTGAGCTTCTTGCGGCGCAGGGTGATGTGATTTCGGCCGAATCTCTCGCTACGCTCAATGATATGGGAAGCCGAGTAGACCCGGATGTGGTGGCAGTGCTAAGTGGTGTATATGCAGATATTGAGATGCAACGCAAAGATCCATCGGAAGTATCAACCTCTTTATATGCGGCACTCGTTTCGGGTAGCATGGGTTGTGTGGGATTTGGAGTAGCCTCTGCATTTGAAGGAGATGTAGATCGTGCCTACCATAGCTTTTTTACTGCGGTTGGGCTCTACACGAGTGCCTATATATTGAACAAGCTTGATAACAACACACATGCTACGCGTATGAATGAGTGGCTCACTGATCACTGGCCACCTATTTACTCCCATGCACGTTTGCGACGGGCCGAAGTCGAGGGCTATTTGCGTGGTCGGATACAAGGATCTCTTGAGCATGTAAAAAGCCTATCACAACAGAAAGATGATGAAGTAGTACGCCCCAATTTGGACATTCCACTTCTGGTGTTTGATGTAGCCGAGATTTTGGATGCGGCCCAGTTCAGATTTTTAACTCAGAAGGAACTCACTACGCTACAATCTGTGAAGAATGCTTTCCCAAAAGGGTATATTGATTTGTACTATATAAATTTCAGTGACACTGAAATACAAATGATAGATTTACTTGTCCACGAATATGAAACGGGGGCGTACCCGATAGATTTCCAGTTTGAAATGCCAGAGCATACCGCTTAATAAGCTATTTTTTTTGTTTTTTGAAATAAGAAAGAAAAGACCGTGAGTAAGAATAATATACTTACCATGATAATCCCAAAGGTAAATGCAAATGCATTTGCAGAGTTTTGTTCAATATAGAGCCCGACGAAATACGCTCCGAGGGTATAGGGCAAATGAGATAGCAATACCATGGTGGATATAGACGTGGCCCGATTTTTGGAGGTAATATGTCGATTGAGTAAAACAGAGCGAGTATTGCTCACCACAGTCGAGCTTGCAATACGAGCTACGATCAATATACTACCTAAGATAAGACTTACATACTGCGCAAAGACAAAACTGGACACGAGCAGGATAACAGAGGCTAGGAGAATACGCTGAGTACCCAAAAGTTGGCGCATGCGTGGATAATAAAAGGAAACCCCTGCCGAAATGAGATAGCCTATGGCAAAAAGTACACTTATGCCGAGTGCATCGAGGCCATACTCTGCCGCTTGAGAGAT
>CAZMJG010000141.1:0-2559 GCA_964566675.1 uncultured Gammaproteobacteria bacterium
CGGAAAAGCGCATACCCATGTCGTGTAACTTATTTATCGCTGACAATTTCTCATGAGTCTTTCGAGGATTGCATGAAACAGAAAAGACCGCGTAATGTGCAGTATTGGTAAACGCATGTCCTTTGATGAGTGATGTTAAATCATTGACATATCCGTTTATGAGAGGTTCACGGGCATGGTTTGACTGCGCATACAAAGAAAATATATGTTTTGAATAATGTTCGGGTTTCGCCGATTCCTTCCGAGTAATAATCTGGACTTGGGAAGGCAATGTATGAATCATCTGCTTAAGATTCAAAAAGAAATGCTCACGATCCTGATCATTTAAAAGTGAAATATCAAAAGGCTCAATCCGATAGATTTTAAGGAGATTATTTTTTCGCACAATCAGATTGTCTTGTATCTGAAAATCAGTGAAATACGGTTCCATTTCTTTATATCTATAATTCTTCGGGCTTCTGCTGAACCGGAAGTATCTAGGAAATACTTTATAGATAGGCTGATTATCTATTCTATGGGTGACTGTTGCGATAAATGCTATTTCCAGAATGACAAGTAAAGCCAAATATACGTTCCAACTGAATATATGGAGCACATATTGAAGAATGAGATATAAGATGGCTGCTATACACAATCCGCCGCCAATAAAAATAGTCGAGTCTGTCAGAAACAGACTTTTTAGTATATGTTGCCGGATATCGTCTTTATATATTCGTACGTTTCTCATGGTTTTTATATGAATACATCCTGATAATATGATCAGATGTCTGCTTGCCCTGCCTTTTGACTATTACTCCCTGAATACCATAGGTACTATTGCGCTCATTTGATACTTCCAGAAACTGCTTTATCCGTTGCGGTGGACTTAATTCATTGATATAGGCATAGTTCATATCTTTTCCTTGTTTTCTGGACTCCTGCATCGCATTATAGTTATGAGGATTAGGATTCTTTTTGTGAAATGATGATAAATCGATAAACCGATTATTATCGAGTTTTACCATTTCAATTTTGTTATCTGCCACACCATCTTGAACCGCTTCAAGTCGGGTAGGATAATAGGTTGTCAGACCAGTTTTTGGATCATCATACTTATATACGTGTCCCGAAACCGATACTATCCCCTGTTTGTGATTCTCAGCTTGTACATCTAGGCCACTACCTCTCAGGGCTTGTGAAAAAGGCGCAGCAGTCTGCGTATGTTTTGGAGTCACGATCTTTCGTGAATCATTTTTTAGTTCTCCATTTGTTTTAATTATGTCGCCACCCGGTAATTCGTCCGATGAATCCTCGAATCGATTAGTTTTAGTACTGCTATTAATCAATCGCCCAAAGCTATAACTCATACTTCCGCCAGTCAATCCTCTCTTGAAGTCATTCATACGAGAGGTAATCGGCATTGATGTGGCTCTGGTTGCGATAGCAGCCTGCATATTGGTACTAAACATCCCCCATGCATCACCAAATAACCGGCCTACCAGTATATTCACGCCTCCAAGGAAAAAGAGAAAGCCTGTATAGAAAAAAAGCATCCCCACAGTCGGCCCTTGAGCATTGAGAATGCTCATAAAGATATCGTTGGCTATTGCAAACCCAAGCACAAAGGCCGGTTGCTGGATAAGAAACGTCAACCATGTCTTAAAAAATGTCTCTACGATATGCTGAGTACGTTCTGCAAGGGCAAAGGGAATGATGACAGGGTACAGAACTCCCAGAAAAAGCAACGTCGCAAACCGGATAACAAACTGAAACCCGATATACACAAAGCTACCAAGGAGGAATAGGAACGTGAGGATAAATAGAAAGGTCTGAACAATAAATTTCCCAAGTGATTTAAATATTCCGCCTACAAGCGATATATCATAGCTGGGTATGCCGTATTTCTCCGGGTCTTCGCCATTACCGATCTCTATTGCCGATTTATCGAGATATTCATTAAGAAAACCGGTAAATTGCTGAGTCGTGGATATCTTCTGAACAAGAAGATTATTGAACTGGATACTATACGAAAGCACATGAGGTACTGTTACAAAAAGAACTAAAGTAACTAAAAACCGCACGCCAAATGCTTTTATTGCTTGTGCATCGTCTGATCCGATTTTTGATATCGCAACTGCCGCTATGATGATCGCAAGTACCGGAATTGTAATCTGGTAGAAGAGATCTCTATATTTTGATACTCCTGTTATCTCGGTAGCATCTTTTAATTTGATCGTATCTGCAAAGGGATCAGGGGTATAGAAGATAAAACCTCCCATGAATGAATCGAATCCTTCGATGAAATTTTTAATAAGCACTATGATTGTAGACGGCTTATTTTCCACAGTAAACTCGTTTGTCCATTGCTGCTGCACCGGTGGTGTTATGGTCTGAGCCTTTACAGAAGTCGGCAATAGCATAATAAGGCATAGTGCAAAACATGCCACAGGGATCATTCTCATAGAGAGGGAGCTTTAGATCGGAGCCTCTGTCAGCTTGTGCCGCCTACAAACTGCTTCAATATACTTGCTATTGTTGCCGAACCAAATACCAACAGACCTCCAATTAATATATTAAATA
>CAZMJG010000142.1:0-2495 GCA_964566675.1 uncultured Gammaproteobacteria bacterium
ATAGGCTTTATGCCAAAATGGTCACGGGCAAGGATGAGTCTTTTTTTTGGTATATCATAAAGTGCGATCCCAAACATACCATTAAAATAGTCAAAACAATCGTTTCCCCACTCTTCATACCCGTGGACAATGACTTCAGTATCGGATTTTGTTTTAAATACATGGCCGGCTTTTTCCAGGGTATCACGCAGCTCAAGATAGTTGTAGATTTCGCCATTGTAGACTACAGCGACTGTTTGATCTTCATTGTAGATTGGTTGATCCCCACCACGTCGATCTATGATCGCAAGTCGCCTGTTGAGAAGTGACACCTGGTCATCGATATAAAAGCCATCACCATCGGGTCCACGATGTTTCATATCCTGGGACATCTGTTGTATGAGTTGCTCGTTTTTTTTACCGGTAAATCCTGCTATGCCGCACATAAAATCGTTTATTTTGTTTTCTTATATCTATAAAATTGTCCTACATCATTCATTATAGATATTTTTCTTAATTTTCTATAGGAACGTGAGGTTCTATTGTACCATGAAAGTGAGTATCTTCAAATAGATAGACCTACTCTGATAAGCTAAACCTTATATTTACATCTTGCGAAGTATCGCTACACGTTGTTCGACAGGTGGATGGGTACTAAAAAGATTGGTCATCCAAGACATGACTTTCCTTTGTTTAAAAGGGTTGGAGATAAATAGATGGGCGGTGGAAGTGGTAGCGGTAGAAACTCCTCGTGGATAGGCGGCTATTTTTTCAAGGGCGCTGGCCAAGCCATCGGGGTAGCGCGTGAGAAGAGCCCCACTTGCATCTGCCAAAAACTCACGACGACGAGATACCGCAAGTTGTATAAGGGTTGCCACAATGGGAGTGAGAATCAGCGCCACGATAAGCAGGACAAGCATGATAGGGTTTCGCGGTCGATCATCATCGCGACCACCACCCCACCACAACGATCTCATGATCCAGTCTGCCGCTAAAGCAATAGTGCCCACAAGCACCGCCGTGACTGTAGATACTAAAATATCATAATTTTTTATGTGCGATAGCTCATGTGCAATCACGCCCTCAAGCTCCGCACGGTCCATGATATGGAGTAGTCCGGTAGTTGCACACACTACACCGTGCTCCGGGTTTCGCCCGGTAGCAAACGCATTGGGTGAAGGGTCATCTATTACATACAGCTTTGGCATAGGAGTCCCCGATGCGATACTCAGATTTTCGGTCACGGTGTAGAAATCAAAAAATTCTTCTTTAGTTGCTGGCCGTGCATGTGTGGTAGAAAGCACCAATTTGTCCGAATTATAGTAACTATATACAGATGAGACAAAAGATATCAGAAAACCCAGTAATGCATAAAATGAGCCTGAGCCTCCTCCGAAATATTTACCGATGATATAAAAAAACCCGGTAAATATGATCGTAAAGAGACTCATGATCAAGTATGTTTTTACTTTGTTTTGTGCAATTTGATTATAGACTGTCATAGATCCCTGTTGATTAATATAATGAAAAAAGAAGAAAGAAGAGAGAAGAAATTAATTTATTTCTTCCTTCTTAATTCTTAATTCCTATTTTTGTACACACTTCTTTAAAACTTTACCTGTATATTTTCACGTTCTTTTTCATCTGCTTTGAAAAATTCAAATGCGTGAAAGCCAAACATACCGGCAATTATATTACTAGGAAACATACCGATCTTGCCATTGTAATCGAGAACATTGCTGTTATAAAACTGGCGTGAATATGCGACTTTATCCTCTGTATCTTCAAGCTGTCTCTGTAAATCCTGGAAATTGGTATTCGCCTTCAAATCTGGATACGCTTCAGCGATTGCAAATAGAGATTTCAAAGCACCAGTAAGCATATCGTTGGCCGCTGCTTTATCGTGCATATTGCCAGCAGACATGAGTGCAGATCGTGCTTGGGTGACATTCTCAAATACTTCTTTTTCGTGTTTGGCATAACCTTTTACAGTTTCTACTAAATTTGGTATAAGATCATATCTACGTTTGAGCTGCACATCAATACCCGATAGAGCTTCCTGAATACGCATTTTAAGCACTACCAGTGAGTTGTAGGTTGCTATCAAATAAATTACCACTAATAAAAGAAGTCCGCCTCCAATAAGTAAAGGTGTCATAAGGATATGGTAAACTATTAACACGGCAATCGAGCCGATTTACCTACATATAATTTTAACATATTTAAGCAGAATATCTGGTACTAAGGATTTGTATGTTATAATTACTATATACATGGAAAATACAGAAACGATATCGATAGATTACAAGTCTCTCATCGCAGAGACTCTCCAGCAAAACTTTCGATCTGTATTAATCGGGATATTCACTATAAGTCTACTTTTTTCTTTGTTTTATTTTCAACTTTCAAAAGCTACAGCCAATGGGCGTACAGCACTGAGCATATTTGGGGTGGAAGATATACCTCAGAGTCATGAAATTGAGAGTCTTTCAAAAAAAATACAACATAGCACATTT
>CAZMJG010000143.1:0-2476 GCA_964566675.1 uncultured Gammaproteobacteria bacterium
CAGTAGATGAAATTATGATCATGGCATATGATTTTCACAAGTCCAGAGGCGAGCCTGGCCCGAATTTTCCATTTTCAGATAGAGCAAAATATGGATATGATTTTCAAGCGATGCTAGAAGATTTTAAAAATCAGGTACCAGCAGAAAAATTATCGGTGATAATGGGTATGTATGGCTACGATTGGGCTTTGGGGCCTCAGGGTAAACCTTTAAAAGCTGCTCGTGCGTTGCCACTCACAGATATTCGTGAACTGACAGAGCCAACCTGTGATTTGACAAGTTGTCAAATAATTAAAAACAAGGAGACAAAGGAAACAAAAGTCACATATCTTGACGAGGAAAATTATAGACATGAATTATGGTTTGAAGATGAGGAATCGGTTGAAATAAAAAAAGGATATTTACAAGAGCAGGGGATAGGAAAAGTGGGATACTGGGTATACGGTTATTTTTAGAATCCAAAGTACTTCCGATGGCGTGTTGAGCGTAAGCTTGGTCTGGAAAGATTGAGCGTCACTCTACCAAAACTATTCCTTACAGCTCCCAGTGCATAAGAAAATCCACCTTTTCGGCCTAATGTATAATCTATGTTGTTTGAAACTTCTTTGTACCTTTGAGCCATTTTATCCTGAAGCTGGCTTAAATGCACCATTTGTGCTTCGGTCTGAGTGAGCATGACATATGCGTCATATAATTCGTTTCTTTCTTTTTGATCAAGAGCCGTATTGTTGAAGCGTATTTCTTTTTGCATACGACCAATCTGATCATCTAGTTTATCTGCTTTTTTATCGAGTACATCCAGTTGTTCGGGTATATGCCGTAGTTGTGCTTCCATACCAATCATTTCAGATATCTGTTGTAATACCGTTATGGCTTCTTTATTTTCGAGTTTTCCTTGAGTTTCAATTTGAGTTTGAAGCAAGTCGGCGAGCGTATTTCTCATCTCGGCGGTGAGTTCTTCACCATGCATATTGGCTTGGACGTTTTCAAGCGCCACCAAATTTTCCATGAGATCACCTTCACCATTTCGTATATTTTCTATGATTGCGGCGGTTTTTTGTTCGGGAGTGAGTTTAGCTTCAGCTTCTTGCTGTTCTTTGACTGCCTCAGGATTGTCTTTGTTGTATTGTTCATCATAATTTTTTACTGATTCCGCTACTTTCCGGTCAGCATCTTCTTGAGATACTCGTCCGTTGGCGACCTCACGCGCATAATGATCTTTTTGCGATTTTTCATATTGGCTTTTAGTCATGCCGTAAGGTAATTTTATTTCTTCTTTTTTTCCGGCCGCGGCAAAGTCTGAAGCCGCAGCATTATCTGAGTCCGTCATGCCAGGGGGGGCTGTTGCAGGTTTTTGTTCTTCATCTGGAGGCTCATTTAGCGAAGCGGCAGCACTTTCGGCAATAGCTGAGGCATCAGTAGCCTTTAGAGGCCCATCAGGATGAGGTGTATTCAGTTCTTCCTCTCCTCCTATTACTTCTGCTGTCTGGTTGGTCGCCTCAGTCGGGGTGGGTAAATGTGCTATCCGATCTATTGCTTCCTTTGTGTTGCCATTAACACCTAGACTTACTGCTGTTTGTATCTCAGCAAGTTGTGACGGTGGTGTCATATTAAAATCTTCAAAAGTTGGAGATGGAACAGGAGCCTCTAATTTAATAGGAGATTGTGTCACTTCAGCGGTAGGTGTTAGTGTAGGAACTCCTTCATTCATATTATTTATTTTGCGATACTTCTAGTGCGGCATCTAACTCTTTATTCTTCATTAAATCACGCATTTTTTCAAGTACATCTTGTGTATCATATATCTCAATTTCTTTAAGCGCATAGGTATGAAGCGTATTGAGGGTTGGATAAATGGCTTTTAAATTATCAAGTTTATGTTTTATATCCTCTGTATTTTTAAATGGTAAATAAGTAAGCATAAGTTGAGCGGAATTTTTTGCAGTTACCATATCTATTTTACGAGTTTCTAAAAGTTCCAGTAGTAGATGTAGATAGCGAAGTTCTATTTTATGCGACAACTCTTCTATATCTTTCATAGATTAACGTTATCAAAACAATACACAAGTTGCAAGAAGAAAGTATCATATGGTTTTTTTCTTTCTAGTTTTCTTTGATGCCGGAGCTTTCAGTAGTTTATATTTTTCAAATACTTTCATCTCTCGCAGTTTCCACATAAAAAGTGCGCCTTTACTTCGGGCATTTGAGTCGATAACAAATCTCAAGGCTTCTTCTAGTACAGATCGAGGAATATCACGAGACATTTTTATGTATAAGGCTTTGCGACGAGGATCTTGAAGCTTCTCGGAAAGGTGTACACCAAATGATTGATACTCACGAGAGATATATTTATCCTCTAAAGGATCAAATTTTTTGAGAATATTTGAGATGGAGTCCATAAAGAGTTAAGTATAATCAATTTTTCTTCCTTTGTCTCATATCTTCACCCTTGCCCTTGACCAAATACCATGAGTAC
>CAZMJG010000144.1:0-2441 GCA_964566675.1 uncultured Gammaproteobacteria bacterium
ACTTATAGAAGTAGATGCGATGGGAAAATATATTAAAACATTAAGTGTTATGGAACCTATCGGTGGGCACGATATTGAACTGGCCCTGGATAGTATGCTGCAGGATAAAGCACAAGAGCTCCTGAAGGATAAAAAGGGGTCGGTGGTAGGTATAAAACCGAGCACAGGCGAAGTATTGATATTAGCTTCCAATCCCACATTTAATCCTCAAGTATTTGAAGACAGTGCTTTAAAAGAAACTTCTCGACTTCTGAATGATCAGGATAAGCCATTGTTTAATCGTGCTACTGAAGGCACTTACCCTCCAGGTTCTACCTTTAAGATGTTTGTTGCGGCAGCAGGGTTGGAAGAAAAGTCAGTTACTGAGGATACGGTATTTCAAGATGATGGTGTGTTGAAGGCTGGTCAGCGTGATTTCCATAACTGGTATTACTTAGAATACGGTAAAACAGAAGGTGATGTAAATCTTTTAAAGTCATTACAACGTTCTAATGATACATATTATTACCAGCTAGGAGCCAAACTTGGTCCAGAAAAAATTAAAAAGTGGGCCGAAATATTTGGATTTCATTCGCGAACTGGCATTGGGTTAGATGAAGCTGAAGGGATAGTTCCTTCAACTTTCTGGAAAGAAGAAAATTTGAAGGAACAATGGTATTTAGGAGATACGTACAATCTATCTATTGGCCAAGGATATGTAACTTCCACACCTTTACAGGTAGCGTTAGCAACGACTCCTTTTGCTAATGATGGCCAATATTGCAACCCAATGCTACTAAAAAAAGGAAGTGATCCGCAGGCCACGTCCCAGTGTAAAAAATTACCAATCGCAAAAAAAACATATGACATTATTAGAGAAGGAATGAAGCTTGCATGCGACCCGGGAGGAACCGCTTGGCCATTTTTTGATTTTGGTATAAAGGAAAGTACTCCTTCGGCAACACCTGCTGTGGCCACTACGTCTGCTAACCTTAAGCCTATAGATGTGGGATGTAAAACAGGTACTGCTGAATCACATGCCGCGTCCGGTAAACCTCATGCGTGGTTTACTGTTTTTGCGCCATACGAAAACCCAGAAATAGTGCTCACTGTTATAGTAGAAGAAGGTGGGCAGGGTTCGGATGTCGCAGCGCCTATCGCTCGTGGTATTTTACAAGCTTACTTTGAAAGATTACAGTAATTGGATTAATCGCATATCTTATAGTATAATACTCGTTTCATCTATTTATTGATTCATATCATGGAACCCATCACCTCTGTACATCCAACTCATTTTATAAGTCCTGAGCATTCAGAACATCATGAATATCGTATTCCTACTCTTGAAGAAGATTCAAGAGAATTAGAGGCCCGCTTAGCAGAATTAGTATTTAAACCGCCAGCTCAAGATAAGTTCGCATCAGATTCAGCCAAAGCGATGTTATCCTACATAAAAGAAGATCCACGCATTTATGAGCTATTTCATCTAGCCCGTTACAAAAGGATGGAAAACAATGATACATTGACGAGTATTACTGGAGCATATATGTTGATTAATCATATTCCAAATTTTTGGTATATGTGGATAGAAGAGGAATGCGATTACCCCTATAGCAGAAATCTGGACAGTGAAGAAAAGTGGTTAGAAGAATACAGAAGGATTTTTCAAGATGAACTAAGTATAAAAGTTTGGGAGTATTTACTTAATAATTACGAACCTCAGACTAATTTTTCAAATCGAGGAGTTGCGTTTCCGTGGTTTTTTAAACTTATTTATGGAGATCAACAGTTTAGAGTAGCAGATAAAGGATGTAGCGCAGGATATGTTATGAAAAGAGTTGCTGCTGGTTCATCGGCTCAAGAAACTGATCCTTACATTCTCGACGATGAAACTTCTTATAAAGGTGTAAAGGGTATAGTAGCCACCGCTATGAATTCTGATGTGAAGGTCTCTACAGTGGGTGTAGATTTAGCTGATCCTTTGGCGGATCCCATTAGAGCTAAGTTTTTTACCTCCTGTAGAAGAATCAAGGATATGAGTAAAGAACAAATGGAGGCAATGATTGAGAAAATGAAAAGGTTTCAAGCTATGGACTCTTTTGAATTTAGAGAGGGTAATATGCTTCATGCGGATGTCCTTGAAGAGCAGTTTTATGATACAGTGATTTTTACAACTACTTTATATCAGTTAGGAAAAGAGGATCGACAAATTGCTTTAGAACAGGCGGAAAAAGAGTTGAAGGAGAATGGGCTGATTATTGTATGTGATTATACTGAGAAAAATGAAGACAATACTTCTCTTAACTGGTTGAAAACTCGAGGTGAATTCGAATACAGAATGAATGTTTATTCGCCTAAGCAAAAAAGGGTGGTTCCAATTATTGCAGTTTGAGTCTAGTGATTGTACGAAAGTAAAAAATGGTGAAGATTTTGAAGAATTTATAAATTTGGTACAACAAGGT
>CAZMJG010000145.1:0-2383 GCA_964566675.1 uncultured Gammaproteobacteria bacterium
TTTTGCAGACGCACTATAAACAGGAAATGAATTTCACTTGGGAAGCACTTGAAGCCGCACAAAATGCCCTTTACAAACTACGCAAAAATTTTAGAGATATCAAACAAAAAAATAAAAACGACCCTTCAAAAAGCCCTATAAGCAGTCCATATCCCAAAGCATTCCAGACGGCTATTGCCGACGATCTCAATACATCTCAAGCGTTGGCAGTCGTATGGGAGACTATTTCATCAGATCTCCCCGTGAGCGAAAAATATAATCTCATAAATAGTTTCGATTCTGTACTCGGACTTGGTTTAGCTAAAATAAAAATATGGAATGATATTATTCCGCCAGTCATTCACGAGCTAGCCAAACAAAGGTCTGAAGCAAAAAAACAAAAAGATTTCGCCACCGCCGACAAAATTCGAAAAAAAATCGAGAACAAAGGTTATAGCATCGAAGATACAAAAGAAGGGTATACTCTTAAAAAGATGTATTAGTAGTCCTTGAGCTAATCACCCAAAGAAGCTATATTTACTTTACTAAATCATATCGAACGAAAATACCCTTTTTGTAGCCACTTGAGACAATAAGCGGACTAGGTGGCACGAGATGGGGAGCCCCGAACGTCATTTCGCAGAAAGGCATTAAGCGAAATAAAATTTTCACACTGGTGAGGATGGCCAACAGATAACATATGTCAATATACAAGCCTTCGGGCATCAAATCCACCTTCCACTCCACTCGCCGCATCTTGGCTGCCCGTTGGCTCTCCCTGTGGCATCCCACTCAAATTGCAATCACCGGCAGTCAAGGCAAGACAGGTACAACTGAAATCATCACTGCCATCACCAACTCCATAGGCCCCACTGTCCGTACCGATATAAACCTCGATACCACCTTCAATGTCCCAATCACCGCACTCAAAGTGAGACCAGATACCAAATTTCTTATTTGGGAGCTAGGGATAGATCATCCCGGCGAAATGGCACGTCATCTCCAGATTGCAAAACCTAGCATATCAGTCGTCACTGGTATATCGCCAGTACACACCGACGCTGAGCATATGGGTTCGATCGACACCCTCATTTTGGAGAAACGTAAAATTATCGAAGTATTACCGATAGATGGTCATGCTATATTAAATGCCGACAATGAATATGTTCAGTCCATGAGAGCCTACACCAAAGCACACATTCATTGGTACGGAAGCTCACCTAATAATGTCGAAGTTACTGTTGATCCCCAATCCATTCATCTCACACTCGATGGCACGACCGCCACATTTCAAGATACGAAACTACAAACTACGTTTACCATCACTACTCCTCTCATTGGCAAACATCATATCAGCAATCTGATGGCCGGATATCTGGTATTTAAAATCTTGTTGTCAGACAAGCATGCAGCCTCTGAACGTATGGTAGACACTGCCACAGAGCTTCGTCCTTTGCGAGGACGCATGAGTCTTGAAGAAGGCCCTCTAGGCACCCTTCTTCTCAACGATTCGTTACGAGCCAATCCCGAAAGCACCAAAGTTGGTTTAGAATCACTCCACGAAATGGAGTACACTGGCCGTAAAATTGCAGTAATCGGGGAGATGGGCGAGCTGGAAAACCCCGAGGAAGAACACCGCAAGACAGGTCAGCAAATTGCTGATATGCAATTTGATTATGTTGTATGTATTGGACCGCTTCGCAAATATACTATTGAATCGGCTATTCAGCATGGTTTTCCAAAGGAAAATATAGTCTATGCTGCCGATGTTTTTGAAGCTGCAAAGCTACTGAAAGAATTCCTCAAACCACACGATCTCTGGTACTTAAAAGGGTCGTTGCTGAGAAACTATAAACGCATAGTCCAGCTCCTCAGCGGAGAAAAAGTCTGCTGCCATGAGACATTATGCCCCTACGCCCACTGTGGCTATACTTCTTGACATTTTCTTCAATACAAATTAGTATGTATATACATAACAATTTGTATCCATATGTTAACATCTCAGGATCTTGACCAAATAGCATTACTGTTCAAACAAGTATTTGAAAAATACACTGAAAATATCCTAGAAAAATTTAGACAGCAGGATAAACGTATAGATACAAAGTTTGCTCAACAAAATAAAAGAATGGAAGAGTATTTTTCACAACAGAAAAAACTCGTACAAGAGAAATTTGAGGAGCAAGATACCTATATAAAAACGCAGTTTACTGAACAAAAATTATATATCGATGTCAAATTTTCCGAATTATCTCATCAGCTGCTGCAGTACACAAACATTATCTACGACAACCACGATAAGAAAATTATTGATCACGACAAACGTCTGACGAGATTAGAAAGTCCGTGCGTCAACGACAAATAATTCGTGCATCTACAGCAGTGAGTGTTTTACCCGCGGCAA
>CAZMJG010000146.1:0-2345 GCA_964566675.1 uncultured Gammaproteobacteria bacterium
TTGGTTGCTTCTTTTACGATTTTTTTATTTTGCATAACACGAATATTATTTATTTTGCCTTCACGTACTTCTTTTCCACAGTTATTGGTCGCTTTTATAATCAGCTGCGATGAATTTTTGTTATAGATGATATTGAAATCGTGTAGAGACTGAGTAAAAAGATCGCAAGTATACTCAATTTGAACTTCACGTTTATCTGATGGATTTAAATCATTTTCAACTGTGGCCTTTACAGCAAAATCATTTAATGTATTCAAAGCAGCAAGAGGTACGCTGATTGCAAGTACATCTTGAGATAGAGCATAATTGACACTGTTTTCGGCCACTATTTGTTTTTTATCATCAAGTAATGCGAGCGAGATCTTTGTTTTCTGAGCAAATCCAGCAGCTGGAGAATGGAAGCATACCCAAGCGCGTCCTTCTTTAGTAGCCGGGAAACTAGACACCCCGACGTCATTCATACGAAGTTCGGGTTGAGCTCCTGATAAAGCCCCAAATCTGTATTTAAGCATGGAACTAATGGGTGTATCAGTAGAAGCTACCAAGACATATGCCCCTTGCTCTGGAGGTGTAAATTCAACATGTAAAGGTGTATCCGTATTATCGACCGTAAAGGTATATTGTTTGACAACGTTTGCTTCATGAGTATCTTCGAAATTGTAGAATTTTACTGTGACGGGAAACGGTAGTTTTTCAGGGCGAGCATCTACGAAATGTATATCAAAAGGAATAGAATCAGATGAGAACTCTTCAGTAATTCCTCGTATTGATCGTATTTTGCCATCAACTTGTAGTGTATCTATATCAAAATACACACGTGGTTGGATATCATTATTAAAAGTTAAGTTGGTTGTACCCGCATAATCTTCTTCAAAAAATGGGCGGCCACCATAATGAAAGCCATACTTTGAAAATACAAAGTACTGGATTTGATAGGAAGCTTGGGGATAGGAGTCTTTGAAGGGTAATTGTACCTGTATGGGCTTTGTTTCAAAGGCCTGTATATTTAGTTTTTCAAGTAGGGGAAATGTATCAATGAGGTAGTGTCCATTTTGATCGTAACTTTTAGGATTGAGTCGTCTTATTTGTGCATACAAGACAACATCCACAATCGGGAATGTATTATTGTTGATTATATTTCCTATTAGCTTGATATTCTCACCAGCTGAATATTCGGCCTTTTCGGGTGAAAGATTTACTTGGGTATTTCCATAGTTATAATAGTTAAAGCAGTTTTCAAGACCAGATTTAGGTATATCGGCTTTGACCACGCGTTTGGGTATGGTTGGTTCTCGTACGATTTGAGCAGGATTTGACGCAGGTAAAGCAGTCCGTTTTTGTATTGCTATGGCAAAGAGTATGCCATTTACGATTACCAAGGCGGCAATAATGAGACCAATTAATTTCATACTCATACTAACATGATAGCATCAAAATATATGTGTGATTAGGCAATTTTCATGATACAATCCTCTGTATGTTAGTAAATAATCGCGAATTCCATAGAAAATATCAAAGTCTTGAAGAATATGAGGCTGGTATTGTGCTCAAAGGCGGAGAAGTAAAGTCGGTGAAAGCCGGCAATATCCGCTTGGATAATGCGTATGTGAAAATCTTTGAGGATGGGGTATGGCTTATAAATGCAGACGTGCCAATATATAAATTTGCTCGGATGGAAGGATATGAACCACTGCGGAAGCGAAAATTACTTCTGAATAAAAAAGAAATAGAGAGGCTTCATACAAAAGTGCAATCTGCTCGCGGGTTGACTATCATACCACTTTCCTGCTATAATAAAGGACGTCATGTCAAGCTGAATATCGCTTTGGCCCGTGGTCGAGGTGATATCGAGAAAAAGAATTTAGAGAAGAAAAAGACGATAGCCATGAATGAAGAACGAGATATGAAAGAATATATGAAATATGACGAATAGGGGATGCACGGCTTCGACGTAGAGCTGTACTTTTATAAATCGCTAGAGCGTACCAGAACGTTACTCGGAAAACAATAACAGCAAAATCAGCAAATGATTATGCACTGGATATTGTCGAAGCAGCCGTTGCTAAGATGGAAGCTGGAATGAACTCATTCCGCCCAAATCTTATGCTCGCTGCATAAGCAGTAGACAGCTCTCCAAGATTTCCTCATAGTCTTGGAGTCAAAACTTTGAGGTGCGGATTTAACTAAGTTCTCGATCTTTTTTAAGTCTTAAGCAAATAAAATCGGCAGCACGAAGATAAGTCTGTGTGTCTTCTTCTTTGTGCTTCAGTAAAGATACAATATCTCTAGCTACAAGGTTTATAGGAGGCCTTTACGGACCCGGGTTCAACTCCCGGCATCTCCAC
>CAZMJG010000147.1:0-2344 GCA_964566675.1 uncultured Gammaproteobacteria bacterium
CGGGTATCATCTACCTTTGCCGGACATTATGACCTGGCTGCCTACCTGATATTGCTTATGCCACTGACTCTTGGCTACTTTGTGCACTCAAAAAACTATATATATATCGGTATTTTTCTTCTGGCACTGGGCACACTCATACTCACGGCCTCGCGTGCCTCCTATCTGTCGTATCTGATTGCAGTCTCTCTATTTCTCCTGTATACCCGCAATTTCAAGCTACTTCTTTTTGTTGTCATAGCAACAGTAATATTGACTCCTTTGTCAGATAATTTGACAAAGCGTCTCACCCGGACGTTTCAACAAACTAAAATCTTTGTAGATCCAGTAACCGGAGAAGTGATTGTACCGAAAGATGTACGGGTAGATAATCTACCTGTTGGAGATTTTGGCAGCAAAGTAGATGCGACAAAAGCGGCCCAAGAAGCAAAACCAGTAATAGTCGATAAGAAAACAGAAAAGGAAGCCAAAAAACAAATACGTGAACAAATAGTAAAAGACGCAAATGATAGCGGCACGTTGCTAACCGAAGAACAAATCAATGCACTTGTCGAAAGTACGTTTGGCAAGCAAATACCAGTGACAAAATACCTGGTTGATATCTCACTTTCGACTCGTTTTCAAGTAGAGTGGCCACGGGCAATAAATGCTTTTAAGAAAAATCCGCTTCTTGGCACAGGTCCCTCTTCTCTTACTGAAGCCACCGATGGTGACTATTTGCGATGGCTCGGTGAGACAGGTGCTTTGGGAACCTCATTGTTCCTGGGAATTTTGGGTACTATTGCAGTCATGATATGGAAAGGTGCCAGAAAAATGACAAAGAGATATTCGGTATTATTTTATGGATTCTTGTTTGGCATGATAGGACTCTTTATCAATGCGTCGTATATAGACGTATTTGAAGCCTCAAAGGATGCCTATACATTCTGGTTGGTAGCCGGAATATTTATGGGATCTTTATCATTATTTACTAAAGAAAAAGCTTCTCCCGAGAAGCTAAAAATAGACTAGCTTGCACTATGAAAAAATTGGATGTTCTTGTTCTAACCTGTATTTTACTTATTGCTTTGACGTTGCGTCTCTACAAGATCAACACTCCTTTGGCAGATGCACATTCGTGGCGGCAAGCTGATACAGCTGCAGTAGCTCGCAATTTTGCACGCGATGGCGTGAACCTCATGAAACCGATATACGATGATCTCACGAGTATACAATCGGGAATTGAAAATCCTAATGGGTATCGCATGGTGGAATTTCCGATCTATAGCGCTCTATTTGGAACTTTATATAGATATTTGCCAGTGGTATCACTTGAGATTTATGGCAGACTCACGAGCGCCATTTTTTCTCTCATCACGATAGCGGTGATCTATTATCTTGCTTTGAAAGAGCATTCTCGGGCCGCGGCAATTGGAGCTGCTTTTACGTTTGCCATAATGCCATACTTTGTATTCTTCTCACGGGTTATTTTACCTGAAACCACGGCGGTCGCCTGTATGATGCTTTCTATATTTTTTCTTTATATCGATACGCAAAAGAAGCACTCATTTGGCCTTTCTGTCACTTATTTTTCCTTCAGTGTGCTTTTTTATGCCATGGCGCTCCTCATCAAGCCAACCGTGATTTTTTATAGTATTGTGATCGCCTATATCTTTATTAGCCGATATAAATTTCAATTGCTCAAGGAATGGAAAGCATATACATTTGTCATTTTAGGGTTACTGCCTTTTGTTTTATGGAGAATGTATATCCAAAACTATCCAGAAGGTATACCAGATAGTGATTGGCTCTTTACCAACGTAAATACGTTTGAGGGCTCCAAGAATATCTTTTTCAAACCTGCTTTTTTCCGCTGGATTTTTATGGAGCGTATCGGGAAGCTCATGCTTGGTATATATCTTTCATTCCTGTTACTTCTCGGAGTGACTGGGAAATTCAAAAAGTATCTACTGCATAGTATGTTTGCTTCGGCACTGATATACCTATTTACCTTTCAAGGCGGCAACGTACAACATACCTATTATCAGACAGTCGCTTTCCCAGGCATCGCTATCATGATTGGACTGGGTATTGGGCATCTACTTAGTAACGAGCAGGCCTTTAACAAATTGTTTGCCTACCCAGCTTTAGTCGTGGTATTTATATTTAGTTTTGCGTTTTCGTATTATGAGGTAAAAGATTTTTATTATATTCCTCAAGATTTACCTCCTATTGCAAAACTCATTGGCGATTTTACTAAACCAGAAGATAAGATCATAACTGATCGTTTGGGTGATACGACTCTCCTTTACCTAGCCGATAGAAAAGGCTCCCCGGCTGTATATAAAGATATAAATGAAATGAA
>CAZMJG010000148.1:0-2287 GCA_964566675.1 uncultured Gammaproteobacteria bacterium
TTTAGCCCATTCTATAGCTAAAGCTTTGGTTAAACCTATAACTCCATGTTTTGAGGCATGATAATTGGCAAGAGGGTACATGGTATTAGCTACAAAACCATACATAGAACTAATATTTATAATTTTTCCATATTTTTTTTCAATCATGCGAGAGCCTACTGCTCGAGAAACCATAAAAACACTGCGAAGGTTTACATCAAGCACCTCATCCCATTCTTGCATGCTCAATTGTTCTCCTGGGGCTGTATTGACGGCTCCTGCATTATTGACTAGAATATCTATTTTGCCACATTTTTCTATAATTGCATCTACTGCTTCATTCACTAGTTTCTCATTTGTTACGTCACAACGAATGGCGACACACACTGTTCCTTTTTTTTCTAAATTTTGTTTGACAACTCGCAGTTTATCTTCATTCCTTGCTAATAGTGCAACCGAAGCACCTTGCATTGCTAATGCATGTGCAAACTGTATTCCTAATCCACTGGAAGCACCAGTGATGACTGCAATTTTTCCGGTAAGATCAAACATATTCAAATAGTATAACGATTTGTTATAAAAACTGTGAGAGACTTAATGTTTTGAATATGCACCAAATGGATATGAAATTTTATCTGCTACATAGTGAGCTTCAAAAATGAAACAAAAAGACAATAAAATATAGGTAAATAGGGTCCTCCATATTCCGTATTTCTCAAATCTTCGAGTGGATACCTGTATCGAAGAATTGAGCATACCAAAATTTCCTATTCGTGCAGCTTGGCGTATGAAATAGATATCATCGTATTTATACGATATATGGAAGCCGTGCGTTTTTGAAAGAATTTTTCTTTTAGTGACTATACAGGAGCCAGCACCGGAGGGAAAAATACATTGTCCTATATAAAAAATGCGATTAAAAAAAAGATAGATGTTTTTTATTCGGATATCTGCAGTAATGGGTTCATAGATAGGGCAGGCGACATCTAGTTTTTTCAGAAAAAATTCGTTAAGGGTGCGTTCCATAAAAGTTGTATCACATTTGGTATCGGCGTCTAAAAAGACAATAATATCTGTACGTGCATTTTTCCAACCAGTATTTCTTTGTTGGCCTATATTAGGTTTGTCAGTGTATAAAGAAATATTCTCCATTAAATTGATTGTTTTTTTTGTATTATCGGTAGATCCTCCATCTACAATGATTATTTCGTGAGGTTGGAATGTCTGTTTTTGTAAATCAGTGATAAGATTTTGAATATTTGCTTCCTCATTTAGGGTAGGTATTACCACACTGTATTTAGGTATTGTAGGCATACAGGTATAATAAAAAACCTAATAAGCTTGTTATATAAGGAAAACGCCAATACATTTTTAAGGGCGAGATTTTATCTGTTAAGACAAGAATGATACAGATAGGATATATGAAAGCTAAAAAGAGGATGGGAGAAATAATCACACTAAGAATAGCCATACAAAGCCATAGTAGTAAGCAGAGGTACAGGCTTTTTTTCCCACCCATATATACTGCTGTTGTTTGAATGCCGGCCTTTTTATCATACTCTATATCAGGAATTGCCGAATATAGATGCATCGCAGTAGTCCACAACCAAATTGTGACTACCACAGTCATTGGAGGGAAATGTGACTGAAGTTGACTAACGCCCATAAAAGCGGGGATAGCATAGAGTATATTGATTAAAGAATCAAGAAAAGGCCGATTTTTAAATCTGAAGGGAGGTGCGCTATAGTAATATGATAGTAGCACAAAAACGATAGTTAAAAGATTACTGGCAGCATTTTGTAATATAAAAAGAGGTAAAGATAGCAATAATGAAATCAACACACTTCTTTGATACATCGTTAAAGTAGTATATTGAGTAGCTTGTTCTTTAGATTTTTTTTTAGGATTTATCTGATCGGTCTCCATATCATTTATATCATTCACTCCATATAAAAAAATATTTGCCGGAATCAAGAAAAAGAAAAGAGAATATAAAAAAAGGGGATTTAGAAATGGTTGTGAATGATCATATGCAAACGTGTAGCCTAATAAATAAGGTCCTGCCAAATACATCCAAAACCTTGGTCTTGACAATTTGAATATGCGATTTATTATATTCATTTATTTCGTACTAAGTTGTATTTAACTAAATCTTCTAGAATTTCAGTTGAAAGTCCTTTCTGGGCAATGGCATTTATAGTGTCATGTATTCGATCAAGTCTTTTCTCAATTTCGCGGTTTATGAGAGTGCGACCATGATAGCGTTCTACGCTTTCCCGTACAAAGCGTAGTTCATCGGTCGAAATG
>CAZMJG010000149.1:0-2245 GCA_964566675.1 uncultured Gammaproteobacteria bacterium
TTTACTAAGATCCAGGTAAGCGAAAAACTAATGAGAAAATAAAAAATAATTTTTTTATACTCCTTGACACGCCAGAAAAGGAACAGGAGTGTGAAAAATATCCAAACAAAAAAAGAAATTCCTTCAAGGGAAAAAAATGAAAAGATATGATCGAACTGGAGAGTATGGGGTACTATATGAGCAAGAAAGGAGGTGCTTGCCATATCAATTTTGTATATATTACCTAACATAGCCTCATTATACTTTATAGATAAAAGTAGTATGTAGACCTGCTAATTTTTTTATCTCCTTCATCTTTTTGATAGGGTAGAAGTATGTCACAAAATGTACATTCTTTCCAGTATTCTTCACAATATCAGCCATTTGGTCGGTAAACCAAGGAGAAACGTACATGTAATAAGTTGTCTGACTATAGCCTTTAGACACGAGTTGTGTGTAATCATACTTAAATAAATCAGCTGTGACAATTTGAATGTGTTGCTTGTTGGGATGAAAGAGCCTTTTGATATGCATGATGGCTGTAAGGATAAAATTGATCTCAACTGCAACAAAGTGAGTATCTTTATTTTTCTTTGAAGCCGCCAGTGCAGCTGCAAAAATCACTGTACCTGTCCCAGCTCCTAGATCTACAATTATTTGGTCATTTTGCAAGTCAAGCGCCTCAATTATGTGACCCATATCTTTGGGATTGGAAGGAAAAAAGGGGATAGCGGAAATTTTAGAAGAGAATACTAAAAGAATAATCCCACATATAATCAGTAGTACTATAATGAACAGCATTCTTTATTATAAATCATGCTGCCTGTTGTTGTATTTTCGGAAATCCAGGTAAATCGAT
This sequence comes from uncultured Gammaproteobacteria bacterium, assembly GCA_964566675.1. GTDB lineage: Bacteria > Patescibacteriota > Microgenomatia > UBA1406 > GWC2-37-13 > CAZMJG01. The sequence goes on from CAZMJG010000149.1 coordinate 839, forward strand.
TATAGGGTAAACTCGCTTCTTATTAAGTTCATTTAAATAGGCAGTAAGACTAAGATCATACAGTACTGTTAATCCTAATCTTTCAGACAGTGGACCCCAAACCCATGCTGCAACAGTATTTTCTGGGACACCAAGTAATTGTAAGATATTTTGGATTTCTGGAGCAAGTTCCGAAGCGGTAAGACGACTGGCTGGACCTGCAATAAATACTCCAGAGTCTAAATCACCTGTTCCAATAGGGATACCTTCTTCATCGGTAATAGGTTGAATCGTGTAGTTTCTTAATTTATCCGCTAATGACTTTTTATTTAATCCAGTGGCAACAAGTAAATAATCGTGCTTTCGAATATTGCCCTTTGTATCTGCAACGCTCCAAATACCATCTCCTGATGAAAGCCTTATAGTTTGCGCTCGGGATGCTGGCTTTATATTTCCACTATCGAGTGCACCATTATAACGGCGGCGTGTTTGTTCGTCATACTCTTTTGCCGTTTGAGCTTCAATCCCATACGCTGTGATCTGCGGAGAGTCGTTTTTAGAAACACCTTCATTTGGGTACGCAGAGGCGGGTCCGCGTAAATTATCAAGAAGCTCTGCTAGTATTCGCTGTGTGTCACCATTTCCTATGACACCAATTTCATTATTGGCATTAAAAATATTCCTTAATGGATAACGTTTTGGATCTCTATTATAAAATTCTTCCCAAATGCTGAAGTATGCACACAATAACGTAAAATCTGCAAATGTAGGAAGAGTTAAATCATATTCTGTTAAGGGCATACCTATTTCTGCCTCACGTGCAAGTCTATCTTCAATAGCTTGAATTTGTAGTTTATATGTGTCTAGCAGTTTTGTATATACACGTGCATTATTAGGGTCAGCTAGTCTTACCTCTTCGCTCCCTGGACCAGTTGTAAAGATTACATTTAACGCTTTATATTGATAAAATTCGCCGTCGCGAGTACGCACGGTAACAATATTGAATCCATCGCGGTCATTGAGTTGTGTTTGTTCCTCAAGAACTTGCCCTTGTATAAAGTCTGTTTCAAGATCCATACCCGTTGCTAATTGAGCGCCAATTGCAGCTCCTACTTTGGGCCCGGCTTTGTATTTGCGAAAAGGTGCTTCCGGCGCATCGCATGCTACGATTTTAGAACTTGTATCATCCAGTTTTGCCAGAGTCGGTCCTTCACCTTTAGTTCCTCCTACGGGAGTGGCATCTCCTACAAGGGGAAGTGGTTTACCTTCTCTGGACCCATCTGAGCTACTATTTAAAAAAAGTTGACGGCTATACCATGGTTCTCCCGGCAAATCATTTGAAATGACTTTAATATTGAGGAAAGGGCTCAATAATTTAATAATAGGTACTGCATTTAAACTTGAGCCTACAATAATAACATCTGTTTC
>CAZMJG010000150.1:0-2182 GCA_964566675.1 uncultured Gammaproteobacteria bacterium
AAGATCGCGTCACCGATCATCGTATCAATAAAAGCTTCTTCAACTGCGAAGAGATCGTAAACTCCGGCAAATGGGAAAAAGTCTTTGAGGCCATGAAGGCTATAAAATAGTTATTGTGACACCACTTTCATTTACAAAACGATATCCTATAGTGTACAATACGCCCATGGGATTAACAGAATTATATTTGCCTCAAGGCCTCACCGCTAGTCATCAAATGGCCTCACATATGTCAGAAGCTGTTCAAGAGATGATTAATCAATGGACAGCGACAGGGCAGTTCGCTCAAAATCCTCAACTAGAAACAACTTTGGAAAACTGGATGGAGAGGGCAACCGCGCGCGATTTTAGTAAAGCTTTTTATAATGAGCATCATCATCCAGATCTTAATTTTTTGAGGGGCATAATCAACCACCTACCTATAAATGAGGCACGCGGAAAGTGCATAGAACTAATAAAAAATAGACAAATTGCAGCAGCAGAACAAACTCTACAATTAAATCGCCAGCTTCACCTCGCACAATCACTTGAAGATCTTGGAATTTTTGAAGATACCCATGGTACTTACCTACAGACTTATAATGTAGCGCACTCAGCAGGAATTAATTCAGGATTTGGTCCTTTTGTATCGTATTATGATACAACATATGATTTAGCAAGTTTTGATGCTGATGAAAATCCAATTTATAAAAATATCGCTGTAATGGAAGGGATAACATACCTGACAATCAGTACTCCTGCTCCAAACAGGTATTTACAACTTGCACAGTTAAGTGAAGGTCACGGGATTACAACCTGGATTCTCACCCCTCGCCGTCAGGAATTTCTAGAAAAGAACAATATTTCGGTGGTCGTACCTTATGCGGATGGTCCCATTGCCTCGGGACTTAAAAATGCTGACGAAATCTTTGATCTTCTTTATCTACTTTTTTCTGATAATCCATCGACACAATTGTTTGTAGGCGCTGCAAAGCAATTATATATGGGATGACAAGCTGTACTTGTGATGATAGGTATACATTCTGATACTATAGCTTGAATATTGACAACACTTACACTAAAATATATTTTTCTATTGTGTTATAATACTTATTCTATGAAACAAAAAATACACCCCAAATTTTTTGACGATGTGCTTGTAACCTGCTCCTGTGGCAGTACCTTTAAGACTGGCTCAACACGCCAATCTATAAATGTCGAAGTTTGTTCTAAGTGTCATCCTTTTTACACTGGTGAGCAAAAATTCCTTGATGCCAAGGGTAGTGTAGAAAAGTTCTTGAAACGTGAAAAAGACGCAAAAGCATACAAACAAAGTACTAGTAAGAAAGATAAATCTGGAGAAAAACAGGAAAAATCATCAAAATCTCTACGAGAACTATTAGGAGAAATTTAATTATTATTTTGTCATGCTGAATTTATTTCAGCATCTTTTTTTCTTTGTCATTCCGGACTTGTTCTGGAATCTAGGAACAATATTCCAAAGATCCTGAACCAAGTTCAGGATGACACATGCGTATTTTATTGGTATAATACAATTTACAAGTTCACCAAGACCTGCGGTTTATCTTGCCGAAGCTACAGCCAAGGCAGATAAATAAATCCTCAGGGAGAGGTCCGATAAGCATCGGACACAAGTGATACACCTATGGCTAACACTAAAAAAACAGATATCGTATCTGATATCTCAGAATCATTAAAAAGTAGTGCAAATTTTGCACTAATCAAATTCGAGAAAGCAACTCATAAAACTCTCGAAGACCTTCGTAAACAACTTCGCAAAAACGATACTAAGGTAAATGTTATCAAAAACACGTTATTCGAAAAGGCTATAAACAAGCTTTCAGAAGAAGAAAAGACATTTACTGAGATCCGCAAGAGTCTCTTTCCTATAAAAGACCGAACAGCACTCATCGTTTTTCATGGCGACTGGGCTGAAGGATTGAAATCTTATTTTGATTTCTCAAAAAAAGATGAATCATTTGGATTCAAATTCGGACGTATCGACAATACAGTGTACAACGATGCTCAACTTGTCCAGCTGGCACAATTACCTGGCAAGGATCAGTTGATCGCCAAGCTTATAGGTACCATGAAGAATCCTATGGCTCGTACAACACGCGCTCTTAGCTTTAATGCACAGAAACTCGTATACGTATTAAGTCAAAAAGCAAAACAAGGATAA
>CAZMJG010000151.1:0-2170 GCA_964566675.1 uncultured Gammaproteobacteria bacterium
GGTTACCCTACGGCGGTTTAGTAAACCGCTGCACTCGGCCACTATGCGACCTCTCCTGTATTAGCTGTGAGCGTTATATTTATTGAAAAAGAGCTTCTTTATTATAATACGACACAATCATAATCGTACAAGAATTTATATTATACTATTCTTACATGTACCATGATGTGCCAAAAAATATACTAGATCAACTGAAAGGTGAACCCGTAGATTTTATAGTACAGTCTGCTCATGATTATGTGAAGCGATTGTTAGGCTGGATAATGGGGGGACTCACATTTATACTTGCTCCTTTTCTATTATTTCCCTTACTCTTTTCAGTTCCGATATTTGAAATTTTTATCAAAGGGAGTACCACCATTACCGTAAATGGGACACTAGAGACTTATACAACAGCAAATCCTTGGGGAGCTATACTTTTTGCAGTGTTCCCTATAGGCATGTTAATACTTATTTTTGCTCCATTCATAGGCCTTTTTATAAAAGCATTCAAACTCGTGAACAGAAAAGGCAAATGGTATGCAGGCACAAACCAGTACCTTATTGAATTTTCGCAAGACTCGACAGATTATTATCGATGGAGCGAATTTGAAGATACGATTAAAACAAATGTAAAGAACGGTAAAATGGATATCATTATGACTCTTAAAAAGAATCATATCCCACAACAAGATATAGCGGTAACTAAGCAGCAGTTGGAAAATGTAAACATAGCTTTTAATGGCAAAACAATTGATCTGCAAAATTTGCAAAACAGCCATTTCCTCTTTATGAATAAAATAGGACTCCTTGGCCTTACGAATGGAAGTGTCGTGTTGGATATGATACAGCATAATATGGAACGTACGCGCACTAGCCAGTAATTTTTCACAATATCCGGAGCCATCCATGGTATGCTTTTCCTATGACTGGACGTACTCATGACCTTGCCGCTTTTACCGCACTCAACATTGTTTTCTTATCACTTAAAACAGTACCCGATATCACGCTCGCGACCATGCTTACGGCAATTGGAGCAAATATGATCGGAGGATTGCTACCAGATATAGACAATGCGACATCTGATATATGGGACAAAATTCGCGGTGGAAATATTTTGGGCAAATTTATACAGCCACTTGTAGGAAAACATCGTATGATTTCACACTCGATCCTTGGGATGTTTCTTATTGGCTACCTCTTAGATCTTGTTCTTGCCTGGATGCATACATTTTTTCTCGTAGATATGGATGTAATCTGGTGGTCGGTGATGATCGGCTATTTTTCTCATATGATCACCGATTCGATGACTAAGCAGGGCGTTCCATGGCTCTTCCCTATACCTATACGGTTTGGTATCCCGCCATTTGAAGCATTGCGTATGAAAACAGGAGGATTTATCGAAAAATTTATTGTAGTGCCAGGGCTTATATTGATGAATGGATATCTTATATATACCAATTATGCGAGCTATGTCACATTGGTAAAATCATTTTTCTAGATCGAGTACGTGATCTATGCGTACTTGGGCAACAAAGTCGTAGACATGCGATACAAGTACCATTGCTCCTTCATATTGATCTAGAGCTTGTGCAATGACTGGCAAATGACGGAAGTTTATATGATTTGTAGGCTCATCTAATATGAGTAAACCTGGCTGAAGAAGCACGAGTCGTGCAAAAGCGACTAGCCCTTTCTGACCTTCAGAAAGAAAGCCAATTTTGCTACTGATGATATCTGACGTAATGAGAAACCCAGCGGCAGTTGAGCGCAGTTTATGTTCATTCAACACGCCATCTGATTCCATGATTGCACGGGTGAGACAATTATAGACAGTCTCTTCAAAATCTAGGGTAGAGAAATCTTGGCTATAATACCCGATACGAACGCCTGGCGTGAGGACAATGCCTTCACTATTTCCATGAGACAAGGTTTCGATGAGCGTACTTTTACCGATACCATTGGGGCCTTCGATAAGCAAATGTTTACCTTTTAATAAAAAAATATTTGCATTTTTTGTGACAAGTTTATGATCTTGCATTACTTTAAATGAGTTTATTTTGAGTGCTTCACCCGTGATGCCTTCTTGTACTGGTATTGTGAAAGGGCGAATTGTTTTGTCTTCTTTGCGAACATCCACTTTTTCGCTTTCTAGTTTCTCAATCTTCTCATACATTTTTTTTGCTACATT
>CAZMJG010000152.1:0-2165 GCA_964566675.1 uncultured Gammaproteobacteria bacterium
CCTATAAGAAGACCTGTGGTGAGATTCGATGGATGTATATAACCTGAGGTAATTGTCCATTTTGAGCTTCCCAATCCAATCGTCGTTTCAATTGCTTCAATAACATCTTGTAATGAGTTGGATGAAGGTGAAAGATTCACAAAGCCACTCGTGTCTACTCCTATAAGCCCGGCTCCGGCAGTTGATCCTAAAGATACATTTCCAATATACAAATCAGAACCTGAAGCAATGCCAATATTCCCATTTACATCAAGGGTATAGCCAGGTGCAGTGGTCCCAATTCCGACATTCCCAAATGTTGCAGTTCCTGCAACCGTCAAATCTGTTAATGTACCTACACCAGTAATGCCTGCATAGCTTCCGGTAAGTACCGCCGAAGGAAGAGAACCTGTATAAGTCAGACTTCCAAGAGCTAAGGTACCTGAACTAAGAGTGCCGATATTATCAGCATCAAATATAAAAGCTTCAACTTCAGCTTCTGTGAGAGTGGTTGTATTGGAACTACTTGAAGAAGTATCAAAGGTTTTAGAAGAAATTTTTATAGAATTGCCATCTTTTGAAAGGGTTATGTTATCTCCTGCAGTGAGTGATATATTTCCAGATAAATCATTAAGTGTGGTGACTTGTGTCACTGACTGATTTGTACTTTGCGTATCCACACTTATCACAGGTCGCTGAGGATCACCTGAAATTCGGATACCTTCACCAGCGGTAATCTGATAAATGATGTTAGGAGCAGTGATATCTTTCTGAAAAAGGACTGGTGCTAAAAATTCTGCATCGAGCTTAAAAGCGATAGTGATATCTTTAGCGAGCTGATTAAGATCAAATTCACCGAGTACTTGAGCCAGCTGATCGTCTGAAACCGTTGGAAAATTTTGTTTAGTTGGATACTTTGTGGTAAAGGAAAGCGAACGATTATGCGAATCGAGTTGGACTTTCTTTAAATCCTTATATATAAATACTGTTAAAAATATTATAACTAGTAGAGATGGTATAGCGGTCAAAATAGCAATTTTGATGGGGTGGGTAAAGAAGCTCTTTAGATTGTCAAATAAGCCCAAAAGCTTATGTAAAAACTTACTCATGAAATTTTAAAAATGCGATGGTAGTTTCTTACCATTCGTTCATTATGACAGAAAATTTTTTTCAACGCAATATATATATACATTTAGGGAGAAAATTTATTAAAAAAATGACAGGCAAATAGATTGTTTCAAAAGGCACAAAAAAAACCATCATTTTTCATACATATTTAATACATATAGTTGTAAAAAAAACTTACCTAATTCAGTGATTGTAATCATGTCAGAATGTCGTTAGAATAAAATTGTTGTATGGTTTTTAAGCGCTCAGTCATAGTACTTAGTGCAATGCTTTTATGTCTATTTTTATATAGTTTGGGCCCTCCAGTAGAGGCTCAAAATCCATTTGGCATTGCAACCAATTTACCCATAGACCATCCTGCAGTGAAGGATGGGTATATTATTGTGGCTCAAAATGAGAAATTTACGGTTTCTAGCGAAGCCTATCAGCCCAACATGATTGGGGTAATCAATCAACAATCTGCCATTGAAATCCGTTTTAAAAATGAGACTAATACGTATCCGGTAATCACAGGAGGACAAGCGTATATCTTAGTGAGTCTTGCAAACGGCGATATTAAAAAAGGAGATTACATTACTTCTTCGCCACTTCAAGGTATTGGGATGAAGGCAACAGTTCCGGGACAGGTTATTGGTGTGGCTCTAGAGGACGCAAAAGATCCGGACGAATCCAAGGTAACTCAAATACGCATTTCCATACAGACGGATTATTATCTTAATCCACTATTTGAAGTGGGGCCGCAAAGTTCCGTACGTGTAAAATTCGAACAGCTTCTTTCACCAAACAATGAACAGACGTTTATGAAATATCTCGTAGGTGGTGGTATCTTTCTAATTAGTCTATTATTCTGTCTTGTATATTTCGGACGGTTATCTCTCAAAGGAGTCGAGGCACTGGGAAGAAATCCACTTGCCGCAAGTAAGATACAATTTGGTATTATCATTAATGTACTCATGGGATTGGCTATTTGTTTTATAGCATTTGGCGCAGCTCTTTATATTATTCGTTATTTATAAAATTATGGAACAAGATATAGGCTCATTGATTATTTGGCTTAC
>CAZMJG010000153.1:0-2144 GCA_964566675.1 uncultured Gammaproteobacteria bacterium
TCATACAAAAGAACTAAGACTTCTGCTTTGCGCGATAAGATTCGAGATATGAAAAATTAGGATCTTCTAAGCTGTGCTTGGCAAGTGAATAATAATCATCATACATATAAGCCGTTACCTGACGTGTTTGAGGCATATATATTTGAATTGATCCATGAGAAATATCATATACGCATGTATAGGTTGTTATGGGGTAAACATAGAGATAGTCATTCAAAGGATGTATCCGAGGAGGATCAAGTGGGGTAAGTTCCTTGCGGGGAACAGAAGGAATGACAAAATCCATATTGAAAGCTCCTTTAAAAAAAGGGACGCTTCCTTGAGTTTGAGCTTGTTGAATAAGTTGAGGTAAGTAACCTCTATACCCATAAGGATAGTCCTTGAGGTATGTTTCCAATTCCGACACATTCGCCGGTGTATCGGCATTCATGATTAATTTGTGCGTTGATACAAATGCCTCAAGAGATTCAGGAGGAAATTGAGGGTTATCTATACCTGTAATACTCTTAATACTCTCGAGCCAAATTTTCCATGTAGGCCTTGGATCAACAAAAGGCGGGCCCCCTTGCTGGTGATCTCTGGGCAATCTTCTGCCAGGGAATCTCGGTAATGTTTCGGTTGACATACTATATTATATCAAGCTATATACTCATAGTATTTGACTATACGCAGTATATACTTATTTTTCTCCCACTGTACCTCAAATATATAGAGGGGGAACTACTTGAAGTTTTAATAAAAACCATGTACACTTATACGTCCGAGGAAACGATTGTTTACCTCATTACATACCTATGCTAAATACTATCCGAGTGCGTGGAGCACGACAGCACAACCTAAAAAACATCGATTTGGAAATACCCAAAAATAAATTTGTGGTATTTACAGGAGTATCTGGCTCAGGAAAATCGTCGCTTGCCTTTGACACCATCTATGCCGAAGGCCAACGCCGCTATGTAGAATCCCTTTCAGCGTATGCGCGCCAATTTTTGGGTATCATGGACAAGCCGGATGTAGATCTCATAGAAGGGCTTTCCCCCTCGATTTCTATCGACCAAAAGACGGCATCTCACAATCCACGATCGACCGTGGGCACCATAACCGAAATATATGATTATCTACGGGTATTATTTGCCCGCATCGGCCACCCCCACTGCCCAAACTGCCATATTGAAATACGAAAGCTTTCAGTTGACGAGATTGTGACTCGTATGGTGGAAATGATACAAAAAGCAGTAAGCCAGGATAAAATCAAACCGCTCGTGCTCCAGGCACTTTCACCGGTGGTACGCAATAGAAAAGGTGAATTTAAAGACTTGTTCACCAATATACAAAGCAAAGGCTACAGCAAAGTAAGGGTGGACGGACATGATTTTGCGATAGAAGATGATATAGACCTGATCAAAGCCAATAAACATACTATAGACGTATATATAGATAGCATCTCGGTGTCGCATGCGGATATGAAGGATGATGTATTCGTATCTAATATGCGCTCACGACTCACCACTGCTGTGGAGCAAGCAACCAATCTTTCAGATGGGCTGGTAATCCTGGCCCTGCCTGAAGCAGAAGAGCATTTGTTCTCGGAAAATTTTTCTTGTCCAAACTGTAACCTATCATTGCCAGAGATTGAACCTCGCATGTTCTCCTTTAATTCACCTTTGGGGGCATGTATAAAATGTAAAGGAATAGGAACCATATTTAAAATTGATCCAGATCTTCTGCTCAACCCGAATCTGAGTATGAATGAAGGCGGTATGCAGCCATACCCCAAGTTTTACTACCAAACTACCTGGCACATGCGACTCATCAAAACGATGGCAGACGCAGAGCGAATAAGTGTAGATACCCCGATCGGCAAACTCCCGGAAGAGAAGCGCAACATATTGCTGTATGGCACCGATAATACTTATCAGGTGGAAGGTGAAAACCGCTTCGGCCGCCCAACTTCGATTTTTGAAAAATTTAAAGGACTGGTAAAAGAACTCGAGCAACGCTATTTTGAAAGTGAAGGTCATGGGCAAGATGTAGCTAAATATATGCGTGAGGAACTATGTGACTCGTGTAAAGGAACACGGCTAAAACCTGAGATTTTGTCGGTGACTATAGCTAAACACAATATTTCGCAAGTCACGGATTGG
>CAZMJG010000154.1:0-2129 GCA_964566675.1 uncultured Gammaproteobacteria bacterium
TTTTTCCCACGAAACCTCACGGTCAAATACATCCACGCCATCTGTTTTGATTTCAATCACTCCTCACACGATTGTTCCTACGACCGAAGATCCACGAAAAGTATTTAGTTCTTTGTTAAATTCTCAATCATCACCATTATCTATTGATTTACAAGGACCTCTCGCGTGTACTATGACAGATATGGAGCAAGATATGAAATTGTTTATCTATGCTAAAAACATATATCTAAAATTAAAGGAAAAAGAGGTAGAACAATACTTTCTTTTGAAAGAAGACTGTGTCTATAAATGGGACAGTGAACAGAAAGAGGGTCTGAAGACATGTAATATCGGACAATTTCTAACGTTGGCAGAATCTCTGACGCGGTTGCCATTTTTTTCATCCGAAATGATTTTTTCTGCGGTGCCTAAATTTGCAAATTCTATGGGTATTAAAATTTCGGATAAAAATATTTCTAAACTTTTAAAGTCATGTAAAAACCAAACTGTAGAGCCACTGTTTTTTGATATTCCTCGTGATATTCAGTTTGTAGAACAGAAGATAAGCGCTACTCCTCAGGAGCTTCTTAAGTAGAAAAAAAGGCAAAAAAATGCCTGGCAACGACCTACTTTCCCCATTCTCCGGTTTGGAGTGAGTATCATCGGCGCTAACCCGTTTCAAGACTCTGTTCGGAATGGGAAGAGTTGGTACCAGGTCGCTCAAGTAACCAGAACAGAGTTATTATACCCTATCAGTTTTCAGCATGCAAGCGAATGTATATATTTTGTTATAATGGAAGACATGACAGGAATACCTCAGCCTTCTCACAATATGTCTCGTTCCCTTCTCATTCAACCTGATATCAAGTTCGAGATACAGCGTCCTAACGAAAAAGTTGTACTTATTGCGCGAAGACATCCCTTTACACAACTGTCTTGGATATTTAATGCTTTGTTATTATCATTATTGGCAATTATTCTTAATTTCTTTTTAGTTAATTTTTTTGCAATTAATCAGATTATCGTCTTTAACCTATACGCCATAATTTTTATATTTGCATATATATGGCTCAATTTTCTTTTTTGGTATTTTACTGTAGGAATTGTTACCAACGAACGCGTGCTAGATTTAGATTTTTATAATATTGTCTATAAAGAATTTACTGCTACTACAATACCGCAAATTAGTGAACTTACTACGAAAGTTGGAGGTTTTTTTGGTTCAATACTTGATTATGGTACAGTATTTGTAAAAACAGAAGGGTTTATACAAGATATTGAATTTCAAGATGTCCCTCAACCATCGACAATTGTCAAAATTATTAATGAGCTGAATATCCAGAATTCAGGTAATCAAAACTAAGAGTATGGACGAGATATTAAATATATTTACAGATGCAAATTCGACAGTATTTATAGCACTTTTCGTGAAAGCATTTGCGATCTTGTTTTCTGTCCTTTTTTTGTTGTATGCTATAGTTATAACCCGTCAGACACAGGAGATGAATCAGACCTTTACAACAAGGAATGCATCTGTGCTATTGACGGTTGCAATATTACATGTTGTATTTGCATTTATTTTGATTGCAGCTTCGTTTATATTAATTTGATATATGCTTAATGCTCAGGTAGCCGGGTATACAGGAAAACAACTTGAAAATGGATTTGTAGGCTATATATGCGATGGGCCTTTCTTTTTGGTGGTATCAATAGATGTGGGAGCAACCAATGAATTAGGCACTCAAATACTTGATAATATAAAAGCTGAAATTCTTCACGAACATATATCTACTCTTCAAAATTTTGATAACCTGCTAAATAGTCAAATATTTAAGCAAAATTTACCTGCACATTTTAGTTTAGCTGCAGGCTATTTGTATCAGGATAACCTATTTATCAGAACAATTGGGAATGGTCAGATCTATTTTCGTCGTAGTAAAGATTTTGCTCTATTGCTATCGGGTGATAAAAGTGCTACTGGAGAAGTCAAAGAATATGACTGTGCAGTTTTTACGACTTCAGTGATACAACGAGTGCTAGGTGAAGCTGGTGATATCCAGTTATTTGTAGATATGAATGCACCAAAAGATATTGTGGAAAAATTACAAAATGAAGAATATGATGAAGAAGAACGAGGCTTTGCAGTAGCC
>CAZMJG010000155.1:0-2101 GCA_964566675.1 uncultured Gammaproteobacteria bacterium
TGGCAGATACCACAGGTGATATCGACTTCAAAAGAAGGCTCGGTAAACTGAAAGTGAAATGGCCGAAGTCGGATCTCACGATTCTCTCCAAAAAACTGTTTGGCAAAGTAATCTATAGTACCTTTTAAGTGAGTGATATTGATGTTTGTATCTACACAAAGGCCTTCAAATTGGTGAAACATAGGGACATGTGACACATCCCAATTGGGTCGGTATGTTTTGGAAATATTGATCATGCGGATAGGCGGTTTGCCAAGCCTTCGCATTTCCCGATTCTGCCCCGAGGATGTATGAGGTGTCAGTACCATCTTCCCCAGTTCTTTATGAGCGGGAGTATCTACAAAAAATGTTTCAAAATCATCACGAGCCGGGTGATCTGATGGCATATTGAGGCTTTCAAAGGAGAAAAATTCCCATTCCACTTCAGGGTAGGACATACGTATAAAACCTATTTTCTCAAAAATATGACTGATTTCTTCTACGGCATACGTGAGTAAGTGGAGACTGCCTTTTTGGTATTGGGTGCCTGGAAGTGTGATATCAAATGTTTGTGATGCCTCAAGTTTAGAAGCAATTTCTTCTTTCTTCTTTCTTAATTCTTCATTAATCGTATTTTTAAGCGTATTCACCTGCTGTCCGTATTCTTTTTTTTCAGTTGCCGGGACGTTTTTTATATCTTGAAGGAGGCCGTTGATTTTGCCATTGCGGCCGAGGTATGCAGTTTCGAGCTCTTCTATATGCGCAACAGAAACGGCTTTCTGTAATTCAGAAGTAAATGTATCCAATATTTTTTTATTCATGGATCGCGCGTTATTTTTGTATTTGTGTGACAACCGATTCAAACACTTGAGGGTGTTCCATTGCTATCTTGGCAAGGATTTTTCTATCTACGGTAATATTCTTATCTTTTAAAGCATGGATAAATTGACTGTAGCGTACTCCTTTGAGTTTGAGAGAAGCATTGATACGAGTTATCCAAAGACTACGCATATCTCTTTTCTTCATTTTGCGACCGGCAAAAGCATACTGACCAGCATGGAGTACAGCTTCTTTTGCTTTCTTAAATTGGCTACTACGAGACATCCAGTAACCTTTTGCAAGATCTAAAACTTTTTTATGTCGACGATTTGTTGTTGTCCCACCTTTAACACGTACCATATATCTTTATAAATAGTAATTAAGAGATAAAAGATAAGAGAGAAGAATTTAAATCTTTTCTCTTTTCACTCTTAACTTTTAACTTTTTTAAATGCTTATGCTATTCCAAGCAATTTTTTAATTTTTATAGCAAACACTGTTGGCAAAATTTTCTCTTGATTTAGGCTTCTCTGACGGCGTTTAGATTTAGTAGCCTTCAAGTGACGAATTTTCTGTGAACGATGCAACACTTTTCCTGATGCCGTGATCTTGAAACGTGATGCTGCCGCTTTGTGTGTACGATGTTTATTTGCCATATATGTATTAAATAGTTTGTTAGTTAATTTAGTCTATTAGTCAATTAGTCTGTTAGTCAATTAGTCTGTTAGTTAATTAGTTTATTAGCAACTTACTGACTAGCCGACTCATGGACTAACCAACTTATAGACTAACTTATTTCTTTTTAGATAATACTGATCGAACTACTCGACCTTCAAGTCGAGGTTCCTTTGATATATTAATATCTCCCATGAGCACGATATATTTTCGCACGAGCTCAATTGCTAAATCTCTTTTCACTACTTCTCGTCCTCGGAGTGATAAATTGATGCGAAGCTGATTGCCTTCATCAATAAATTCTTTACCTTTTCTCACCATGCGGTCAAAATCTGCCGGACCGATGAATAAAGATAATTGTACATCTTTTACTCCACTTTTCTTGGCACCCTTTTTCGCTTCCTTCAATTTCTTCTCCTGATTATACAGGAATTTTTTAAAATCTGTTATCTTTGCAACCGGCGGATTTGCCTTTGCCGCAATGAGCACGAGGTCAAGTTCGCGGCTTCTCGCTAAATCAAGGGCCTCTTGTCTGCTCAGTACGCCGACTTGTTCGCCTTTTTCATCAATAACACGCATCTCTGTGGCATTTATTCTATTGTTCGTAAAATAAAATGGTCCAGTAGGT
>CAZMJG010000156.1:0-501 GCA_964566675.1 uncultured Gammaproteobacteria bacterium
GCTATCGAAGGTCCAGGTGACTACAATGCCACAAATCGTGCCATTTCATGGACATATCCTGAGCTCCGAGCTGGTGAAGAACGTATAGAAAAGCTGATTTTACAGATTAAACCTCAAGCCCAACTGCCTGCAGACCGAGGTAGTTTTTGTATCAGCAACAAGGCTACTGGCCGTTCGGGTGATACCTATGATGAAGATTCTGCACAATTTTGTATAGAAAAACTTATTGAAAATACAAAAGGTGGCGTACCAGCACAATCTCCTAAAGCAGGTGCCGAGTTTGGGCTTATCTTTGGAGCCTTAAATATAGCTGGACTGGGAGCAGGAATATATCTTCGTCGCAGAATGTAAACGAATGTATCTTTTTTAATTCTAAAGATGCTAAAACGAATTCAGCATGACACGCCAAATACTTCTCTCTCATTCCTAACATACAACTCATAACCTACAACTGCACTACTTATTTATCCCAATATACTCCTCTATCCTCCCCACCTTTTT
>CAZMJG010000156.1:511-2094 GCA_964566675.1 uncultured Gammaproteobacteria bacterium
GGTACGCCACCTTTTGTATTTTCAATAGTGATGTCATCATCAAAAAATTTGATCGTTGAGCGCAGGTCAGCCTTGATAATACGGATATCTTTCTTAATAGGTGTAAGCTCTTCTTTTAAGGTAGATTGTAACAATTCTGTAATTTTTTGCAAATCTTCCGAAGTAAGCATAAATTTAGTATATCAAAAATATTAATAAAATTTTGTTATACATAAACATAACATGTGCGAATAATACTGTCAAGGTATTTCAAAAACAGAGCTTTCAATCTTTCTTGATTCAAATATAGTATTTATATTTCGGTTATTGTTTACAGCGTGTGGATAAGTATTCATAGAGCCATATAACAATACTTATATGTAATTTATCCAATGGAAAATGCATATGTTTACTCATACGATACACACATAATATATCAAAAACTATCGTTTTATACTATAATTCCAATATGTTATCCACAAGAGAAGGTTTCAGAGCAATGCCACCCACTGAAGGTGTGCAAGAATATGGCCGTCGGGTACACGATGCCTTTACACGCAATGCTACGTTGGAGCGCCTCGCACAAAGCGGTGCAATCCCGCTCGACACGATGGCAGTGTTTGCGGACTTTTTGAGTATGTATCCATCTGTACCTCTTAAGACGCGTACCGATCTGGGGACACACTATCATACCTTCGATTATCCCCATATTATGGCTGGTTTTTTCAATAAGATTGCCCTCGATATCCAAACTACAGGGCAGCTTCCACAGGTGGCTGCTGCTGATTTGAGTAAGCTTGATCTTCTGCTTAAACATGATCCGACGGGTCATTTTACTGAAGATGAGTATAGACAGCTGCAAAAATCCAAAGTAAATCCCAATATCGTGGCCAATATCATCTGCGCACGCAATCTGGCTTCATATGCTCACGAAAAGGGCTATCGCCCCCCGGCTCATCCACCTGTTCCGGAGGCTCGCGATGCATTTAGCCAAGACTGGGAGGAAGCGATGAGTATGATCTCTACTATCCAGACAATAGGCGAGGAAAAAGCAGGAATTACACCTGATGCTGCTTCTGTACGCCCTATCATTACATTTGCCCAATGGATACGCTCGTATCCTTTTATACCTCTCAAAATCACTTCTCAGACAGGCTCTGACTACGTACCATTTGATTTTAATGAAATGGTTCATCAGTATTTTCAGAAATTGAGTCAGCATGTCATAAATGGCACACCTGTAAATGCACTAGGTAAAGCTGAAGCAGATAGTGGGCGACTTGTTTTGCAGAATAAAGCGCTTACTGTTGAGCTACTTGCCACTTCAGAGACGACGGTGATACACAAGGTTGACGAGTATAATGGCCTCATCTCCCCCTTTACGGTTCCCAATCTCGTTATTGCCGAAAGGTTACTCAACCGCTTCATGCCATATCTTCAAGAATAATAGTGTCAAAAACCCTGACAAACGACCTATAGTTTGATTTCATACTGCTATAATAGTCTCTTTCTCACACAGGCAAATCCATGACTTTTTATTACTCTTACTATCAAAAACAACCTACTCTCTTTGTATTTCTTACGGAGCACATACACCATCCAAC
>CAZMJG010000157.1:0-2060 GCA_964566675.1 uncultured Gammaproteobacteria bacterium
AGTTACTTCTATTCCTATGACAGTAACGGTTCAATTTGATTGGACTAATTGTCCACAAGCTTTAATTTAGCAAGTTGGTTATTGTTATCTGGCGCAGTCGTGTATGAATGCAGTAAATCAATTTTTTTTATGGTCGTTTCAGAGATTCCCTTTTTTTCTACTATACGTACAGCTTTTAAAGCATATCCTTGTGAAAGGTCTTCTCTTTCAATAGCTGATCTATCAAAATATACCTTTTTATTTTTACATTCTATTGATTTAAGTTGACTTTGTTGCATCTGTATTCTAGAATAGGATGTGCTATAAGTATTATTATCTTTTTGGTCTCCTCCCAATAAATAATAAAAAACATATTCTTTTTCATATTCAAAAACAATTTCATTTCCCTCTGGACTTATAATTTTATTCAAATGCCATGAATTGACATGTTGTCCTGTTGTATTTGGTGACGATGATTCACCACCACCTGTGGCATGAGTCCATTTATAATTAGCCTGAGAAATTATCATATCAACATTTGTATTACCAAAAAAATAATGTACCCCATTTGCGTCAATCAACTCCCAACTCACAATATTATAAAAATTACCGCTTTGATAAGTAGGAATTATTTTTATATCGTCAGCTTTTTGTAAAACAGGTAGTTTTGTCATCTGATCAAAGATAAATGTACCTGAAAAACCTAAAAAATTAAAAAAATACAAATCTGGATAAAAATCTATATTGTCATTTACATCTGAAGATAAGGACTCTCCCCATAAAAACCCTCTTGTAGTTGGATTATTATGAAAATCATCTGTAAATTCAGTATTCATATAACCACCACTATGCTCATCTGGTTTCATTCTTACCTGTCTTGTAATGGCTCCCCCTGCATTTAGTGTCCATCCTGTTCCTACTCGTGAGGATTGCTCTGCTACCATTACTCCCTTTGCATCATAGAATAAGGATACGGGCACAGAAATATTCCCTGTATTTACCGTTATAATTGGTAAGCTTATTGTTGGTGTGCCACTATATAAAGACACTGGAGACTCAACAAATTTTGCCAATTGTGCTGCTTCTGGTGATGGGGGAATAACATTTGGTAGTTGTAATTGTCCCCATATATTTATACTCAATAGTAGTAAAACTAAAATATATATGTTTTTCATTTTTCTAAAATTTAAATTACTTTCCTCTCCTCTTAATAATCTTCACCCCATCATTCCCTTTATCCGTCTTGATATTGACAATATAAATCCCTTCGGGTAAACCTTGTAAATCTATCGGTACTGTGCGTTCCGTAATCTTAAACTGCTGCAACACATGCCCAGCCAAGTCCACCAACGTAGCCGTTCCCTTTTCAAATTCATAACCCACAATAACATTGGTATAATCCACCGCTGGGTTTGGTATCGCTTCAATCTTTTCTCTTGCTTCTTTCTTCTTATCTTTGTCTTTGAGCTTCACCACCCAAAAATCAGTACCACCTTTACCACTACTTTTATCACCAGTCGCTTTTATTCCCCCTTCGGGGGTTAGGGGGCTTTTACTCGTTCCCGCCATCAAATAACCTCCGTCTCTGGTTTCAACCACTCTCTTCAAAATATCTTCACCATCACTACCTACATCTTTTCGCCATTTCTCTTCACCATTGGCATCAATTTTTATCACTACATAATCTGCTGTGCCTTTTTTTACTTTCTCTTCACTATTTGTTGTCACCCTGAGCGCAGTCGAAGGGCTTTTACCTTTAACTACTTCTCCCTGTGCATAACCACCAAACAAAATAGTACTATCATCATTCTCAACCACAGAGGTCAAAACATCAACTTTAGCTATGTTATACGTCTCTTGCCAAAGGGTATCTTTATTGTCTTTATCAAGTTTGACCACCCAAAAATCAGTTCCATTGTCATTACTACTACGTTTATCATTTCCCGGCTCTGAATTGGAATTTCCTGCTAAAAGATAATGTCCGTCTTTGGTCGTGTGTACGGCATACAACTGGTCATCTCCACTACTACCAATAGCTTTTTGCCATTGTTCATTACCGTCTTTGTCCAATTTAATAATCC
>CAZMJG010000158.1:0-2053 GCA_964566675.1 uncultured Gammaproteobacteria bacterium
AAAATGAGTTCTTACATAATTGAGAGTTATGATACATATAATCGTAAGATGAATAATCGACCTATCAAAATTCTCGTTGCAGATGACGATACTTCCATTTTAGAAGTTATTGATCTTATGCTAACTGAGGAAGGTTATATTGTGCATACAGTGAGTGATGGTGAAGAAATATATAAAATTAAAAAAGATTTTCCCGATCTATTCCTCCTTGATATCTGGATGTCAGGTGTAGACGGGCGGGACATCTGTAAATATATTAAAGGTCAGAAGCATCTGAAGGGTATTCCTGTCATTTTGATTTCTGCCAATAAGGATACTGCAATTATTGCTGCAGAATCTGGTGCTGATGATTTCATAGCCAAGCCGTTTGAGATGGAAGAACTCCTTTCTAAAGTGCGTCATTTTACAGCCAAGCTATAATTATTTGATATAATAAAGAGCATGAGAAAGCTCTTAAACCATATCGTATCTGCAATAGATTTACCACCTTTAAACATTACTTATTATCTTATTGGTGGACAAATCGTCGTATTTGCCATTACTTTGATGTACCCTGCTTATCAAGATACGTTTAGTCTACGCGGTAACTTAGTAGCGACGGGTGAATGGTGGAGAATTATAACTTTTTTGTTTCAGCCACTGGTTTCTGATATTCTTTTTGCCGCCTTTACTTGGTATCTATTTTATATTTACGGTATAACACTTGAACGGTGGTGGGGTACAACTCGATTTCTACTTTATATACTGATTGCCATTGTAGGTACTGTGTTACTTTCTTTTATGTTCCCTCAATCTATTTTTTCAAATGGATATATCTTTAATTCATTGTTCTTGGCATTCGCCTATTTATTCCCTGACTTTGAACTGAGATTATTTTTTGTTATACCGGTGAAGATTAAATGGCTTGCTATACTTTCATGGATTGTGACAGGGATTTCTTTTATTATTGCTCCCATTCCAAATAAAATACATATTATTGTGTCAGTATTAAATTTTATGCTTTTTTTTGGGGAAGATATAATCTTGGCGATGAAAAATAAAAAATATTTCAGGTCAAAGTCAATTATTTCAAAATCAAAAACAACAACACCCGAGATAAAGCATATATGTAGTGTTTGTCATAAAAATAGTATAGATGATCCTTATATGGGTATTCGTTATTGCAAAATTTGTATGCCCGAGCGTTGTTTCTGTGAAGATGACTTTCAAAAGCATATCCATCCAGTCAACTGATCTATCTGCTCTTTTATTGTGATCTAACTCCTTTCTGACAAATACAAAAAAAGTCTATACTGTAAAAATTTAATAATTATTTTGTTTCTATGACTGAATTACAACCACTTAATAAATTGATAGATTTGACAGGTAAAACTGCGATCGTCACGGGCGGAGCACTGGGTATTGGATATGGTATTTCATATCGGTTAGCTGAGGCGGGAGCATATGTTATTATTGCCAATCGAACAGCTGAAGAAGGTGATAAAGCCGCGGCGCAATTGGTAGAAAAAGGTTGGAAAGCAACAGCAATACATACAGATATCTCTGTAGAAGAACAAGTGATATCGATGGTTAAAGAAACGGTATCTTTGACAGGCTCAGTAGATATTTTGGTTAATAATGCTGGTATTTTCCCATCAATTCCCGTGTCACAGATGACCTTAGCCGATTTTGAAAGAGTACTCTCCATAAATTTAAAAGGAGTTTTTCTTACTTCCAAATATGTATCAGAAGAAATGAAATCAAAGGCAAAAGGTGGAAAAATTATAAATGTAACTTCCATTGATGCTTTGCATCCCTCATCGATTGGTCTAGCTCATTATGATGCTTCAAAGCATGGTGTATGGGGCTTTACCAAAAATCTTGCACTGGAGCTTGCGGCTCATAAAATATGGGTGAATGCTATTGCACCGGGAGGCATCGTTACACCTGGAGTGCAAAAAATGCAGTCTGCTACACCTACATCTTCAGGTGTTGATATGAGTAAAGTACTTGAGACTTTTTTGAATAAGATTCCTATGCATCGCATGGGAGAACCTGATGATATAGGTAAAGT
>CAZMJG010000159.1:0-2050 GCA_964566675.1 uncultured Gammaproteobacteria bacterium
CCGCATAAAAATGTAGATAGACTGGTCCAAGCATTCTCTCAAATGAATCGCGACGATATAGATCTAGTACTTGCTGGCCCTGATAATTATTTTTCAGGCCAACTTGAAAAGGTAATTGAAGAGCAGCGACTTACCAATATACATATGTATCATCCATCTCGACCTGAGGATTTACTCTTTCTGTATAAAAATAGTTTGGCGCTTATAAACCCATCGCTTTCTGAAGGTTTTGGATTGCCTGTTGTTGAAGCTGCTTATTGCGGAACTCCGGTAATAGCCTCAGATATAGATGTCTTTAGAGAAATTCTTGGCAACAATTATTATGCATTTAATCCTTCACAGACAGAATCTATACAAGAAGTATTACTCCATTTTTTGCAAGATAGTCATAAAAAGAAGCCGGTATTAGACAGCAAATATTCTTTCGAACGCATGGTTACTCAATATACGAAATTACTTAAAGATATTGTTTGAGTTTAGGGGGTTGTTGGATGAGTCCAAAGAGTGAAATCTACAGTTCGTGCTCCACCAGCGACAGGAAGCTGAATAAGAAAGTTCTTATGATAAGCAATATTTACGATATGTATCACCTCATTGGATCTCACGCCATCAAACCAATCAGCATTTCCTGTTCGTTGGCGCGTCTCCCAAAGAAATTCATGAGTGCGTAGAATAGCATTATTCATAAGGCTAAAAGCAGGGTAACCTGCTCGGTATAGTACTAGGGCTGCAGGCACTGCTCCTTCTAATCCAACCCACGGATACGATGTATAGCCAGGTTGACAGGAGTAGCTTCCACCGCGAGCCATATCATTTGCCAGTGCACCATCAAGCCTGCATCCGTCTTTTGTCGCGGTTGCATCTTGGATTCCGACTATATCATTGGGCTGAAACTGCCAGCTTATATCGTTTGAGGTCATGGTGTGGCTACTTGTTCTATCACCGGCATATCTCCTAAATGCATTCCATGACCATGTCAGTCCCTCCTGATTTTTTAAATATACAGAAAGTGTCGTATAGGCAAAGCCTTCTTGAGCGGAAGCATTCGAGGCAGAGTTCCATGCTGACTGTCTAAATGTATGCTGCAGATTTGCATTATTATTTGATTGTAAAGTTTTTGTATTAAATCTTGTAAGCCAAGCATTTACTTTGGAGCCGTCACTAGTAGGGGTACTATCTGATCGAAGATTCAATAAATCTGCCGCTATAATATATGCGCCTAAATTGCGCCCTACTGCCAGCCATCTGCCTCCGTTTTCCGTATCTATAGCATTTACAACAGCAGATTTTGCCTTTGCACACATTGCTGGATTGTCTTGTCTGACACAAACAAGAGCCATTGCCAGCGTATCTATATCATGATTCGAGTCTTGATTGGATATATCTGCTCCTGTGGAGGTTGCATTTTGTGCGATAGTATACATGGCATTCCATTCCGGTCCTGAAGTTGGACGTAATTTTATTTCACTTGGAGAAATCCATATTCCTTGAGTTTGGCTTCCTGGTATTATAGTAGGAGTGGGCGTCATCGTAGGAGTAGAGGCGAGAGGTGTAGGTGAGATAGGACTTGTAAGAGGTGGAGTAGGGCTACTGGGAAGGGTCGGAAGAACTGTGGTTAGCGGTACAGTAGGAGTAATGATATTTTCAGAAATATATCCTTGAATCCACACCGCATAATCAAAAACATCAACTTTATTATCGGTCACAATATAATTTGTTCCTGGGTAGTTAAAATTTGCATCCATTACGTCTCCATTTCCATCTACATCCGTTCCACACGTAGCCATGTTTACATCTGAGCAGTTTTTGATAAATTCGCTATACCAAATGGCATAATCTAATAAATCTACTGATTTACCAGTGATATTTGTTTTACAGTCTGCATCTCCTATTTTCTTTTTTAAACATTCAGCAGCATCCGCAGAGCCGGAAATATTGCCAGTAGAAGTCGCATATAAGAATACGAATGTCAGTATGATACCAGTAATGAGATGCTTTTTTTCCATTTGTATTACTGATGTGTCCAGTCTGTCCAGTCCATGAGACGGCC
>CAZMJG010000160.1:0-2015 GCA_964566675.1 uncultured Gammaproteobacteria bacterium
GAATAATGAGGAAGCTCTAGTACTTACAAAACATATGTATGCTAGCCTGATGACTCTTGTACGACGTACAAGTAATCTTCTCAAAACTATTGAATTGACAGTACCACAAGAGACTTACATGCAGGCATTGGATGCCATTCCTCTTATAAACCAGGCAATCGACATACATAAAAAGATAGCCCAAGCGAGTGAGAAAAAAATAAAAATCATTCTGCCTTTTCCAGACATTGTACGGACCTTCGGAAATAGCAAATCTCTTGAGTTAATTTTTTGCTAATCTTATAGCACACTCACTTTATTACACTGAGAAGAAAGGTACCGTAGAAATCTCGTACAAAGAACATACAGATTATCATCAGTTTACAACTTTTAGTCCTGGGGATTCTCTCACTGAAGATGAAATATATAGCTTATTTTCTGCATATTATAAAGGTGAAAAACTTTCAAGTCACACGCAAAGTACTGGATTGGGGCTATACCTGATTCATAAAATAATTACGCAACATCATGGATCGGTAGAAGCAAATAGTACCGAAAAAGGAGTGGCTATTTCAATAAATCTTCCTAAAGCTTAATCAATCATTTATTTCAATAATATTTATGATTGGACGATGATCAGACCCTATATCTTTTGCAATATAACTTTCTAACACGCGTATACCTTTCGTATAAAGACAATGATCTAGAGAAAGGGGGATGGGAAAAATAAATATATTATATTGCCAGGTTCGCTGCAATCCAAAACCCTGCGAACAATTGATTAAACCTGTATTGTTTACAAGTCTTCTGTAAGGATAAGAAAATGGACTAATATTTAAATCACCAATTAAGATCGTGGGGTACTTTTGCTTTGTTACCAATTTTTCAACTTCCACTAGTTGATCATCACGATAGTCAGCCAATCGCTTATTGATTGGAGGTAATGGATGGGTCGCAATGAAAGTTATCCGGCTTTCCTCTATACGGACAGTAGCTGTAAGACTTGCTCTGCCGAATTTACCAAGATGTAGGATCGACCCATTTTCAATAGGATATTTGCTCATAATTATAATTTCATCCTTTTTCGTAAGCTGAGGTACAACAAAATATGGATATTTGATATAAAGCTCTTCAATTCCTTTTATCCATTTGGTATCAATTTCAGATAATATAATGACATCTGGATTTGTGTCTTGGATTTGTTTAAGTACTAATCCATATTGGGAGTTTTTTGTTTGAACATTTGCTGCATAAATGATGACTCTATTTTCAGTTACCTGTTTTATATTTTTCGGTGGGATATATAAAGATAACCAGGGTATTAAATTAACAGTAAACAAAACAAGAGTGCACCAGACAATAAACCGCAGTCTATACCAAAAAGCAATAAGAAAAATAAAGAAAAACACTATCAAATAATATTCCCTGAAATGCGCAAATAAATCAAAAAGCCAATAAACATTACCAAAAAAACCAATAATAGTAGCAAAGCCGCCGCCTAGGAATAATAGTCTCACTAGTAACAAAAACATATCGGAAAAATGCTTAGACGGCTTCATAGGATTCCTTAAGCTTCTGTATATCAATTTTTTTCATTTGTAGCATTGCTTGCATTACCCGTCCTGCTTTTTCCCGATCTGGATCATTCATCAATACGCCAAGTTGTTTAGGAATAATCTGCCAGGAAAGACCATATTTGTCTTTTAGCCATCCACATTGTTGTACTTCTCCACCTTGGGCAAGTTTCTCCCACAACATATCTACTTCAGCCTGATCTTCACAGTCCACAAACATAGAGACAGCCTCAGTAAATTTAAACATAGGTCCTCCATCAAGTGCCATAAATTTTTGTCCATTTAAGGAAAAAACCGCGGTAAGTACTTTTCCAGACATACCTTTCATATGCTCATCTGTAGAATTAGGATAGCGAGTTATACTTTCGATTTTTGAATCTTTGAATAATGATACGTAGAAATTAATCGCTTCCTCGGCTTTATTGTCAAACCAAAGAAATGGTGTAATTTTTTGTTGCATAT
>CAZMJG010000161.1:0-2013 GCA_964566675.1 uncultured Gammaproteobacteria bacterium
CGTGCTTTTTCACCTGGTTCTGCAGGACTCCAGCCATCACCCATGAGGATTTCAGGATAGGTGGAGTCAAATTTTATAAAGGGTATCTCGTTATGAGCTGGTCGTCGTTGCCATAGGGTGTACATTTTATCTGCTTTTATTTTGATAAAACCCGTGTCTGTTAGTAATCGGGCAGAGGCGGTGGAAAACGGTTCATTAATCTTGAGCACGGAATATCGTACATCATATATATTTAATGCTTCTAGCACTGGATCATTTTTTATGTTATCAGCAATAGTTTTTGAATCCTTTTCATTGATATCAACCATGCGTGCTAAAGGGTTTAGAAGAGGATTTTTTGTATAGTAAGCGTAAATAGTATTGGGGACACGTCCAGCATAAATACCAAATACAGGGTGATGATGAAATAATGTTGCATAGCTTGACCAATGAGTATGATAATGTCCATAATTTTTAATGGAATCACGTATTGAAAAAGGTATTTCTAAAAGAGGGGTCTCTTCTTGCTGAGCTAAGTAGTCATAAATTTTTATCGGTAGATCGGCTTGAGGCGGCGGTTGCATTTGAATGGTTTGATCTATCATGCAAATTATAAAAATAAACGTAAGGAAAATATATTGTTGTGGCTTTGTTTTATTTTTTAAAAGGAATTGAAGTATAAAAGCCAACACAATGGTGCTTAAGAAGATAAACGGTACGATAAAACGGCCAGGAGAACGCACCATTTGTAATAACGGTGTATATGCAATCGCCAAATATGGAAGGGGCAAATGAGTGTTGTTGCCAAAAATTTGCAAAGTTGGTCCGAGAGTAAGTATAAAAAAAGAAACAATAGTTAAGCCAAGTGCTTTTAACTCGCGAGGAAGGTTTTTTCTAAAAATAACATAAGCTACAAGTCCGTATAAAATGAGCGCTCCGGGATAGGTAAAGTTTTCAAATATGTTTTGAATATATGTATGCCTCTGACCTAACAAATTCACAATATATCTATAAAATGGGTTGAGAGAACTGGGGATAAATATGGTAATTAAATCTGCAGAAAAAGTAATCATATCGTATATATTTTTAGGTTTATCGATGCTACGTCTTGAGATGATGCTTGAGACTTCTGTAAGCCATGGTAGAAGTATTAGGGCGGCAGTACAAACTCCAATAAGTAAGTAGGTCCAGTTTTTTTTGAAGATAGGAATAGAGGTTTTATAAAAGAATATAAAGAGCAGTAGAGCCATAATACCGCACATCACAGTAAAATAGAGATTTGTTAGGGTAAAAAGTACAAAAGAAAGACCCAATGCAATAGACCATTTTATTTTTCCTTTTAATGCTGTTTGGGGTGTATGTAGTAATTTGATCACACAGATACTGGTAAGCGGAAAGAGATAGAGGGCTATATATGTTGGGTGCGCAGGTAGTCTTAGCGAAACGAAGGGTGTATAAGCAAAAATGATGGCAGCGATATATGCAATAAGCCGGGGTATCTGGAGTATGCGGAGTAAATAATACATACACAGGCCATTGAGCCATATGCTAAGAAGAACAATCACGATAAAAGATTGATGTACATCAAGAAAATTTCGCAAAAATAGAAAATAAAAACCATTTATAGGTGCAACATCATCAAGAGCATATCTCCATCCAAAGGGGTATAAAACTTGAGACGTCATGGCAAACGGGTTGGAAAAACTAAGGATATTGTGACGTACTGTTTCTGCTATGAATTCGTATACTGGGTACTCTCCCTGTAATGTTAATTTTGAATGATCAGGCTTATGAAATAGCTGACTATAAAGTGGTTTATATAAAAAAAGGCTTAAACAAATATATCCAAGGGCGAAGAGTAATATTGTAAGGGCAGAAGAATACTTCTTGATCATACATAAAATACAATAACATAGTGAAATATGTTCGTTAGTCTATTTTGTTTCTTTCTTTTTATTTTCTTCTTCAGGTGTATTCGTGAGCCCTTGGAGAATTTGAAAGAGTCCTTCTAGATCATGTTCCAGCGTTTCTGAA
>CAZMJG010000162.1:0-2002 GCA_964566675.1 uncultured Gammaproteobacteria bacterium
ATGCCTTTCATATCCACTGGCCCTGCATTAATTCAGATGAAGCTTCGTTTGCGTACAATGCTTATTCTATACTCAAGACAGGTAAGGATGAATATGGAACCACTATGCCGCTTCGTTTTAAAGCTTTTGGAGAAAATAAATTACCAGTTACTATTTATTCTATAGTTCCTTCACTTGCTATATTTGGTTTTAATGATGTTTCTTCGCGTCTCCCATTTATCCTACTAGGAGTATTTTCTCCTCTTCTTTTCTATGCTGTTACCAAAGAATTATTAGAGAATAAGAAGATTGCACTCATTGCAGCTTTTCTTGCGAGTTTTTCGCCTTGGATTCAAATTCTTTCACGGCATATTCATGAAGCGATCATCATCATGCATTTAGGGGCTTTATCACTACTTATCCTCTCCAAAATAATGAAAAAATATGAATTGAAGTGGGTGATTTGGCTTGCAATTATAAATGGCATTGCTCTTTTTACCTATCATATTGCAAAAGTGTTTATGCTGTTTTATGGACTGTGGCTTGGAGGGATATTATATTTTAGACCCAAAAGAAATATCTCCGTATTGTTTAAAAGTATACTGATTTTTATCATCCCAGTTGCAATATTTTTTACTACCGAATTCCTTACTCCTACCAATCGTGTAAGCAATCTCCTCTTTATCAATAATCAGGGATTTACACTATCAATTGATGAGCAGATGAGAGAGCATCCGATTCGGATAATACACAATAAATTACATCAAGCAACTCAAGTGCTCACTAAACAATATATTTCCTACTTTTCACCAGAATTCTTGGTCATCCATGGTGATGCAAATAAGCGATTTGGGTATCCAGGGATTTCACCCATTACTGCTGTGGAATATCTATTTTTGCTTATTGGTCTTTATTATCTTTTTCACAATAAAGAACGCTCTAGGTGGTTGCTGAGCGCAACGTTGTTATTTGCTCCCATGAGCGCCGCACTCACATGGCAGGAGTACTCGCTCACCCGATCCTTTTTTATGATTGTGCCAATCATTATGATTACGTCGTACGGCGTCTACCATTTTTTACACTCTATAAAAAGCTACAAAATCATGTTTGTGACAGGTATATTCATCACTGGAGCGTTCCTTTATTATGTCACTTTTACATGGGATTTTTACTTCTTCCATTATCCTCAAAAGACTGAAGCAATCTATGGTTGGCAATGTGGTTACAAGGAACTTTCGGAATATATAGATAAAAATTATGAAAAAACCGACACGTTTTATATAACAAAAAAGCTTGGGCAACCATATATTTTTACTCTTTTTTACAGAGCATATTCTCCGGCGCAGTATCAGGAGCAGGCTACGCTTTCAGAACTAGGAGAGTATGGCTTTGGTGAAGTTGAAAGATATGACAAATTTGAATTTAATTTTGCAGCCCCTGATGCAAAGACAAACGCAGTATATGTCGGATATCCGGACGACTTTCAAGGGACAGACTTACCCGAGAAAGATATAGAAAAAATCAAAATCTACAATGACGAAATCTTCTGGATATATAACACTTTAGGTAGATAATCTATTAAGTTTGCTATAAAAGAAAGATAGAAAAAATGGGAAAATAGACAATAATACAAGCACTAAACACATAGAAAAGAAATATGAAATGAATGTGTTTTGAGATGCTCCGGTTGTGTACGATATTCCATAATAAAATATTACAAACAACATAACTAAAATAAATGGTATTGTAGTTATGAGCGTCCTAATAATTAAGGCTAGTGCGTTATTTACATGTAAATATATTTTCAAGTAATAAAATAATGCTAAAAACAACATTAGAGTTCCTAAAACAGTGACTATTCTTCCCGATACTTCATACAATGGAAACCATGATAAAAACATATAAATAGAAAGCTCAGTTACCACCCCAAGGAAAAAAACCCGTTTATAATAATTCATATATCTATACTACTGCAAGAATAGATAAATACTCAAATTATAGAAGGCATGTATCAGAATTGGGA
>CAZMJG010000163.1:0-1961 GCA_964566675.1 uncultured Gammaproteobacteria bacterium
AAAAATCCTGGCTCCTGAAACAAGTTTCAGGGCATATAAACCGGTATTTAAGGAGGATACATCTAAACTCTGGTGAGTAGCATTATCAACAATATTATTCATCAATACAGTGCGACCCAATAGATCTGTAATATATACCCTAGCAATTGTTTCCGTTCTTTTAAAATCAAAAGATAACTGATTGACACAAGGGTTAGGATAGATATACAGGTTTACATTGTCATCTCCATTAGGTTCGCTTATACTGGTAGTTTTGTTAATCCAGACTTTCATTCTTGTATTTGAAAGGCTACTCATATCCGTAGTTCCAGCGATAGGTATATTTCCTATTTTGGCAGAGATGGTTTTGAACTTTACGTACCAATAATACTCTGTATTATCAGTAAAAGGAGCTCCTTTGAGGTTTAAAGACAGATCATAAAGAGATTTTATATCGGAAAGACGAACCGAGGGAAATGTAATTCCTGTCACATCTCCCTTGTTGATTGTTTTAGTTGCAACAAAGTATGTATCAACAGCTGTTCCAGTACCCGATAATCCTTTGAGCGGATGAAAAAATCGTATCGTATCTCCTACTTGAATAGAGTCAGCAATATTGTCCGAAACATTTTCAAAATAATAAGCCGGATCCATTACAGTACTTGATACAATGTTTGCATCTATTGACCCCGTATGTAATGTCAGTATTACCTTAATATTTCTCTGTGCACTTACACTGAATATGGACACTAAAAAAACAAATAGTATGGCGTAGTTTTTCATGTTTTTTATGTGAAAGTAAAAGACCTCATCCGAAAGCAATCTAAGTATTTGACGAAACATGGTTTTTATGAGACAAAAAGTAATTAATTCTCTCATAAAGAAATTAATTTGAAATACCAGAACACCTTATTGCTTCAAAAATTTTTGTACATCACCTATTTTGTGCTTGTCTTTATCAAGACAAGCAATAAGATGTATGCCCGTAGATAATCGGCTAATATCTATACTCATTTCATTTGCGCTTTTCTCTACTAATAGCTCCTGATCGCCTATCAATGAATAAATTCTAAAAAAATGAATGTCCTTCCTGATGTTTTTAATATGTAGAGCATTACTTGCAGGGTTCGGAAAAATTGATACGGGCACGCTTTGAATGATGTTCTGATTAATGTTAGCAGTAGCAGACACCTCAAGATCACAAGATTTTTGCCAATAACCTAAACTATCTTGAGCCCATAAGCGATAGATACCCGACTTAGCTGGTTTTAAGATAGAATCTTTAGAGGAACTCAAAAAGCTATTGTTGAAGTACCATTGGTACGAAACCCTTCCTGATGACCCTTGGATAATTGATTTAGATTTATCCCACGAAATATTTACAGACTCTACACCTTTCAAATTACTCTTTTGTCGGATAGTAACATCACTGAGTGTCATTTGTGCTATAGATTTAAGATAGGTGGCATCTATTGGGGGCAAAGTATGATTAAATGCGTTTGCAGTCACATCCTTTTGAGTAATCACTCCGTAAATCACACTTGCAGTTAAAAAAGATCCCGTAATATCGGGATGTACCGCATCTCCACTCCACAAATCCAATGATGGTCTTTTAATAATTGAACTTTTCCAAGCACTACCGATAGGAGCAATGACATCCTTAGCAATAGAATTAAGTACTCTATAATTAGTTGTTATTTGATTAATCATTGAAGTATCTTCATCTTTAAAACCCCAACCTGAAAACCAAATCATTTTTGCGCAAGAGTGATAGTAGTGCAAAGAGTCTCTTATTTTCAAATGTCCCTCTATGACCTTACTTCCGGATGTTGGAGGGAAAACAGCAGAGTCCAATGCGAACCGTCCTTGATTATCTTGTAACACTAAAAAATCCCAATCCGTTTCACGAATCAATTGAAATACTAAAGGATTATTCATGTGCGCAGCAGTACCCATGGCTACATCTCCTACCGTAATACCAC
>CAZMJG010000164.1:0-1956 GCA_964566675.1 uncultured Gammaproteobacteria bacterium
CCACTTATCGGCAATGCAGGAGTACTCACAGCTAACTCAAAAACAATTGAAGTAGGTTCCAATACCGAGTATCCTTCCAAACGTAGATGGGAGCGTAGTCTGTTTGCCGACGATAATAGTTTTCTCAATGATCTCACATCATTCCTTTCCTATGCGGAATCAGAAAAAAATGTAAAGATCATTACCCAACCCTCTCAGGTACAGTCAGATAGCATAAATATCATTAAAGCTAGCACGACTTTTAATAATCAAAATGCTAATCGTATACCAAACAATGCTCGTAACTATATCCTCATTATTCAGGGAGATCTAACCTTCGCAGATATGCCAGGCAATGGCGATATTTTTAACCAACAAAAAAGATCAGCTGCAATTATAGCTACAGGTGCAATAAATGTTCACTCAGATTTTGTAGAACTCAATGGCATTTTTATGGCGAGAAATATAGATTTAGGATATAATCCTCCAGTATCAGGAACGATGCATCCAAAACCTCTTAAGATAAGTGGAAATATTATTACGGCACAACCTATAAATAATATAAAACGCAATCGCACCGATGATGATACAAAACCAACACTTTTTATTGTCTTTAAGCCTCAAATTTATATGGATTTATTGCCATCATTATCATTGATACTGCGTGAAAGTTCGCAGGTACAATAATTATTGTGATCCAACGCATTTCCTCGATACTTCTCTACCTTTTGCTACTTTTGCTTCCTGTGCAACTCGGGCACTTCTTTTTTTTCAATTTTTCTTATATATCAGGTGTAAAGATTGATTATTTGGCTCCTGTACTGTATCTGTCGGACATCATTGCGATAGTACTTATAGCTATAAATATTCGGACACTGTATCAACATACCCATAAATCCTTTGTAATTTTTATACTTCTAATGTTTCTTCATATCGCTATTGCGCAATCGCCATATATTTTGCTATTTCGTATCATTAAGATGGTAGAGATTGCGGCTTTGAGTATCATTGCTCAAAATTTAAAATTTGAGTATAAAAAAATCCTTTATATCTTGATTGGCATGGGTTTTCTACAACTATTGTTAGCATTGTTGCAAATGACACAAGGTTCAGCCATGCAAGGTATTTGGTATTTTTTAGGAGAACGAAGCTTTGATATATCTTCTGCTAGTATCGCCAAAGTCTCGGTGAATGGTTTAGAGATACTCAGACCGTATGGGACTTTCTCACATCCAAATTCATTGGCTGGTTTTTATTTGCTCGTATATACATTTGTCCTTTTTTCAAAAAAATGTTCACTTTATACTTTACCCAAATATATATTGCTTGGGATATGTAGTATGCTCGTCTTTCTTTCTTTTTCAAAAGTTGCCATTATGACTCATGTCCTGATCACAACTTATTATGCTCTTCGTGATATACGCCGGGCATGCTGGCTCTGCAATCTTTCAAAAATTGCAGTAGTTTTTTTTGTAGGTTTCTTTTTTTCCATGGGGCATGGCGACCCAAATACTATCGCCAAGCGACTGTATCTTGCTTCCAGTTCTCTTCATATATTGGGTCAACATCCTCTCGGTACGGGACTTGGAAATTATCTCTATGCGCAAAGCCACATACCCAACCCGTATCCTTACCACTTTCTTGAGCCGGTGCATAATATTTTTTTACTCAGTCTTACTGAGCTGGGTATCCCGTTGTTTTTATATGCAGTGTATCTCCTCTACCCTTATTTGAAAAGAATCTGGGAGCATGACACAGGCCGGGCTCTAATCATGGCGATATGTATCACAGGGATGTTTGACCACTACTGGCTTACGCTTCAGCAGAATATGTTGCTCTTTCCCTTGCTCTTTGGTCTGCTCAAATATGAGGATAAGTATGATAAAATAGAACGTACGTAATCCATGCCCGGTCGTCTAATGGTAGGACAACTGGCTCTGAACCAGTTTATCAGGGTTCGAATCCTTGCTGGGCAGC
>CAZMJG010000165.1:0-1684 GCA_964566675.1 uncultured Gammaproteobacteria bacterium
GGGAACAGGATGGTTCTGAAAGCCACTCGTTTGGTGCACAATTAGGAAC
The DNA here is from genome assembly GCA_964566675.1 of uncultured Gammaproteobacteria bacterium. Taxonomy (GTDB): domain Bacteria; phylum Patescibacteriota; class Microgenomatia; order UBA1406; family GWC2-37-13; genus CAZMJG01. The sequence goes on from CAZMJG010000165.1 coordinate 50, forward strand.
AAGACGGCTTTGTAATACAGAAAACCCATTTTCGCATTTATACATCAAGCTTTCTTCAAAAATATTCAGTTCGGAAAATACCAAATTGATAATTTCTTCTTTTTCATATACACTTCCGAATTCATACAGTATTTTAAGCCTTTTTAAGAGTTCGGAAAGTTTTATAACATTTGCAATAGTTTCGGATATTGATGTGCTTTTCCCTTCTTCATTATCAAGTGCTATCAGTTCACGTTCCAGTCTTGTTTTTTCTTCAATATAGGCTTCGGGGGTATAGACGCCTGTTTTAAGCAGTTGCAATTTGTTTTCCATTAAATAAGAAAGTTCCTCTTTTAATCTTTTTTCTTTGCCTGCATGTTTCTCCAGGTTCTCCAACCGTAATTTTTCAAGAAGACTTTTTTCATTTTGCATTTCATTGTTTAATTTTTCTTTGTCGATTTCACCAATGATTAAGTCTGACATACTTTTTCCTACCATCTGAATTATTTTCGTGTCCCGTAAATTCCTAAAACTATTAATACACTCGGAGGTACAGCGGCACCCATAATAGATGTTTCCTTTCTTTTCATAGGGTGTAAAACTCCGGAAGCATCCTCCACAACGTAATACTCCTCTTAACGGATAATCAATTCTCTTCAGGTATTTTACACATATTTTCTTTCTTTTCAATTCTTGTTGTACTTTAAAAAACAAATCGTCTGATACAAGGGCAGTATGGCTCTTGCTGTGTATATATTCTCCCTGACTGTTTTTTATCTTTCCGGTATAAAAGCGATTGGTTAATATTTTTTGAATGGCTGTATATGTCGGTAAGCGTTCAACTGCCTCCACAGTAGCCGGGGCATCTGTAATTTCCTCTAATTCTTTTTCTTTTTGGGTCATCCTTCTGCGCCGCGCAGCGAGGGTAAATCCATTTTCTTTTGCCCATGTAGCCAGGGCTTCGAGGCTCCACGTTCCGGTAGCATATAGTTCAAATAATGTGGTAATAAATGGGCCTTTAACCGGGTCTATTGGTTTGTGATCAACTGTGCCGGTATTCACATACCCTACCGGGGCTTTGAATAAGTAGTAACCTTTATCGCGCTGGTTTTTGATTGTCAATTTGACCTTTTCACTGGTTACCCGCGAATGATGCTCGGCAAACATGCCGTCAATGTCCATGTGGAGTGCCCCGGCGCTTGATTTGTCATAGGTGGCAAGAACGAAGCGAAAATCTGCCCCGGTTTTCATGAGTTTACGTATAATGGTTTCGTCTCCTTTATTTCGACTGATTCTGTCCCAGCACAATACAATAACACCTTTAAAGTATCCTTCATTCAAAAAGTGTATGAGTCGGTGAAATTTTGGCCGTTCTATCTTGTATTGTACCAGTCCATTCACCCCTATAATCAAATCTGTTGTTTCCTTAAATGCAGAGTGCTTTTCTGATATGACACCAGACATACAAAACCCTTCAATATCAATGGCGCTTATCGGAAGGCCTTCACGATGTGCAAAGCGAGAGGTTTCATTGTACTGATAGTGGATTGAATTCTTCTGATTATCCGGCTCATCTGTACTTTTACGGGCATAGATCAAGTAGTGGAGGATGCTTCCGGAGTTTTACACCCTATGAAAAGAAAGGAAACATCTATT
>CAZMJG010000165.1:1694-1956 GCA_964566675.1 uncultured Gammaproteobacteria bacterium
TGAATCTCGGTCAAAATATTGTTCTTCTTTGTTTTCATATGGCTCATATTCCTTACCTGTGGCAAGACAAATTATCCTGTCATCTATTATATCATATCCTTCTTGTTTCATCCGGTTATATATACCCCGTAGAATATGCCCGAGTTCCCGAAGTGATTCTATTGCCTCATTGGTTAAGGGTTGGGTATCATTTTGGGGGACTTTGTAAATAGGGATCATTCTTTCTAGTTGCGTTTGTTCACTATGCCATTTCATAGGGAGA
>CAZMJG010000166.1:0-1943 GCA_964566675.1 uncultured Gammaproteobacteria bacterium
TGAAGAATATATCAACCCATTGTTGATAATTGGGTACTGGGGTTGGAGTGGAGATTACTATGGTCGGAGTCGCTTCGGGTACAATCAGAACTACTTCATTTTTTTTATGGAGATTGAGTCTATTTCGTACTGTTTTTTCAAATTCATAAACATCTTGCGTCTTAACGTATTCAGTTTTCAGTTCTTCATTGTGTTTTTTTTCCTTTAGATATTCATTTTTATAATCTTGATAAAAAGCCAAATTTTTACGATACTCCATAATGTTTTTAGTAAGAGACATGATAAAAAAACTAGCTATAAGTAAGACAATAATACGACGTAGTGGTAACATAGCTATTACTATAACAAAAAAAGAGTACTATTGCATTTTTCGTACTATCTGTGAAATACGCGAAGAATCTGCTTTTGATTTAAGTTCACGCACACAGATACCAATAAGTGCATTGGGATTAGATTTGAAAAGCTCCTTGTTATTATCTATGACTTTTTGTACTTCTTGTATCAGCATTTCATCAGACATTTCAACGGGAAGGTAGTTGGTATATATATCAAGTTGGGCTTGATATTCAGCCGCAAGATCTATTCGATTTGCGTTTTTAAATGATTCAATAGCATCTTGAAGCTTTTTTGTCTCTTTACGCATGACTTGTACTACTTCTTCATCAGTGAGTTCTACTTTTTTTTCGATTTCCTGATATTTAATTTGTGCTAAAATATAACGAAGCGTATCTAACTTGACAGAATCTTTAGCTTTCATAGCTTGAATTTGGTCTGTTTGTAACTGCTGTTTTATCATTTCCTTATTATAACGTATGAAAACTTCAAAAAAAACAGATGTATATGAGGCAATAAAACAATTCCAACAGAATACTCTTGGTAATAAACCTCCGGTGGAACAAATGGTTTATGAAGTCCGCCTTATGAATTTTAAGATTCGCCCTGTGACAGGTAATATTTCCATTGTCAATTTTCGTAATACTGACTTGATTGATGCTCTTTGGAGCCTCGGTAAGCTGGATGAATTCTATCGACAAGAAGTGAAGAATATCGCAGTCAAGGATCAGGAGGCATTTATGAGACTGGTCAATGAAATGCGTTGGAATTATCAGGATCAGCTCAACAGAGTGCGGCTTATTCACTCAGATCCAGCACATGAAGAAATTCCTGCTTTTGAAGCAGAAATTTTTAAAGAAACAAGTTTAATAGAAAATTAATCATGCAAAAATTTCCTGTAGTACTTGATCTTGAAACACAGAAGACTTTTCGTGAAGAATCTGACCATGCTAAACTTGGCATATCAGTGGTTGCTATATATGATTATGCGACAAATAAGGGGACGGTTTTTACAGAATCAGAGCTAAGTAAGCTATATCCTATACTTGAAAAGTCTTCATATATTGTGGGGTATAATATTCGTTCTTTTGATTTACCTGTTCTTCAAGGATACTATCCAGGTAAAGTTGAGGTCTTTTCTCTATTTGATATATTAGATGATATTAAAGAAAAAATTGGTAAAAGAATTGGCCTCAATGATGTAGCTTCTGCAACCCTTAATGAAAAGAAAACAGGCCATGGCCTTATGGCTATCGACTATTTTAAGGAAGGTAAATGGGATGAGCTCAAAAAATATTGTATGGACGATGTGATGGTGACTAAAAAATTGTTTGATTATGGTATTGAGAAGGGAGAAATATACTATTTGAATGAGATGGGAAAAGTGCCGATACGTGTGAATTGGAAGAAATATATGGAGGATAGTGGAGATGGTGGCGATATGCCGATGACTTTGCCTTTCTGACGGCTATTTAAATCTCTTTCCATTTGTGAACTGGGATTGTATAATAACAATCACGCACTTTGTAACTCGTTATCCCCGATAGCTCAACGGTAGAGCAGGAAGCTGTTAACTTCAAGGTTTGAGGTTCGAATCCTCATCGGGGAGC
>CAZMJG010000167.1:0-1790 GCA_964566675.1 uncultured Gammaproteobacteria bacterium
CAGAATACCATAGAGAATCACCAATACCGTCATCCGATTTAGATCTGGGTGGCGATGTATCTTCGCACCAATGAGCAGCTTGCCGCATCTCTCGGAATGAATGTCGGGACGGTGAAAAATCATATTCAGGCATTACTAAATAAATTAAATATCTTCTCACGGAATGACGCAGTAAGGCTGTATAGATTTTACAAAGAAGAAGGACTTATCTAACTAAAACCAATAATTTACACCTTTCAAAATACGCATCTAGTGTGTATAATATATGCATGGAAATGGACTACTACTTACCTATTTCAGGAAATACTCAAAAACAGGAGCCCACAGAGGATACGGGGACTCCCATTGAGGAACCTCAAATAAGGCAGACAGATGCATATAGTATTACAGCCTCAGAGCAAACTCCTCTGAGCGATCCTCCACTTTTACCCGATCATCTGTTCACAGAAACGCAGCGTACACTATTGGAATTACAAGATCAAGGCTTAAATGATTCCCAAATTGCAAATAAGATGGATATTAAACCTACTACCCTCACTACCTATAAATCACAAGTTGAAGCTATCAGGAAAAAATTCTATGAAGAGGCAGAGGGTATTAGCCAGCAGATGCCCTCATCGCCAGAAGTATTACAAGATGTTTTATCTCAAAATTCTGATCTATCACGCCTTGCGCCCCACGAAAAAGAAATAGCTGATCTCATTGCTCAAGGTTTAAATGCTGAACAAATTGCTGATACCTTAGGAAAGAAGCAAAGCTATATACACGGATGTCTGCATAGGATAATAGCAATCCAAACAGGACGGCTATCTGATACCGAAATACAAGCATATCACTTACTTTCACGAGGGTTTACCAATAATGAAATTGCTAGAGAGCTACTTATATCTCCCAAATATGTTAAAACGTTAAGTAGTAGTGTGCAAAAAAAACTCGGTGTAGCAGAACGTGAAGACCTATATGCAGATGAAGCCTATGATAGGCTTTCACCTCAGTATATTTCAGTTAATTTATCTAGAACACCTAGCTCGGAATCTGGAGAACTTCAGCCAGAAAAAAGATTTCTTACAGAACGTGAATATGAGGTGGCAAATATTGTTGTTGGCGAGGGTCTCACAAACGCTGAAATTGCTGGACGACTCAATATTGAAGAAAGAACTGTAGCTGGACATATGAAGTCAATATATGACAAAATGCTTTTATATAAAGATGAATTAACCCGAGAAGCTTTAGAATTTTTTAAACCTCATACTATATATGAACAAGAAATTGAAGAGGCTACATCTGAGGCAAAAGCAAGCACTATGACAAAGTCAGAGAGGGCTAAATTATTACCCACGGGAGACTACAGCGCGATTGTACCTTTAAATCCGCAACAAGTCCTATCTCCTACCGAAATACATGCTTTGGAGCAACTAGCCGATAAACCTGAATTTGCGATATTAACTGATGAAACTAGATCAGGCATGACACCTGTAGAGATCTCAAATTTTGAAGAAAGAAAAAGGGTTGCCTTTCAAAATCTTATCACAAACGAAGCTCTTGCTAGAAAGTTGAATATTTCCAGGGGCAATTCGGCTAACTATATACACAGTATTTTGAGTAAACTCAATGTTTCAACTCGCGAAGAAGCAGTACAAGTATTTCTCTTTTATAAAGAACAGGGACTCCTTTAATAAGCATTTATTATAGTGACCGCTCCTCCATTCAATCTTCAAGAAACTTAATGTAGTATCACGCGAGGATGCAGTACAGGTATATAGATTTTACAAGGAACAAGGCATTCTTTA
>CAZMJG010000168.1:0-1661 GCA_964566675.1 uncultured Gammaproteobacteria bacterium
CCATATATACTCGACCACCGAGCTCTTTTACTTTCGATACTGATTCGTCAAGATTCTTGACAGTAAAATACACCATCCAGCAGGGAGGCATACTACCCATTTCAGGAAGAATAGGAAAGATACCACCATTGCTGCGACCATTATTTTTAATGACGGTATATCCTTCCATTTCTTTTGGTTGTTCAAAAGTCCAACCAAAAAGTTTTCCATAAAATATTTTTGCAGTCTCCATATCCCGAGTATATAATTCATTCCAACACATAGCCCCAATCGTATTTATGATACGTGCCCCAATATGTTTTTTAGGTTGCCAGATATTCACACTTGCGCCAGTTGGATCTTGAATAGTTGCCATTCGACCTGAGTCGAGAACATCCATTGCAGGCATAGTGATTTTCCCCCCTAATTTTTCGACCTGTGAAACTATCTCATCAATATTGTCTACAGAAACATAACTACTCCAAAAAGATGGCATGGAAGTTTCAAAAGTAGGGCTTCCTCCTGCGACATCATGACCATCAAGATAAAACATGGTGTAATCTGGACGGCCCTCACCGGTTGGCATATCTACACTTGTCCAACCAAACAAAGATTCAAGAAATTTTTTTGAAGTTTGTATATCTTTTGAAAAAAGATCACACCAAGAAAATGTTCCGTGTGGGTATTTTGTGACTGTGTAAGACATATATTTATTCTAAGTGATAATGAAGCCATTATATAAAAAAAAGACATCCCTAGACAAACGTAAATTGTTATACTACCTTTGTGAAAACTTTTTATTGGCTTCTTGCCAATTCTCTCATAGCGGGTGTAACTAATAGTTTTGTTTGGTTTGTTGTGACGTTCTGGTTATATCTAGAAACGAAATCAGTACTTGCTACTTCCTATTTAGCGGGTATTTACTTAGTAGCAACTGCTTGTTCAAGCATATGGTTTGGTTCTATGGTAGATCATCATAAAAAGAAAACAGCTCTTATCATTTCGAGTATAGCCACACTTATTTTTTTTATCGCAGGCCTTATTTTTTATCTTGCAACCCCTGAAGAATATTTCTTGCAAGTACAAAGCATACAGCTTTGGATTTTGGTGTTGTTGCTTATGGGTGGGGTAATAGCGGGAAATATACGTAATATTACGTTACCTACAACGGTTACTATTTTAGTCTCTGAAGAAGATAGGGATAAGGCAAATGGGCTTTCAGGATCAATGATGGGAATAGCCTTTTCTATTACATCTTTTGCAAGTGGTTTAGTGTTGGGTTTTTGGGGTATACAATCAGCCCTCATTATAGCGGTTATTATGACAGCAGTAGCGCTTGTGCATGTGTATACCATCTCAATTCCAGAAAAAGATATAGTACATATTGAAGGACAACCCAGGCTTGATATTAGAGGTACAATCAAAACTATACAAGGTGTCCCTGGCCTTTTTGCATTGATATTTTTTGCAGCAATCAATAACTTTTTAGGCGGTGTATTCATGTCTCTTATGGATGCTTATGGTCTGACCTTAGTAAATGTGCAAACATGGGGAATTTTATGGGGATTTCTAAGCATGGGTTTTATCTTAGGTGGGATTATCATATCTAAAGTAGGTCTTGGAGTGAATCCTCTTCGTACACTTTTTCTGGCAAATATAGCAATGTGGACAGCATCTATATT
>CAZMJG010000169.1:0-1656 GCA_964566675.1 uncultured Gammaproteobacteria bacterium
GTGCCAGTCAACACACCCAATGTAATCACAATCATACTCACTAGGATGACTAGTGAGGTAGCCTCACCGCGAGTATTAGATATTATTTTTTTTAAATTCATAGAAGATACAATATATTTTAGGATACATCTTTTTTTACCAAAAGTAAATATAATTTTTATACATTTCTTATTCATTTGACAATATACATTTTCCTTCGTATAATCCATCACGTACTATGTCAGACAAAGCCAAAAACAAACCTTCTGTATCTCTTGATAACTTACCCGATCTTCTGACCATTAAAGAAGTCTCGGACTTGCTTCGTGTTTCACCCCTCACCATTAAGCGCTGGGGTAAAAAAGGCAAGCTCCCAGCAATCCGAATCAATTCGCGCGGTGATCGTCGATATAAAAAAGAAGTCATCATGAGGCTTCTGGGAGAGACGATGGCAACTGAGGAGTGATGCCTTTCTTTCGCCAAAATGTGAAAAGATTCTTCAATAGATGTCCGATCTTTTGTAATACAGTCATTTTAGGTTCTGATTGAACTGCTATATGTTCAGGTTCTGTGGGTGGATTAGTATTTCCCATCGCGGATATCATATTAGCCAGTTCCCCAATTTGCCGATAATCCTTCACTTGTTTTGGCAACGGAGTATAACCTTCTCTTATTCCATCGGATAGCTCTTCTACAATAGTAGTTGTTGTTAATTCTTCATTCTGTTGTGAAGGAGATCCTACTTGTTCCGAGGAAGGGGGAATTAAAATGGCCTCGGGTTGGGGAGATTGCAGAGGTGGTTCTGTTTGTCCTGATATTTCCATATTATTGTATTGCATGAATTTTCATGAGTTCTTCAAGCTTAGTTCTAACATTTCCTAGTTCAGATACGTCTGCGGTTTTATAATTTTCAGACTGCATTTCTTTTTCAGTTTGCTCTGAAACTCTTTTATAAAATTCTGGGTCTGCTTCCATATCAGAGTTTTCTTCGCCTAGTTGCGAAAGTTTCAGTTGCAAATTTTTTTCAAGACGAATGCGGAATAATTCATAATAAGTGTCCCAAAGTATTCTCTCCGTTTGAAACTTTTCATCGGGATCCATTGTGTCCCATCTTTGAAGAATATCTTTTCGTACTTCTTCATCAATAGGTAGTATATGTATAAGTTTTTGAGTAGTAAGTTCCATATATTTATTTAGCTAACGATATTTCTTTAAAATCATCCGTGAAACCCTTTATGACATCATACATCGTGTCTGCTTTGATTTGTCCTCTTTGTATCCGCCTCTGTAATTCACCAAATACTCTCATGGGGTCGCTACTCAACGGTGGAGCGAAACCTAGATTAGCCAGATCATTTGCGCGTTGGGCAATAGCTTCGGGCTTAAATTGTGCGATGTCAAGCATATTACTAAATCTGCCATCTCTGTCACCCTCTGTGTTACTTTCTTTATAACCCGTAAGGACATTCATAAATTCAAAATATCCCGTAGGTATACCACTTAATGACTGCTCTGCTGCTGTAAATCTATCTTCATTATGTGGACCAATAACATCTACTAATGTTTTGCCTCTGCTTACATCTTCCAAAAATATGCGAGAGCGCGTAAATACTGCCCCTTGTCCTTTCAACATAGCCCGTGTTTCTTGGATGAGAGTGGCATCTTTTTTTACCTCGT
>CAZMJG010000170.1:0-1627 GCA_964566675.1 uncultured Gammaproteobacteria bacterium
CAAATGGATATACTGGGCGCTGCGGATTATAACTTAAATAGAATTGCGCAGCGTATTACGGAACATTGTAAGAAATACAAAAATCTTCCTTTACTTGAATGTAGATATGGCGGTGATGAGTTTGCGGTGGCTATATTTGGCAAACTCACTTCAGAGCAACAGGTCGAATTTAATGAGTTTCAGCAGTCATTACAAAATGAACTAGCAACTATTACATGGAATCGCAAAGACGAAGGGGAAAATACCATCGTAGCAGAAACCATTACCAGTAAATTTGAACATAGTGAAACATTTGGTTCTCCAATCGGTGACAAATTATATTCACTCTATCTCCAACGCGGAGTAATTTTGCCTAAAAATGAGATTAATAAAATGTTGCGGGAAATGTTTATCACGCATTTACAACACAATATAAGCATTGAAGATCAGCTGAAACGTATAGCCAAGAAACCACATGTCTATCCAGAAGAATTTGTATCAATTGAAAGTAAGTTGCAATATCATCGAAAAAAGCATCAGGAATATCAGGCAGCTATAGATGCTGCAGTTCAAGCTGATGGAAAATCTGGAGGCACAAAACAACGGGAATTTGTATTGGAGTTTATCGAACAGGTGGTATATGATCAATTGCTCGATGATGATATCCTTACGTTCGCCGATTTTATGGATCATTATAGTGAAAATGCTTTTACGGACGTCATTGCAGTTGAAGGAAAATTTTTAAAAGAGGCAAATAAGCTCAATTACCTACAAGGAGACAATGTGAAATTTGGGCTCTGGGATAGTATAAAAAAAGTATTGCCAGCAAATACACTTTCACATCTTACGGTGGCCAATCGGGCTGGTTCCTTTTTATTGGGTATCAATAAAGATACACCTGCAGAAGATGTGCTAAAAATTTCAGAAGCCTTTAAAAATTTGAACACGGCAAAAATAACTATTCGTGGAAATAGCATAGAAGTACCGCTTGGTGTTTCTTTTGAATCAACTACCGATAATATTCAGGGATTATCTGCAGGTCAGAAAGTAGGGCAGTTGAGAGAGGCTGCTGATAATTGTTGGTATATCCAACTCGCTAGTGCTATAGATACCATGCAATTAAGTCAGGGAGAATTAAAAGATATTATTAGCTCAAATAAATATTCAGGCATACCTGATATAGGAGAAACGACCAAAGAAGGATTACATGTCTTATTTTATAAAGGTGAGTATACGTTTAATCATCTGTTGCATGCATTCTTTAACGAGCCCAAGAGAATAAAAGAACGAAGAGATAAAATGCAAGCAGCCGTGAGAGAGCCACAAAAATATTTTTTTGATATGCCGCGTGTAAAGGAAAAAAAGGTAGCCTAATCAGCGTGTCACTTCGTATGAACGAACCTGTTTCAAAAGTCCCGCTGCATATTCATCGATTTCAAAATGTTGGCGTACAGGCTCAATGAGTTTGTCGAGTAAATCTACGACCGTGTTTTTTAAATCAATTGGATGAATTGCTTTACTTGCATATTGTGTCTCAAGTTCATCATAGGAGTGCAATACTACATTCCCGCCGAATTTCTCCGGTCTTTCGATAGTGATTTTTTCATATGCTTCAAAAAGTATGTATTTGCAGTATTCGAGTATTGGA
>CAZMJG010000171.1:0-1542 GCA_964566675.1 uncultured Gammaproteobacteria bacterium
TACGCAAACGAAGCTTCATCTGAATTAATGCAGGGCCAGTGGATATGAAAGGCATGCAATAAACTGGCAATAATGATAAAAATAAGGACAAAATAAGTTGTTTTTTTATTTAGTAAATTGAGCAAGTATTTCATGATCAGTGCGTAATGATTTTACTGAGTTCATAATATCACGTTTTTTCATTAATGCGCGAAAATATCCCGATATAAATGCGGGATCTGCGGGTATACTTCGCAAAAATTGTTTGATTATGGCGGTTGTATGTTGAGTGCGTAAGTCGTTATCTTGTATGTTTTTCCAAATAAAAAGTAGCTGATTTCTATAGGCAATAGACGTAACAAACATGGAAGAAAAATAGGATTTGATTGTAGATTCATGATGATGCTCGACCACTATTGATGGATCGAACAATACTCTATATCCCTGTTTCCATGCACGATAGGATAAGTCTATATCTTCCCAGTAAAAGGGGCTGTATAGGGAGTCGAAGCCTCCAATTTTTTTATATTTACTTACATCCAGTATGCAGCTACCTCCTTCTGCCCATCCTGTTGGGCCAAAAATGAGATCAGGAGCACGACTATGCTGGAAAAATCCATTTTCCCAGTAAATGCGATTTTTCCCAACGGTCTCACCATTTTTTTCGATCTGGGCAAATGAAATTGCAAATATGTCAGGTTCAGTAGAGAAGTGAGATAACGCTGTGGTATAACTAGCATCATTCAATTTGACATCTGTGTTGAGTAGCATAGCATATGAGGTGCTAGCCTGTAATAGGCCCTTGTGTACAGCTCCGGCAAAGCCTAGATTGGTGCTATTTTCGATAAGTATAATATCTGGCCAGCGTGATAATACTTGAGCAATTGAGAGATTTGGATCATCATTTACCACAATGATTTGAGTATCTTTAAGATATGGCAAATTATGTTCCAAGTTGTCAATAAACATATCTGTCTTTTTGTAGGCAGGTATGACGACTGAAATATCCATATTACTTATGTCAATGAAATAACTTCTTCAACACGCTGTTTAAAGACATCATATGAAAAATTTTTCTGTACATATTCTTTTGCATTGGCTCGTAGCTGAGATTGGTGTTCACTATCCACTAATATATTTCTCATATCTGCAAATAAATCCTGCTGATTTTTGAAAAGGAGGCCTGTTTCTTTATGCTTAATTATTTCTGAAGGCCCGCCGACATCGTAGGCACATGTAATACAACCACTACTCATAGCTTCAAGCGGCGTAATTCCCAAATGCTCCACAGCCTCCGGATGGGTTTTTTCGTCTACTTCCCAACCAGTAAAATGCCAGTAAAAGGAGGATTCGCTATACAGATTTTTAAGTTTTTCAAAAGAAATATTTGTTTGAAAGACTATATCATCACGATTTGATGCAAGTCCTTTGAGTAGCTGAAGATATTCTTGATCTTCCGGCATGACACTTCCAGCAAGGATCAGCGAATAATCTTTAAATTCAGGATATTCATTTTTTAATACTTTGAACCATTCGATTGCAATGTCTTGACGCTTTGTATGC
>CAZMJG010000172.1:0-1512 GCA_964566675.1 uncultured Gammaproteobacteria bacterium
GCCTAAATAGCTCAGTTGGTAGAGCAGCGCATTCGTAATGCGAAGGTCGTCGGTTCGACTCCGGCTTTGGGCAATCTCTTTCCAATACGTGTGAGCATGATTTAGTTTGATTCGATAATATACTGATCTGAGCTGAATATAAAAAACTATTGATAAGTGAATGAGAAAATGGTTAGAGTGATAACCTAATTTTTTCAAAGAAATCGCAATGAACATTTCCCCTGAATTAAAACTCGAACTTGAAAGACGTGCTAGACAAACGAAGGATAAGCATGAGCATACTCGCTTGTGTGTGATTTTAGCTAAAAGCGAGGGAATGTCAGTCGAATTGATTGCTCAAGCACATCGGATAAGCATAGACAGTGTTTATCGCTACCTAGCAGAATATGAGACTGAGAAGAAAACGCAACACGACCTAAGAGGGGGAAGTTTCAGTAAATTAAGTGAGTCGGAGAGTAGAGAATTAATCGAGCATCTCAAGAAAACAACATATCTCTATGCAAAGCACATTTGCGACTATGTCAGGACTAAATATGGTGCTAACTACACCGTCTCGGGGATGACATTTTGGCTAAAAACACAAGGTTTTGTCTACAAAGAACCGATTAAAGTCCCTGGGAAACTGGATCCGGAAAAGCAAGAAGCTTTTATTCAAGCGTATGAAGTTCTAAAAGATTCTCTTAAAGAGGATGAGGAGTTGTTTTTTTTGGATGCAGTGCATCCAGAATTTCAATCCAAAGCGGTTTGTGGATGGATAAAGAGCGGTGAAATCAAGACGTTGCCAACAACAAGTGCTCAATATCGGATGCATTTTATTGGAGCTTTGGCTCTTGAAGGAATGAAGGTGTTTGCTCAAGAATTTGATACAGTGGATGCAGATAGCATGATCACATTTTTCAAAGCTTTAGAAGTATTTTCAGAGGCAAAAACGATCCATATCATTTGCGATAATGGACGCTCCAATAAAAATAAGAAGGTTGAAGAGTATCTTAAGACGTCAAAAATCAAAATTCATTATCTACCGCCATATTCTCCTAATCTGAACCCGATTGAGCGTTTATGGAAAGTTTTAAGAGAGAGAAAAACGTATAACAAATGTTATGAGAAATTTATAGACTTCAAAAAGGAAATAAGGAAATTCTTTTTTGAAGAGATTCCAAAAATAAAAAATGAGTTAACCTCAAGAATTACTGACAACTTTCAACGTATTAAGCTCAATACCGTCATGTTTGCTGCTGTTTAAAATTTGCAGATTCAGCTTGAACGGGTATATAATAGAAGTTGCAGGTTTCATATAAACCTCCTTATCTTCTATATCTATTATAAACCGAATCATTTAAGAAATCGAGTACTAGTGGGTCATCCCGCATGAATATAAATAAATTAAATAAAGTAGTATAATACTATTTAAGGGGAGGAAAATTAACAAGGAGGCAATATGGGATTAGTAGGACGTCCTCCAAAAAATCGCTTACGCTTTTTAAAAAAGAACGAAAAAGCTGAATTAAAAAG